>NZ_JFYS01000017.1:0-89864 GCF_000632045.1 Stenotrophomonas sp. RIT309
GGAATAGCTCAGTTGGTAGAGCGCAACCTTGCCAAGGTTGAGGTCGCGAGTTCGAGTCTCGTTTCCCGCTCCAGATTGCACAGGGCCCCGGTTGGGGCCTTGTTTTTCTCCCGCCACGGCAAGGCGGGGCACGTTGAGCCACAAGGCTCTTCGCGCAGTCAGAAAAGTGAAAACTGTTGTGAAATGGCTGGTGTGTGTCCCGGGCTTCCGGTACCATACGGCTTATGCGGGAATAGCTCAGTTGGTAGAGCGCAACCTTGCCAAGGTTGAGGTCGCGAGTTCGAGTCTCGTTTCCCGCTCCATGTTCCGACAGGCCCCATCGCGGGGTTTTGTCATGTCAGGGGCGTCGTTCCTGATCGCAGTACGTTGGCCTCATGGCAGAGTGGCTATGCACCGGATTGCAAATCCGTTTACAGCGGTTCGATTCCGCTTGAGGCCTCCAATTGAAAAGCCCTGACTCCGGTCAGGGCTTTTTCTTTGCGCGTCCCCTGGCGCCAGCAGGGGTACCAAACTGCACATGCGACCCGGCGGGACCGGCTGCTAACGTCGCCGCACTCCTCTTCAGCGGTGGTGACTGCAGTGCGGAACCTGGCCATCCAGCAGGCGGTATACGTTCCCCTCGGCGCCATGCTGGCGCTGATCGCTTTCGCATTCACCGTGCCCGGCTACCACCCGCTCTCCCAGCACCTCAGCGAGCTGGGCCTGATGCCGGGGCTGCCAGCCAAGGCGGTGCAGGTCGGCGCGGTGGTCAGTGGCTCGGCCATCATCGTCTTCAGCCTTGCGTTGCTCGCGCAAGGTCGCCGTTTCGCGCTCACTGTGCTCACTTCCCTCCTGTTCGGCGTGTCCATGGTCAGCAATGGCGTCTTCACCACGGGCAGTCCGCTGCATGGCCTCTATGGCATCGGCATCTTCTCGATCCTGACCCCGCTGCTGTTCCTGGCCGAGCTGGGCCCTGCTGCGTCGACGCGTATGGTCTGGATTGCGCGCGTCACTTCGCTGCTGGGGATGGCCTATCTGTGGCTGATGCTTTCCGGCTTCGACCCGGAGCCCTATCGCGGCCTCACCCAGCGCATCGCGCTGCTGCCGGCGTTCGGCTGGTACACCTTCGCCGCGCTGGAGCTGCGTCGATCCCGCATCTGAATCAGAGGCCTCTGCTGCCTCCTCGTTGGCAGCGTGCAGCCAAGGGTTCATGCAGTCAGCGGCAAAGGATCGTCAGCGCGGAAATTGCGCGCCATCGGCGTGGTGGTGCCCACATAGTGGCGGAACAGATAGATCAACGGTGCCCAGCGCTGCACGTCGATGTGCTGGGTACCGGCAACGGTGATCGCCTCGTGCGCATGCACCCGGCAGATCCGTCCTTCGACGATCATGAAGCCCTGATCCTGGGTTCCGCTGGACCGATGCGAGGCAAGCAGCGCGACCTCCACCTGCAGCGGGCATTCGGCAATCGCCGGCGGGGCCACCTGCACCGAGTCGACGCGGCTGAAGCCGCCCAGTGCGAACTTGTCAGGCACATGCACGTACCCCATGGCGCGCTTCGACTCCGGCACGGGGTTACGAGCAGTGGCGCGGGCGATGGCCTCAACCTGCGCGGCCTGCGTGGCATCTGCGAAGTTCAATACGCATTCGCCGCGTGCCAGAAGATTGCTGCAGCCCTGGCCCTGTTCGCCGATACCGAGCACCACGCGGTCGCCCAGCGCCCAGAATGACGAAAGCGGACTGATGTTCGCACTGCCGTCTTCATTCAACGTGGTCATCAGCACCACCGGTGTTCCCGGGTAGAGCACGGAGGGGGTGATGCAGCGGCGTTGGAGGTCTTCCGGTGACATGCCTGAGCTCGTGGGGTGCCGGCGATGACTGTGCCCTGTGCAGGGGCGCGCATGCTTCGATCCGGGTCGAACGATGCGCGGAAAGCGGCATGCCACAATGCGGCCATGGTCCAGACGTCCCGCTCCTTCATCCATGTCGGCACGCTGGTCGGTGACCACGCACGCGCGGCCATGCTGTTGACGTTGATGGATGGCCGGGCGCACACGGCGTCCGAGCTGGCCGGCGTGGCTGGCATCTCGCCGCAGACGGCAAGCAGTCATCTACGGCGGTTGCTCGACGGCGGCATCCTGGCCGTGGAGGTGCAGGGACGCCACCGCTATCACCGGATTGCCTCGACCGAGGTCGCCGACATGCTGGAAGGCATCCTGCGTTTCAGCGATCAACGGCCGCCGCTTTCTCCACGAGCGGTACGAGTTGATGCCGGCTTCCGCCGGGCGCGCACCTGCTACCGGCATCTGGCGGGTGAATACGCCGTCGCCATCTGCGACCACCTGCTGACCATCGGGGCGATCTCCACGGCTGCAGACCATTGGCAGATGACGTCCCATGGCGCCTCCATCCTGCGCGCCGTGGGGCAGCCGCTGGAAGCGTTGATCGCGCGATCGCCACAGGTGACGCCCGCGCGATACTGCCGCGGCTGCCTGGACTGCACCGAGCGGCGCCCGCACATGGCTGGCATGGTGGGTGAAGCACTGCTGGAGAGTTTCCTGCAGAACCACTGGCTGCGTCGCCTCGCGGGGCGGCGTGACCTGCAGGTCACACCTGCCGGGCAGGAGGCATTCCGCAGGCTGTTCGACGTACACGCCTGAGGCCCGCCGCGTGCCGCTGGCAGTCTCAGCCGGCCACGACATTGCGACGGGGTATGGTCGGAGTCCTGGTCTTCGGGAGCAGCAATGGCAGGCAAGGACATGAGGGGCCGCATGCACGATGCGGCTGGTCGGCAATGAGCAGGTCAACCGCAGATGTGCGCTGGCTTACATTCCGGCTGAAGAACGGGCAGTCCATCGGCCCCGATCAACTGAAGGATGGCTGGGTCGTCGCCTCGGAGAGCCGTCATTGTGATGTGCGCCGGGAGAGTATCGAGGGCGCTGGCGTGGTCTATGCCCTGTATGGTCCGCCGGATCTTCCGTCTCCGCGCCGCGCCGAACTGCGCATGCGCGACTTCCTCATGCGCTCCGGCTACACCTTCACCATGGGTACGCTCGGCCACTGATGCGGTCGGCTGCTCAGAAGGGAGCCGCGGCTGCCTTCAACGCCTCGACCACCTGTGAATCCGCAAAGCCGCAGTGGCCTTCGCCCACCGCAGGCAGTACGCGCGGCAATGGCGTGGCGCCAGCGTGCTCGGCCAGTTGCGGATACACCGCCTGCATGCGCGGCACGATGCTCGGGTCGTTGTTGTTGAACTGGATCACCAGCGGTCGCTTGAGCGCGCCGGTCAACGCCAGCTTTTCGCGCACGTATCGCTGTGCCGGCGCAGCAGGTGCCAGCCGTTGCACGCCCGCGTTGAACGCCTTGTCGTCACCGAATCCGCGGTAGACGGTCCTCACGTTGCCGACCGGCATGCCGCCGGCGCGCGTGGCCAGTTCGTGCAGGATCATCGCGTGCAGGCTGATCGTGCCCGGCAATGCCTCCACGCTTACCTGCAGCCGTGCAGCCAGTTGCGCAGCCACGTCCGGCCGGGTCTGAAGCGCGGCGGCGATGCCTTGATAGAGCTCCATCTGCGGCAGTGCCGCAGCTTCCGCCGATGCCAGGCCCTGCCGGTGCAGTCCCTTGGGCTCGGGGAAGAAATAGTCGAACGCCACCAGAGTGGTCAGCAGGTCGTTGGCCAGTTGTTCGCCGGGCAGGTTGGCCCCGCACAGCGACACGCCTCCGGCGTAGTGCCGTGGCAGGCGTTCGAGGGTGGCGATGGCCACCGCACCGCCCATCGAAAAGCCGAGAATCCAGGTGCGACGCACGTCCTTCAATTCGGACGCGGCGTGCGCGCGCAGGCGTTCCATGTCCACGATCGCATCTGCCACTGCCCAGCCCTGGCTGGCATAGGCGCTCTGCGCCACGGCATAGCCCGCTGCAAGCAGGCTGGCGGTGCTGTCGTTGGCCGGCATCGGTGATGGCTGCGGCACGCCCACCGGTTCATAGCCATGCGCCAGCATCACCAGTTCGCCGTTCCAGCCGGCGGGCACGTCCAGGCGCCAGCGCGCGCCCTGCAGCTCACCGCTGGAGGTGCGTGACGGGGCGGGCGGCGCGGCGGCCTGCGACACGTGCGGCAGCAGCAGGACCAGTGCCAGGACCAGCCGGTGGAAGGTTCGCATCATGGTCTTTGCCCTGGCCGGTGCGGTCTGCGCGGAAGGTGCCGCCTGTATAGCGCTGCCCCTGCACGGTGGCTAGCCCCTGACGCAATGCAATCGAATTCGATACGATCTGCCGTATCTGCTCCCTTCCATTTGATCTGGGGTCCCGCCATGGTCGATCGCCTCGCCATCCTGCTCGAACGCTTCGCGGTCACCGCCTCGGTGTTCCATGCCGGCGCGCTGTGCGGCATCAACAGCCTGGAGGCCGAAGGCGACGCCGGCCAGCTGCACCTGGTGCGGCGCGGTCCGTTGCAGGTCAGTCATGGCACGCAGACGGTGCAGGTCGACGTTCCCAGCCTGCTGCTGTATCCGCGCCCGCTGCCACACCGCTTCCACACCGATCCACAGCATGGCGCGGACATGGCCTGCGCCAATCTCCATTTCGAGGGCGGCAGGCTCAACCCGATCAGTGCCGCGCTGCCCGATTTCATCTGCCTGCCGTTGGCCGAACTGTATGGCGGCCATGCCGCCCTGGAGCTGTTGTTCGAGGAGGCATTCGAGCAGCGCTGCGGTCGCACGGTGATGGTCAACCGCCTGTTCGAGGTGGTGATGATCCAGGTGCTGCGGCAGTTGATGGAGGGGGGCGAGATGCGCGGCGGCCTGTTCGCCGGGCTTGGCCATCCACGGCTGCGGTTGGCGCTGGTGGCCATGCACGAGGCACCCGCCCAGGCCTGGACACTGGAAGATCTGGCCGATGTTGCAGGCATGTCGCGCAGCGTGTTCGCCGCCAGTTTCCGCGAGGCCATGGGAACCACGCCCGGGCAGTATCTGCAGGGCTGGCGGGTAGGCCTGGCGCAGCAGGCGTTGCGGCAGGGGCGACCGTTGAAACGGATCGCCGACGAGGTTGGCTATGGCAGCGAGGCCGCGTTGTCTCGGGCGTTCAAGGCACACACCGGGCAATCGCCACGGCAGTGGCGCGGACAGGCGCGCGCTGCTGCCGGCTGACTGTTACCCCAGCGCGAGCCGGGTCAGCTTCATGCCGGCGAACAGCCCGGCCAGGCCCAGTGCTACCGAGCCGCCGGCGTACAGTGCGGCCAGGCCATGCTGGCCCCGCTGCAGCAGCAGGCCGGTTTCCAGCGAGAAGGTGGAGAACGTGGTGTAGCCACCAAGAATGCCGGTGGCCAGCAGCAGGCGCAGTTGCGGCGACGCGCCATTGCGCAGCGCAAACGCCTCTACCACCACGCCCATCAGCACGGCGCCGCTGATGTTGACCAGGAACGTCGACCAGGGCCAGGTGCTGCCGGCAGCCACGCGGGCGCCGATCAGATTGCAGGCATGGCGAAGGCAGGCGCCGACACCGCCGCCCAGGAATACCAGCACATAGTTGTTGAACGTCTGCATTGCTTGCCTCGAGTGCGTGTTCGCAGGTTCGACGGCGGACGCAATGGCGGGCACGGCCTGCCATCGACGAACGCCGGGTTCGTCTCAGCAGGAGCCATCAGCCATCTCAGGCGGTTATTGGGGGAGCCCCATCCCCATCGACGGCCATGCTACCAGCCCGCGATGGGTCAGGGCAGGGCAGTCATCACCACGCGTGCGACCTTGCCGCGGCTGACGCCCTCCATCAGCAGGTCGTGGGCCATCAACCCCAGCGTGGCCTCGCGACGGTAGCCCACCTCAAGTCCGCGCTCGTCAAGGATGTGGGCGACCAGCTCATAGGCCGCTTGCCAGACATCCAGATGGGCTTCGCTGGGCATGTGCATGTAGGCCGTGCCGCGCTCGCCGACTCCCCGTCCCAGCGGGCCGAAGAGCAGCTCGCGTGGGTCCAGCTTCACCGCATCGGCAATGCGGAACAGCTGTTCGGCTTTCACGTGGTTGGCCTTGACGTGGTCGTTGAGCCAGTTGCTGACCGTTGCCGTCGTCGTTTCGGCGGCACGCGCCAGGTCGGCAGGGCGTGCATGCCCGGCGTCCTTCATGGCGACCGCGAGTCGTTGTCCAAGAGTATTCATCTATGCAAGCCAGCTTAACGCGTGGAAGCGAAAGAGGCCTTGGCGCAAGAATAAGTTTGATGATGAAAGGGATCGAAAATGGACGAATTCTGGAGCAAGCGGCAGGTCCGCACGCGGCTGGGCTTTTCCACCGACGCAGAGCTCGCCAGGTTGTTTGGAATCAGCAGATCCGCTGTCTCGCAATGGCCCAGAGGCTTTCCCATCCCGCCGCTGAGGCGCTACATCCTGCAGCAGCGATACCCTGCGTTGTTCCCGATGGATGATGACTCGCACGACGAAACCGCATGAGATGCGTCGAGGGTTGTCGCAGACAGGCCGCCAAGATCGATTTGCTAAGTATGCTTAGCAACATAGACAGAATCGATCGACGTATCCCCAGCGATGGTCCGATCTGTGATGGCTACCCGGGTTCGCCGGCTGACTTTGTCGACATCGGCACGGACGTTTCTGATTCCGGTCGCTACGGCCTTTCATGAACGATTAATAATTTCAATCGCGAAAGTCGCGGCCTGTAATTGACGTGTCGTGAAATCTATGACTAATTGGCATCAACCGACTGTGAAGGCCGGGAGTCTTTCAGTAGCTCGCAAGTGAATCGGTCGACCGTCAACGATGCAGAACAAGTCCAACGGAGGTCGTATGGAATACGGCATGCATGGCTTGGCTGAACGGGTACGCCGCGAACTGGAAGCCAGTTATCACAAACACGGATGCGGCCCGGCGTTCTGGGATACCTACCAGCAGGTGCTTGATCGTCTCGTTCCGCAGGGGACCGGGCGAACCGATGTCACCAATGAAATGGCGCTGATCATCGAACAACTGGGCATCGTCCGCCGCGCCCAGCTGGTACCGCCGCGCCCGGGCGACCCGGGCTGATTCAGAGCAGGCGCCAAGCGCCGCACACCAGCAGCGCCAGCAGCAACGAAGCCAGGGCCGTGGTGCGGGGACGCCACCACCGGCGCGGCTGGCCTGCCATCACCTGCGGGCTGCAGTAGCGCACCAGGCTTGGGCCGAAACCTGCCTGATGCTGCTGCTGCGTGCACGCTTCCAGGCAGGCACCGCAGGCCAGGCAGTCGGCCTGTGGGCCATGGCGGATGTCCAGCTGCATCGGGCACGCGCGCACGCAGGCCATGCAATCGAGGCAGTCGCCCAGCCGATCCGCGCTGAAGGTGGGCATCGGTCCGGCCAGCAGCGGATGCGCGGCACGGAAGACATAGTCCTGCGCGGTGGTCGGATCGAGCAGGCCGCGACCGCGGCCGAGCACGCCGCCCAATGCCGGCGGGCGGGCGCCGCGCGGCTCGCCGCGGCGGGGGTCATACAACATGCGCGGGGTGTGCGGGTCGGTCAGCAACGGCTGCATGCGCGCGAACGGACAGAGTGATCGGCACACCTGCTCGCGCAGGAACCCCGCATTGCCCCACGTGGCGCCGGCATAGAACAGCACCCAGAAGGTCTCCCAGCCACTCCATGCGCCATCGAACGCGCCGGTGACCAGTTCGCGGATCGGGCTGAACAGCCCGACGAACGTGATCCCGGTCCACAGCGACAGCAGCAACCAGGCCAGCTGGGTGGCCGGCCGCGCCAGCTTCGCCGGCAGCACGCGGGCCAATGCCTGCGCGATTCCGTCGAACGCTCGTGTCCATAGCGTCTGCGGGCAGGCATGTCCGCACCACACGCGACCAGCCAAGTGGGTGAGCAGGGCCAGACCCACCGCCATCACCGCCAGCAGCCCCAGCAACACACCGATGTCATCCGGCCACAGGGTCCAGGCGAACAGGTCGAAGCGGCGCGCGTTGAGGTCCAGCAGCAGGGCCTGGCGTCCATCCCACTGCAGCCACGGCAGCGCATGGAACAGGACCAGCAATGCAAGGCCCAAGGTGCGGCGCCAACGCCATGCGCGCAGGGGCGAGGATGCGGTGATGCTCATCCCAGTGGCAGCTCCTCATCCTCTTCGTTCGGCATCGGCCGCAGCAGGTAGCCGGTCACCGCGCTGGAAAGTGCGGTGACCGCCCAGAACATGAAGAAACCTGCGGTGTAGCCCAGCTCACGGCTGATGGCCGTACCCGGGAAGCTGATCGCCTGCAGCCGCAGTGGATCGACGAAGGCGAAGAACACCACGCAGGCCAGGCCGGCGGCGATGAAGCTGGGCCACAGGACTGCACCCCAATGCTGGATACGCCGCTGGCGGCTGGAAGTCGGTGTGTTCATGCGGGTTCGAGTTGAAGAAGAGGGCGGCGCGTATACTTCGCCGTGGGTGGCGCAGCATCCGCAGGGCATGCTTCCTGCAAGCGTGCCAGCCTAGGTGCGCCGCAGTGCGCTGACATTGATCTGGATCAACAGCGGTGGTGGCGGCATGCGGCACACTGCCGATCCGCACTTGGTGCCCTGATGAACGCAACGCCCACGACTGCCCTTCCCATTGCTTCGCCAGAGTTGTGCAGCGAGGAGGAAGTGACCCGGTTGGTCCACGATTTCTATGCGCGCGTGCGTGAAGAGGAGCGTCTGGGGCCGGTATTCGAAGGGCATGTGCGCGACTGGCCGGAACACCTGGCCCAGCTCGTCGATTTCTGGTCGGCGATGCTGCGCGGGACCCGCAGGTTCAAGGGCTCGCCGATGTCCAAGCACATGGCGATCGATCTGGAAAAGGATCTGTTCGACCGCTGGCTGGTGCTGTTCCACATCACCACGGCCGAATGCAACAACCCGCCCATGCAGGCGCTGGCCGACGATGTGGCCGCCCGCATCGCCGACACCTTCTGGCGCCGCTACCAGATGCTGCGCTGGCCGCAGGTCATGCTGCCGGTGCTGGGCGTGCCCACCAAGGATTGATCTGGGTCAAGGCGTACCGCCAGGCTTGGGGCGATGCTGGCGCCATGGACACGTTCTCTCCCGCTGCCGGTGGCCTGGCCTGGACCTTCGATCCCGATATGCTGCGACGGCATGACCGTCCCGGCCCGCGCTACACCTCCTATCCCACCGCGCCGCACTTCCATGACGGCTTCGATGCACCCGCGCTGCGCCAGGCGATCGCCGACAGCAACCCGTTGGCGCGCGCGTTGTCGTTGTACGTCCACGTGCCATTCTGCTCCAGCCCCTGCTTCTACTGTGGCTGCAACCGGGTGATCACCCGCGACCGCGGGCGTGGCCACAGCTACGTGTCACGCGTGCTGGCCGAGGCGGACCTGCTGGCACCGCAGTTCGCCGATGGTCGTGAAGTGATCCAGCTGCACCTCGGCGGTGGTACGCCGAATTTCCTCGATGCCGATGCGATGACCGCACTCGTCGAGGGCCTGCGCCGCCGCTTCGATTTCAGCGGCTCGTCGCAGCGTGATTTTTCCATCGAACTGGACCCGCGTTTCATCGACACCAGCGATGTGGCGATGCTGGCCCGGCTGGGCTTCAACCGCGCCAGCCTGGGCGTGCAGGATTTCGACCCGGAGGTGCAGGAATCGATCAACCGGGTGCAGGGCGTACGGCAGACGCTGGATATCCTGCGTGCCTGCCGCGACAGCGGCATGCGTTCGGTCAACGTCGATCTGATCTACGGCCTGCCAGGGCAGAGTCTGCAGGGCTTCGGCCGCACCCTGGAACTGGTGCTGGCGCTGCGTCCGGATCGACTGGCGGTGTATGGCTATGCGCATCTTCCGCACCTGTTCCGCGCGCAGCGGCAGATCGACGAAAGCCGGATGCCTTCGCCGGAAGACAAGCTGGCGCTGCTGGGCCTGGCGGTGGAGCGCCTGTCCGCAGCCGGCTACCAGTACATCGGCATGGATCACTTTGCTTTGCCGGAAGAAGATCTGTCGCGTGCCCAGCGCGCCGGCCAGCTGCATCGCAACTTCATGGGCTACACCACCCACGCCGACACCGATCTGCTCGGCCTTGGCGTAAGTGCGATCAGTCACATCGGTGCCACCTACAGCCAGAATCCGCGGGACCTGCCGTCGTGGGAGAGCGCGGTGGACCAGGGGCAGCTGCCGGTCTGGCGCGGCGTCGCACTCAGTGCCGACGACCAGCTGCGCGCCGAGCTGATCCAGCAGTTGATGTGCCAGGGTGAGGTGGATGGAATGTCACTGGCCCAACGCCACGGCATTGATTTCGAGACCTACTTCGCCGAAGACCTGCAGGCCGTGCAGCGCCTGCAGCAGGATGGCCTGGCCGAGTACCGCGATGGCGTGGTGCGTGCCAGCGAGCCGGGGCGGCCGCTGCTGCGCCTGCTGGCGATGTGCTTCGATCCCTATCTGCGCGCTGCGCAGGAGCAGCCGCGTTATTCGCGGGCGATCTGAGCGCAGGTCTCAGCGCTTTCCGACGCCCCGTTCGGGGGGGCGAGCGGCCATGCCACCACTGGAGGTGGTGCTCCAGTTGCCGCTCAGATCGCGCACGCTGGTGGAGTAGGAGCCGTCGCTGTACTCGGTGCGCCACCTGCCGCTCAGGTCACGCTTGCTGACCGAGTAGCTGCCGTCACTGTACTGGGTGCGGATGTTGCCGCTCAGGTCAGTGCTGCTGTTGGAGTAGCTGCCATCGCTGTGGGAGGTGCGCTTGCGGCCACTCAGGTCGGTGGTGGTGGTCGAACGGCTGCCGTTGCTGTGCTCGGCGGTCACCCGGCCGGACAAGTCGCGCTTGATGCGGCTGGACGATCCGTCACTGTTGCGGATATCCAGGCTTCCGTCGAGGTTGCGATGACTGTCCGAACGACTCTGCGCCGATGCCGGTGCGGTGGCCTGGGCGAGCATCGCGACCAGCGCCAGCGATGACGCGATCCTTATCCACTTCATGGCTGATCTCCTTGTGCGCGGTTCGGCGGCCGGGGCGGGGCGTTCGATTCTGCCATGCCGGCCTGAAGGCGTCCTGATCGCGGAAACGGCAGCTGAGTGGCCGCATTCCCTCCGGCGGGCTGCTGTGCGCAACCAGCGGTGCGGACCCTTTGTGGGAGCGTCAATGCTTGATTGGGTGTGCTATTCCGCCTGAATGGAAGCCGCCTACCAGAAGCTGGTCCGCATGACGGGTGCCACCGTTTCGCTGCAGGAGGTCGCCGCGCTCTATGCCCACGATCCGGGCAGGCGCTGGGCTAGCTCATGCGCATCGCGGCTCGCGTCTGCTCCTGGGCGTGGTCCTGCTGGGCGACCTGCTGTGCCTGTGAAATCTGCTCGACCTTGGCGAGCGACTGCTCCACGGGTGTGTTGACGGCCTCGCTGATCGCAACCGACGCCCGCAGGTGTGCCGGATTGTCGAGCTCGCCCTGCACGACGAACATGCGCGGGCCCGAAACATTGCTCGGCGGAGTGCCCAGCACGACGTGATCGACGCGCTCCAAACCGCTGCTCTTAGCTGTTGCCAGCAAGCTGGCCGTCATTCGCTCGCTGATTTCATCGAAGCCGCGCCCGTGCTTGGCGTCCAAGGCGGATACGCCATCGCGAATCTGCCGGTAGAGCGCATGTTCCAAGTGGCCTTCCTTCCTGGGATCCAGGCCTGCCTTGTCCAAGGTTGATTCGATGCTTTCTTGCAACGGGCTCTTGGGAGAGAAGCCTGGATTGCTCAGAGAGGGCGAGCCCTTGTCGGTTGCATCCGGGACCAGCTGCCCGCCGGGCTTGAGCGCATTGTGGGCGCGCTGCTCCGCTTCAGCTTCTTGGCGAGCGTATGCACCGGCTTCCTCGGTGCCGCGCAGGTAATTGACCCCGTCGCGCATGAGTCCGGGGCCGCCGCCGACAAGCACGGTCGCTCCCATACGCAGCTGATGAATATCACTGCGGTAGTCGGCAATCCGGCGCAGGTCTTCAGGGTCTGTGACCCGGGCTCTGGGGTCGTCCAGTACAGACTGCACCGGCCCCTTGTCGGTCATCCGATCAAGGAAATGAACCATTCGATGGGAATCCCCCAACTGGACCGCCACAGCGGCGGACATGAGGTGGCCGCTTTTCAGCCCAGGTGCTCCGAGGGACGCGATGCGTTGGCCCTGCTCGGCGGTGCGCAGAACCTCCAGTTCCTTGGGGAGCGCGTACATCTCAACCTTGCCGTAATGCGGGCCGCCCGCACTGACCAAGTCGCCTGCCATGACATGGTTGGTGAACGGCGCCGCATTGGCTGGCTGGCCTTCCGGAAGGCGATAGGCCAACCCGGCAGCGCCGTACGGATTGAACGCGTCGCCGGGGAGGTTGTAGTGGTGCGCGGTGATCTGTGCGAGCGCGCCGCCCAGTGAATGGCCGGTGACGTGCACTGGCCCATACCCATTTCCCTCAGCCAGTTTGGTTGCCTGCTTGGTGAGCGCAAGAGCATCGCCAAGCTGTGAATTGATTCTGGCGGTGACCATCGCAGCGTCGATGCCGCCATCAAGTACTGCCTGGCGATCAAACTCGGTTCCACGATGGGCAGCGATGACTTCTTTTGTTTCTATGTTGAGGTAGACAACACCTTGATATCCGTTCCCGGAGTCGCGACGGGCCAAAACCGTGTATTTCGTTCCATCAATGGCGATGTCGGAATCGGGGGGCGGGAGGGGGTCCTTATAGACATGGTTCGAAAGCGTGGCGTTTTCCCTAGCGTTCATGGCGTTGTTCCTTCAACCCGTGTGGATACTTCGATTGGGAAGTATTCCTTGCGCTTGTCTTGTGGCATCTTTTCGTACCAACTCGAAGGTTCGGTTGGAGTCCGGCTTGGCGTTTGCCCCGTGGTCATGGCGGGCAATGCGCGCTTTATATAGGCGGTGAAGGTTTTCCCGCCTTCAATCTCACTGAATAGAGCTGAGACTGATGCACGGATTGGCCGATCATCGATGATGAAGGCGAACGAAGCTTCTACGAGAGCAGGTGTCCATGTGCACGGGCCATTACCGTAATAGTCAGCAACTTCCATTCCGTCCTTGAACACGGTGCTGCTGAATTCTGTAGCACTTATACGCCGTACTGGGGGATCAATCGTGTGCTGGTTCGGTTCGTATTGCACACCCTCGTAATTGTTGATCGGGGGGAGGCAAAGTGGATCTATCTGGTAGGTGACGGATACCTTGGGAGTTGGTATCTCCAGTGGCGCGTCATGGACCCGGATGATGATGGGCAGCGCATCCGCAGGTACCGGATTTTCGCGGTAAACAGGATACGAGCGTTCCTTGTGGCAGCCTGAAAGGACCAAGCTGATCAAAGCGATCAATGCCGCATGGGAAAGGCTTGCGAGAGATTTCAGCATGAGCCGTCCATGTCGCGGATTGACGAACCATGGGGGCATGCTTGTACAGCTTTCCTGCGGAGCATGGTTCTCGGTGCGTGAAGCTGCCGACAGGATTGCCCTGATCGGTGTTCAGCTGGACAAGAGCTATGACTGTGAAAGCCTGCGCGATGAGCATTTCGGGGCAAATACGACAGTCTCGTCGCCGCCGTCGGCTCGTTCCCATAGCCTCCATTCTTGCGCCCCAGCGATACGGGGCCATGCGAGATAGCGTTCATCATCGCTCCATTGCTCTTCATCAACAGACTATACGGCTCGTTTCTGCCGTGTTCCATAAAGATGTGGGAGACGAGGAATGAGCGGGCGGCCTGCATCTTCCAGGGTAAACGCCATGCCGAGCGCTGGTGCGCGGGCAGGCTGGACCCCCGGATGCGGCTGCGAGCAGCTGTGGCTCGGATGGTGGACGACACTCCGAGCGAGCCTCTACCGCCGCTGCCCGCCCTGCCGCCTACACAAACAGCTGCAGCAGGCACGCTGCTTGATCGAGGGGGGCGAGGGACCTGGAACGAGTAAAGGAAGCGCTGGCGCCAATCCGTTCGCCGGCGGTGATGAAGCCAAGGGCGAAGGACCCGATGAAGACACGGGTGAGGACAGGTCTGAGGGAACTGCGCCGGGGCGTGTGAGCACGGCCAGCTCGCTTTTGCGGAGCAAGTCGAAAATTGCGGAGCGCTGGGAGCTGCAAGAAATCGCCCGAAACCGTTGGTGCCCGGAGCCGGAATCGAACCGGCATGACCTTGCGGTCGGCGGATTTTAAGTCCGATGCGTCTACCAGTTTCGCCATCCGGGCCTGCAGCGCGCGCCGATTGTAACGGAATCGCCGCCGCTGCCGCCGGCTAACACGGCTTTTACGCAACCGGACGCGGCGCTGGGTACAGTCCGCCAACGTTCCCGGGAATGGCGATATGCGTGCACGTGGCAGGCGATGGATCGGATGCAGTGCCGTGCTGGGGCTGATGCTGGCGATCGGCCCGGCCGCCGCGCAGCAGGGGCCTGCGCCCACCGGGGCGGTGGTGGACATGGCGACGGTGCAGGTGACCGGCGAACAACCCGGCCCCGGCCTCTGGAAGGTCACCGCTCCACAGGGGCATGTGTTGTGGATCCTGGGCACGGTCTCGCCGTTGCCGAGCGGTGTGCAATGGCGCTCCGACGAAGTGGAGCGGACCATTGCCAGCGTCGACCATGTGCTGGGCGATCCGGGTTTCGCCCTCGATGCGAAGATCGGTGTGTTCAAGGGTCTGACCCTGCTGCCACTGGCGTTGAAGACCGCGCGCGATCCGCAGGGGCGCACGCTTGACCAGATCCTGCCGCCGGCAACGCACGCGCGCTGGCTCGGCCTGAAACAGACCTACCTAGGCAATGACCGTGGCGTGGAAAAGGACCGTCCGCTGGTGGCCTCCGGCCGCTTGTACCAGGCCTTCCTCAAGCGCAACGGCCTGCGTGATGGCAAGCAGGTCAAGGAAGCACTCGGGCGCGCGTACAAGGCGCACGATCTGAAGCCGGAAGACGTGCAGGTCAAGCTGAAGGTCGACGACATCCGTGGCACGTTGAAGGAGCTGCAGGCCACCGAAGTCGATGACCGCGCGTGTTTCGAACGCACGCTCGACACGGTGGAATTCCAGGCACCGGTGCTGCGCGAGCGCGCCAACGCCTGGGCGCTGGGGGATGTCGCGGCACTGCGCCGGCTGTCGGGTTCGGCGATGGCCCAGACCTGCCGCGAACTGCTGCAGGATTCGGCCTTCGTGCGCCGGCGCGGCTGGAGCGATATGCCGCAGCAGGTACGCACGCGCTGGCTGCAGGGCGTGGATGCGGCGCTGAGCCGTCATCCAGGCACCTTCGCGACGGTGCCGGTCAGCCTGCTGCTGGGCGAGGGCTATCTGGATGCGCTGGTGCAACGCGGTTATCAGGTCGAGTCGCCGCCGGAATAGCCAACGCTTGAAGTCCTCGTGCTTCCTGTCATATTCCTCTGCACTCAGGAGGGGAGTGATGGACATGCCGTTGCATGCGTACGCTTATGTCAGCACGGCCAGGGAGGGACTGGACGTGCCCGAGCTCGATGCATTGCTGGCCGATGCGACCGCGTTCAACCGCATGGCCGGGGTGACCGGGGCGTTGATGTTCGATGGCAGCCGTTTCCTGCAGTACATCGAAGGCCCACGGGATGGGCTGGCTTCGGTGCACGCGCGGATCGGCAACGCGCGTCGCCACGGCAGCATCATCCAGCTTGCCGCAGGCCCGATCCCGAGCCGCTGGTTCCCGCGCTGGACGATGGCCAACCGGCACGTGGATGCGGCGACGCTGGGCAGCATCGTGGCGGCCCCGTGGCATGGTTTCAGTCTGGGGCAGGAGCCCCCGGATCATGGCTTCTGCCTGTTGTTGCGGGCCTGGACGGGGCGGCACGGCGAACTCGAGCCGGCTGCCGTCAGCCTCGGATCCTGATCCGGGCGTGGTCTGGCGCCGCTGCCGCGGTTAACCTTGTCGGCACGTTTGCCTGCTCCCGGATCCCCGCATGACCCAGTGGACACCATCGCCGCCTGTTGGACGCCGCGCATGAGTGCGCCGATCGGCGCAGCACAGAGCCCGTCCCCGGCCATCATCGGCCTGGGATATGTCGGGCTGCCGTTGGCAGTGGCGTTCGGCCGCCAGCTGCCCACCTTGGGGTACGACATCGATGCTGCGCGCATCGCCGAACTGGCCGGCGGGCAGGACCACACGCTGGAAATGGAGCCGGACGAACTGGCCAGCGCGTCGCTGCTGCGTTACAGCAGCGATCCGGCGCAGCTCGACGCCTGCAACGTCTACATCGTCACCGTGCCCACGCCGATCGATGCCTACGAGCAGCCTGATCTGGAGCCTTTGCGCTCGGCGACGCGACTGATCGCCAGCCATCTGCGCGTCGGTGATCTGGTGATCTACGAATCCACCGTCTACCCGGGTACCACCGAAGAAGTCTGCGTGCCGCTGCTGGAACAGGGCTCGGGGCTGCGCTTCAACGAGGATTTCTACTGCGGCTACAGTCCCGAGCGGGTCAGCCCGGGTGACCGCCAGCGGCGCCTGGCCGACATCCGCAAGATCACCTCCGGTTCAACGCCGGACGTGGCTGCGGTGGTCGATGGCCTGTACCAGCGGATCATCACCGCCGGTACGTTCCCGGTGCCGTCGATGCGGGTCGCCGAAGCGGCCAAGGTGGTGGAGAACATCCAGCGTGACGTCAACATCGCGCTGGTCAACGAGTTGGCCCTGATCTTCGATCGCCTCGGCATCGACACCCAGGATGTGCTCGACGCCGCAGGCAGCAAATGGAACTTCCTGCCGTTCCGGCCGGGGCTGGTGGGAGGCCACTGCATCGGCGTGGACCCGTACTACCTGCTGCACAAGTCCGAAAGCATGGGCTACCACCCCGACCTCATCCACACCGCCCGGCAGGTCAACAACCGGGTGGGCGAACATGTGGCCAAACGCGTGCTGGCGATGCTCGCCGAGCGTGGCCGCATGCCAGCGCACTCGCGCATCCTGGTGCTGGGCGTGACCTTCAAGGAGGACTGCCCGGACCTGCGCAACAGCCGCGCGCTGGAACTGGCCCAGCGGCTGGCCGGCAGCGGCGCGCAGGTGGACGTCAGCGATCCGTGGGTGGGGCCAGCTGCCATGGCGGACGAGGGCGTGAACTGGCTGGCCGAGCCGGTGCCCGGCAGCTACGACGCGGTGGTGCTGGCGGTGGCGCATGAGAGCTTCAAGGCGATGGACGATGCCCATATCCGCAGCCTGTTGGCGCCCGGTGGGCTGGTCTATGACGTGAAGTCCGCCTGGCCGCGCAGCGTGGTCGACGATCGCCTGTAGGTGCTTGCGCGGTAGACTCGGGGCAGTTGCAACCGAGGAACGCCATGCACCGGTATATCGTCTACCTGCTCGCCATCCTGATGTTTCCGATCTGCCTGTGGCTGGCCACGATCTGGCCGGCCTGGTACTGGGGCGTCGGCATTACAGCTGCGATGGTGGCGCTGGGGACCTGGGACCTGCTGCAGAAGCGCAGCACCCTGCGCCGCAACTATCCGGTGATGGCGCACTTCCGTTATGGCCTGGAATCGATCGGCCCGGAGATCCGCCAGTACTTCGTGCAGAGCGATCTGGAGGATGTGCCGTTCTCGCGGCAGCAGCGTGCGCTGATCTACCAGCGCGCCAAGAACCAGATGGACACGGTGCCCTTCGGTACCCTGCGCAGCACATATGCGGTGGACTACGAATGGATCAACCATTCGCTGGCGCCGACCACCATCGCCAAGCATGATTTCCGCGTGCTGATCGGTCCGAACTGTGCCAAGCCCTATTCGGCGAGCGTGTTCAACATCTCGGCGATGAGTTTCGGTTCGCTGTCGGCCAATGCGATCCGCGCATTGAACGAAGGCGCACGCCTGGGGGGTTTCTACCACGATACCGGCGAAGGCTCGATTTCGCCGTATCACCGGGAGATGGGCGGTGACCTGGTCTGGGAGATCGGCTCGGGCTACTTCGGGTGCCGTGACGAGAAGGGCGGCTTCAGCGAGGAACGCTTCGTTGCCAATGCCAACCACGATCAGGTGAAGATGATCGAGATCAAGCTGTCGCAGGGTGCCAAGCCCGGCCATGGCGGGGTGCTGCCGGCGCCGAAGGTGACCGCCGAGATCTCGGTGACGCGTGGCGTGCCGATGGGCGTGGACTGCGTGTCGCCATCGCGCCATTCGGCGTTCTCCACGCCGGTTGAACTGCTGCAGTTCGTGGCCCGCCTGCGTGAACTGTCCGGTGGCAAGCCGGTTGGTTTCAAGCTGGCCATCGGCCACCCATGGGAATGGTTCGGCATTGCCAAGGCAATGCACGAGACCGGTCTGCTGCCTGATTTCATCGTCGTCGATGGCGCCGAAGGCGGTACCGGCGCGGCACCGGCCGAATTCGTCGATCACGTGGGGGTGCCGATGCACGAAGCGTTGCTGCTGGTGCACAACACCCTGGTCGGCCTGGACCTGCGCGAGCACATCCGTATCGGCGCTGCCGGCAAGATCACCAGCGCGTTCGATATCGCCCGCACCATTGCGATGGGCGCCGACTGGTGCAATGCCGGGCGCGGTTTCATGTTCGCGCTGGGCTGCATCCAGTCGCTCAGCTGCCATACCGACAAGTGCCCGACCGGCATCGCGACCCAGGATCCGGCACGCTGGAAGCATCTGGATGCACCGGACAAGGCCACGCGCGTGTACAGCTTCCACGAGCACACCCTGCACGCGCTGAAGGAGTTGCTGTGCGCGGCGGGCTTGAACGATCCGGCCGAGCTAGGCCCGGAACACATCCTTCGCCGGGTGTCGCCGGTTGAGATCCGTTCGCTGGCCTCGTTGTATCGTTACCTGGAACCGGGCGAGCTGCTGCACAAGGTGCCCGACCACGCGGTGTTCCATTCGTTCTGGGCGGACGCACGCAGCGATTCGTTCCAGCCGCCACCGAAGATCCAGGCGCTGCGTGCCAGCAAGTCGCGATGACCCGCGTTGCAGGACCGAGCCCATGCTCGACTGCACGAAAACCATCCATGCAAGGAGGCTGCATGCAGTTCAGGACGGGTACCGACGATGATGTGGGCACGCTGTGGGCCCTGCGAACGCGCTGCGTACGTGAGCTGTGCAGCAGCCACTATCCGCCGGAGGTGATTGCACCCTGGTCGGCATCGCCGCCGCCGGTGCAGTATTCGCGGCTGCTGGGGCAGGGCGGCTGCGTCGTAGCCGAGGATGACCGGGGCAATGTGCTGGGGTTCGGTGTGTTCGATACCGAGGGCAACGAGATCGATGCGCTGTTCGTTGATCCGGATCGGGGCGGGCAGGGTGTCGGCCAGGCGCTGATGCAGCGGTTGCTGGCCCTGGCCGACCCGACGCGGGAGGTTGTGCTGTCGGCCTCGCTCAACGCCGTGCCGTTCTACCAGCGGCAGGGCTTCGTCGCCGAGCGCGAGGAGCTGTATCCGCATCCCAGTGGCGTGTCATTGGCGTCGGTGAAGATGCGCCGGCCGGGGTGAAATTTCCGGCGCTATCGCGCGTTGATCAACGCGTGGCCAACCACGCGGTCACGCCCTCTGCCGCACGCAGTCCGCTGGCATAGCACGCCGTCAACAGGTAGCCGCCGGTCGGTGCTTCCCAGTCCAGCATCTCTCCGGCGCAGAACACGCCGGGCAAGGCACGCAGCATCAGGCCCTCGTCCAGCGCGTCCAGGCGCACGCCGCCGGCCGTGCTGATCACCTCGGCCATCGGCCGCGGGCGCAGCAGGAGCAGTGGCAGGCGCTTCAACGTGGCGATCACCGCGGCCAGATCGTTGCCGGCATCCTTGCCCAGTGTTTCGAACACCAGCGCGGTCTTCACTGGGTCCAGTCCAGCCTGGCGACGCAGGTGCTCGCCGAAGCTTCGCCCCTTGCGCGGTTGCGAAAGGTCGGCCAGCAGCCGTGCCTCGTCGCGGCCCGGAACCAGGTCCAGCCACAGCGTGGCGTGGCCGTCGCGGTTGAGGGTTTCGCGCAGATCGGCCGACAGGGCGTAGATCAGGCTGCCTTCGATACCGTACTCGCTGGCCACGCACTCCCCTTGCAGGGTGTGCGGCTCACCGTCGAGGCCATGCCAATGTGCGACGACCGGCTTCAGCGGTGCGCCCGCATGGCGCTGCGCGAAGAACGGTGTCCACGCAATATCGAATCCACAGTTGGCCGATTGCAGCGGCGCGATGTCCACGGTGCGGGCCTGCAACGCCGGAACCCAGGCACCGTCACTGCCCAGCTGCGGCCAGCTTCCGCCGCCCAGTGCCAGTACGGTCGCATCGGCGCGCACCTCCAGTTCGCCGTTGTCGGTGGCAAAACGCAGTGCGCCGTCGTCGCTCCAGCCCAGCCAGCGATGGTTGACGTGCAGGCGCACGCCCTGTTCCTTCAGCCGGCGGACCCAGCCGCGCAGCAACGGTGCCGCCTTGCGGTCGACCGGGAACACCCGGCCGGAACTGCCGACGTAGGTCTCCACGCCGAAGCCAGCGGCCCAGTCGCGCAGCGCCTGCGCGTCGAAACCATCCAGCCAGCGGCCGACGCGGGTTGCCTGCTCGCGGTAGCGGCTGTCGAACAGTGGACGTGGGTCGGAATGGGTGAGGTTGAGCCCACCCTTGCCGGCGATCAGGAATTTGCGGCCCGGCGAGCCCTTGGCCTCGTACAGATCGACATCCAGGCCTGCCGCGCGCAGCCGCTCGGCGGCAAACAACCCGGCCGGGCCGCCGCCGATGACGGCGATGCGGCGCGGCGGGCGGACGTCACTGTTGGACATTGAGCAGCTCGACGTCGAACACCAGCGACGAACCTGCCGGAATCGGGCCGACCTGGCGGTCGCCATAGCCGAATTCCGGCGGAATCATCAGCGTGCGCTTGCCGCCGACCTTCATGCCGGCGACGCCTTCATCCCAGCCACGGATGACCTGGCCCGCACCCAGCGTGAAGGTGAACGGCTCGCCGCGCTCGACCGAACTGTCGAAGGTCTTGCCGTGCTTGTTGTCGGCGCGCTCGTCGTAGATCCAGCCGGTGTAATGCACGCTGACCTTCTGGCCCGGCACGGCCTCGGCACCGCTGCCCGGCTGGGTGTCGATGCGCTCGAACGTGGCAATGGTGCCTCCCGGCGGCGGGCCGGACGGCTCCGACGAGCAACCAACGGCGGCGAGGGACAGCAGCAGGGGAAGCAGCAGGCGGCGCATCAGGCGTCTCCAGGGGCGATGAGTCGAGGGCGGCAAGGTTAGCGCATCGGCGCCGGGTATCATGGTGGCATGGCAAAACTCCTGCTCAATCTGCGCAATGTCGGCAACGACGAATATGCCGATGTCTGCACGCTGCTGGACCAGCACGGCATCGCCTGGTACCGCACCGAACCCAGTCCGTGGGGCATCTCCAATGGTGGCCTGTGGCTGCGCGAGGATGCCGACCAGCCGCGTGCCAAGGCGCTGATGGCCGACTACCAGGCGGCCCGCGGCGTGCGGGTCCGTGCCGAGCGCGAACAGGCCTTGCGCGACGGCACTGCCGAGACCTTTGGCAGCCTGTTGCGCCGCCGCCCTGTGTTCGTGGTGCTGGTGCTGCTGGGCATGGCGGTGGCGGCGGCACTGGTGCTGCTGCCGTTCATGCTGCTGCGGGGGTAGAGGGTTCGGCCGGGTTGCACCCGGCACCCGCAGAGGCAACGGCAACAGCAACAGCAACAGCGGGCGTTCCGTGGTGGGCGGGGCGGTATAGGCAGGCGGGACACGCCGTAGACCCATCCTTGGGGGCTCGATGGCGCCATCCATGGCGCCAACGGTCCCGCCTGCCTATACCGCCCCGCCCCGGACGCGTTCCGGGTGCTGTCGGTAGATGTCGACCTTGGTCGACACTGTGGTAGATCCACGCCATGCGTGGATGAACGGTGGAGGCTGATGCGGGGGCGGTCAGGCGCTAAAATGGCGGGATGATCGCCAATACCGCTGCCTATCATTTCGCCGTCATCGACGCCCCCCAGGCCCTGTGCGACCAGCTGCAGGCGCGTGCCGAGGCGTCCGGCCTGCAGGGGACGATCCTGGTGGCGGGCGAGGGGCTGAACCTGTTCCTGGCGGGTGCGCCGTCCGCGATCGATGGCTTCTACGCGGAACTGCGTGCTGATGCGCGCTTCGCCGATATGCGGGTCAAGACCAGCTTCAGCGAGCACCAGCCGTTCGCGCGGCTGAAGGCCAAGGTCAAGGACGAGATCATCAGCTTCCGTCGTGACGATGGCCAGCCGCTGGACTACCCGCGCGCGCCGGCCATCGATCCTGCCACCGTGCAGCGTTGGCTGCGGCAGGGGCATGATGATGCTGGCAAGCGCGTGGTGATGCTCGATACGCGCAACCTGCAGGAGATCGAGTACGGCACCTTCAAGGACGCGCTGGTACTGCCCATCCACAAGTTCACCGATCTGCCCGAGGCGCTGGCGCCCCATCGTGAAGCGCTGAAGGACAGCACCGTGGTCAGTTTCTGCACCGGTGGCATCCGCTGCGAGAAGGCGGCGCTGTGGATGCTCAACGACGGCATGGACAACGTGCTGCAGCTCGATGGCGGCATCCTCGGCTACTTCGAGGAAGTCGGCGGTGAGGGCTACGAAGGTCGTTGTTTCGTGTTCGACGAACGGGTGGCGCTGGATGCCGAACTGAAGCCGTTGGTGGACGAGCCGTTGCCCGAGCCACGCCCCAGCGCGTTCTGACCCTTCCACATTGGCCTGCGGCCCTGAACCGGCCAGGCAGGAATCAGCGTCCCGCCACCGGCACTGGCCGTGGGGGCAGGGCGCCCCCATCAAACGGGGATCTTGTGACGGAAAACCGCCTGATGATCCCGTTGTCGATTCTCGACCTGGCCCCGGTCTGCGAGGGCAGCGATACCACTGCCGCCTTTGCCAACATGCTTGAGCTCGCCCAGCATGCCGATGCGCTGGGCTACCGCCGCTACTGGCTGGCCGAACACCACAACATGCCTGGCATCGCCAGTGCCGCCACGGCGGTGCTGATCGGTCATGTGGCCGGTGGCACCCAACGCATCCGTGTCGGCGCCGGCGGCATCATGCTGCCCAACCATGCGCCGCTGCAGGTGGCCGAGCAGTTCGGCACGCTGGCCTCGCTGTACCCCGATCGCATCGACCTGGGCCTGGGCCGCGCGCCGGGTACCGACCAGCCGACCGCCCGCGCCCTGCGCCGCTATTTCGACAGCGCCGACCAGTTTCCGCAGGACGTACGCGAACTGCTGCATTACTTCGAACCGGTGCAGCCCGGCCAGGCGGTGCAGGCCGTACCCGGCGGCGGCCTGCGGGTGCCGACCTGGATCCTCGGTTCCAGCCTGTTCGGCGCACGCATGGCCGCCTCGATGGGCCTGCCGTATGCATTCGCCTCGCACTTCGCCCCCGATTCCATGGATGAAGCGCTTGCGGTGTATCGCCGCGAATTCCGCCCTTCGGCCACGCTCAAGCAGCCGCACGCAATGCTGGCGTTGAACGTGGTGGCCAGTGACAGCGAGGCCGAATCGCGGCGGTTGTTCACCAGCCAGCAGCAGAGCTTCGTCAACCTGCGTCGCGGCCGTCCGGGCAAGATTCCGGCGCCGATCGATGACATCGAAGCGTTCTGGGAACCCCACGAGAAGCTCGGCGTGGAGCGGGCGCTGGCGTGCACCGTGCTGGGTGATCCGCAGCAGGTCGCCGATGGCATTGCGGCGTTCGTCGAACGCCATCAGCCCGACGAACTGATGCTTACCGCCAACCTGTACGACCACCGCGCGCGCCTTCGCTCGTTCGAGCTGGCAATGCACGCCTGGCATGCCCGCCACGCGGGCTGAACAATTGCGTCACGGCAATTTGCGGTGCGGACGCGTCTGATGGGGACTCCCACTTCCGGAGTCCCCCATGGACGAATCGCGTACCGAGCACATTGCCCAGCTGGCTGAACTGATCAAGGACGTGGAGGTGGCGATGTTCACCACCCGTGGTGTCGATGGGCGCCTCTACAGCCGTCCGCTTGGCACCCAGCAGGTCGCCTTCGATGGCGACCTGTGGTTCGCCACTGCGGCCGACAGCCCGAAGGTGGCCGAGATCGCGCTCGACCCGCGGGTCAACGTGGCCTATGCCTCGCCATCGAAGAATACGTATGTGTCGGTAGCCGGCGTGGCACGGATCATCGATGACCGCGCGAAGGTCGAAGAGCTGTGGTCGCCGGCGATGAAGCTGTTCTTCCCGGGCGGCCCGGATGACCCGAGCCTGCGCTTGATCCACGTGCGTGCAGAGACCGCCGAGTACTGGGACGGACCGGGCACGCTGCTCGGCTCGGCGTTGAGTTTCGTGTTGTCGGCGGTGCAGGATGAGCCGGCACGGTTGGGCGACAACGGATTCATCGATCTGCGTTGATTGCAGTAACCCGCCGGGCATGGCCCGGCGCTACCGGGCGGGGCTCAGGGTAGCGCCGGGCCATGCCCGGCGAGCGCAGCGGCAGGCGCTCAGAACCAGCGCTGGAACAGGTCGACGGTGTAGCCCACCAGCTGCCCGGAACTGAAGCCGAAGAATGCGATCGCCACCAGCGCAGCCACCCAGTTGAACAACATCAGCGCGCCGTCGCGTTCAAGCAGGGCCAGCGCGAACAGCAGCAACTGGAAGCCGAACAGATAGTTGGTGAACGGAATCGGCAGCGACAGCAGCAGGCCCAGCAGCACCAGCAGCAGGCCGCTGAAGGCGTGGGCGGGAGCCGGGGTCAGCAGTTGCGGCATGCGCGGCTTGAGCATGCGGTCGAGGCGGCGCAGGGCACCATCGATGCGATCCAGGAACCGGTGCATGGTGCCGCGCTTCGGCCCGCGACGGGCAATGAAGCCGGGCAGCCAGGGCCGGCGCATGCAGAACAGCATCTGCAGGCCGATCAGGATCACCAAGGGACCGCTGACTGCGCCGCCCAGCCCCGGGATGGGGATGAAGGCCGGCAGGATGGCGACGAACAGGAATACACCAAAGGCACTCTGCTGCAGATCCTGCAGGATCTGCCCCAGCTTCATGTGCTGGGCCGGGTCACCGAAGGCGAACATCGCCAGCAGGGTCCGGATGCCCTCGTTGCGGTACTCCGGCGATGCAGCGCCGGGGCCGGCGTCAGGCGGTGAGCTCATCGGCCTGCTCGTCGGACAGGGTGCGAAGCAGCAGTTTGTCCACGCGCGCACCGTCCAGATCGACCACCTCGAAGCGCCAGCCGGCCCAGTCGAAGTACTCGCCCGCGTGCGGGATGCGGCCGAAGAAGTGGATGCACATGCCGGCCAGGGTGTAGTAATCGCCATCCTCGGCGTCGGGCAGGTCGTTGCTGCCGATCAGCTCGCGCAGGTCCTCGATCGGCAGCGAGCCGTCCACCAGCAGCGAGCCGTCCTCACGGGTCACCACCAGCGCGTCCTCGTCGGCATTTTCCGTTGCCTGCAGGCGGCCGACCACCGCGCCCATCAAATCGCTGATGGTTACCAGGCCCTGGATCTCGCCGTACTCGTCCACCACCAGCGCCATCGACTGCTGTTCTTCGCGGAAGATCTCCAGCAGCTTCATCGCATGGGTGGATTCGGAGACGTACAGCGGTTCGCGCAACGTCTGGAACAGCGCGTTGTCGCCGCGTGCCATCCGCGTGGCCAGCGATTTCAGCTCAAGCACGCCGACCACGTCCATGTCGTTGTCGCGGTACACCGGGTACCGCGAGAACTCGTGCTCGGCCATGATCTCCAGGTTCTTGTCCAGGCCACCCAGCGTATCCAGCCAGGCGATCCGGTTGCGCGGGGTCATCAGGCTGTCGGCGGTACGGTCGCCCAGGCGCATCACGCGGTTCATCATGTCGCGCTCGTGGCTGTCGATCACGCCGGCCTCGTGGCTCTCGGCCACCAGCATGCGGATCTCCTCTTCGGTCACCGACGCGACCTCGTCCTTGCCCAGGCCGAACAGGCGCAGCACCAGCTGGGTGGTCTTGGACAGCAGCCAGACGAAGGGGAAGGCCAGCTTGGCCAGCCAGCTCATCGGCAGCGCCACCAGGCCGGCGATGTCCTCCGAGCGGGTCAGGGCCAGGCGCTTGGGCACCAGTTCGCCGAAGATCAGCGTGATGAAGGTGATGAAGGTGACCGCAAGGGCCTTGCCGATGCCGCCGGCGTAGGCGAAGCCCGGCATCAGCCCCTGGATCCAGCCGCCGATGGCTTCACCCAGTGCCTCGCCGCCGAGGAAGCCGGTCAGCACGCCGATCACGGTGATGCCGATCTGGACGGTGGACAGGAAGGCTTCCGGCTTCTCCGACAGCTCCAGGGCCTTGGCCGCGCGCTTGGAGGTGCCGGCCAGCTGCTTCAGCCGGCTCTTGCGCGAGGTCATGACCGACATCTCGGACATGGCAAAGAAGCCGTTCAGCAGAACAAGCGCGAAAACAATCAGGATCATTTCAAACACGGGCATCGTCCCCGGTTGGTGGCAGGGAGGGCGGGTGCTTGCGATGGCGGCAGGCGCTCAGGAACGGGGTCCGGCGCGGCGCTGGGGGATAAGGGTCGTCGTCCATAAGGTGCGCCCGAAGGCGCGCTGGCATCTTAGCAAAGGGCCGTGGCTGGGTGGCAAATGCCTGTTCAGTTTTGGGCGTCCCGACCCCCGGAAAGGGGCAGGGATACCCGTGATGGTCATCTAGCCGTCATAATTCGCACTGGTGCCGTCCTTCCCGCGACGGCTGACAGGTTTCTCAATGTTCTCTCTGCAGACCATTTTCGGTTCCGGCAAACAGTTCTACACCCTGCTCGATGAGGCTGCCGTCGCGGCTTCCGATGCCGCCAAGGCACTGCATTCGATGCTGCGCGACGCCGATCGCCAGCCCGCCCTGGATGCCTTCAAGCTGGCCCGTCTGCGCGAACGCGCGGCCTCGGACAAGATCAGCCAGGCGCTGGTGGACAGCTTCATGACCCCGATCGAGCGCGAAGACATCGAAGCGCTGGGCTCGGCCCTCTACAAGATTCCCAAGCAGATCGAGAAGTTCGCCGATCGCTATTCGCTGGCCACCACCCACCTGGAACACATCGACTTCGCGCCGCGCGCGGCGATGCTGGAGCAGGCCGCTGGCGTGGTGGTGGAGATGGTCGCCGACCTGCGCCACATGAACCTGGACCGGATGACCGCGCTCAACGAGCGCCTGCGCTCGCTGGAAAACGAGGCCGACCGTCTGATGCTCGAGCTGTACCGCGACATCTACTCCGGTCGCCTGGACAACCTGCAGATGTTCCTGCTCAAGGAATTCTTCGAGATCCTGGAAAAGGCCATCGACCGCTGCCGCGAGGCCGGTGTGGTGGCGTACCAGATCGTGTTGAAGAACAGCTGACGGGCCGGTACCGATGCTCACCCTAGTCCTGGTGGTGATCCTGGCCGCGCTCGTCTTCGAGTTCATCAACGGCTTCCACGATACCGCCAACTCCATCGCTACCGTGGTGGCAACCAAAGTACTGTCGCCCGGTTGGGCGGTGATGCTTGCCGCCTTCATGAACCTCATCGGTGCCCTGACCGGCACCGCGGTCGCACTGACCATCGCGTCGGGCCTGCTCAACACCAACGTGGTCGACGTGACCCCGCAGGTGATCCTGTGCGCGCTGCTCGGCGGCATCATCTGGAACCTGATCACCTGGTGGAAGGGCCTGCCGTCCTCGTCCTCGCACGCGTTGATCGGTGGCCTGTGCGGCGCCGGCCTGGCTGCGGCCCACAACAACTGGGACGCGCTGATCTGGTCCGAACGGCTTGGCAGCTGGGCGCAGAACAAGGGCCTGCTGTGGAAGGTGTTCGTGCCGATGATCACCTCGCCGATCGCAGGCTTCCTGCTCGGCATCGCAGTGATGGTGCTGTTGTGGGCGCTGATCGCAGGCCTGGCCAAGATCGGCGGCGCGATCGGCCGGCTGGCACGTCCGCGCATCGTCAATGCGTTCTTCGGCAAGGCGCAGATCGCTTCGGCGGCCTACATGGGCTTTGCCCACGGCCACAACGATGCGCAGAAGACCATGGGCATCATCGCGATGACCCTGATCGGTGCCGAGGCGACCGGCGCGTTGAACGACCTGCCGTCGTGGCTGGCCTTCATGCATCCGGACGCGCACGCCGGCGACGGCATTGCCATGTGGATCGTGCTGACCTGTGCGGTGGTGATGGCCGCCGGTACCGCCTCGGGCGGCTGGAAGATCATCAAGACCCTGGGCCACAAGATGGTCAAGCTGCACCCGATCCACGGCTTCGCCGCGGAAACCAGCTCGGCCACCGTGCTGACCCTGGCGGCGCACTTCGGCATGCCGGTATCGACCACCCACAGCATCTCCACCGCGATCATGGGCGTAGGCTTCGCCAAGAACCCGCGTTCGCTGCGCCTGGGCGTGATCGAACGCATCGTCTGGGCCTGGATCCTGACCATCCCGGCGGCAGGCGGCTGCGCCTACCTGATCCTGAAGCTGTTCGAGCTGCTCGGCTGGACCTGAGTTCCACGCCAACGCTGGAAACAAAAAGCCCGCCGGATTCCGGCGGGCTTTTTCATTTCATGAAGCATCCGGTTTCCGTTATCCACGCATGGCGTGGATCTACAGTGTCGACCAAGGTCGACACCTACCAACAGCAGCAGGAAGTCGACACCCACCAACAGCAGCCGGAACCTGTCGAAGGCGGGGTGGGTCCGGTTTCGGGGGTGTCCGCGGCATGGATGCCGCGGCCAAGCCCCCAAGGGTGAGGGCGCTTTGCTTGCGAAGCACTGCTTCGCAAGCGCCCGAACGCACAGCCGACAGCGGCTGGGCCGGTCTGGGGGTTTACGGCGTCCCCCGCAACCGGGCCCACCCCGCCAACCCACGGAAAGCCCGCTTTTGCCGTTGCCGTTGCCGTTGCCGCTGCCGCTGCCGCTGCTGTCCGCGGGTGCCGGGCCGCAGGCCCGGCCGACAATCCCTCAATTGCGCTGGAACAACGCCTGCACATCCCTGCGGAACGCCGCCTGGCTGTCAGCCCGGCTGTAGAACATGTGCCCGCCCGGATAGCTGCGCACCTGCACGCGGTCCGGGTTGCTGCCCATCGTCGGCATCTGGTCCACCGTCAGGATCGAGCCCATGAACGGGCAGGACAGGTCATTCCAGCCGTGCACGATCAGCACCTGCAGATGCGGGTCGATCGCCACGGCCTGGCGCAGCTGGGTCACCGCGCCCTCGCGCAGGTCACCATTGCGATCCCACAGACGGTTCACGTCGTAGTTCAGTGCCTGGTAGCGCGCATCCACCTTCCAGCCGACCTCGCGGGTAACGAAGTCGACCATCGCGGTGGTGGTCGGGGCGATGATGCTGTCCAGCAGCGGATCGTTGGCGCGCTGCTCCGGATCGTTCGGGAACGGATCGAACGCAGTGACGTTGGAATCGTAGCGGCTGCCCAGCGTGCCCTTGTCGCGGAACACCTCACGCAGGTAGGCCTGGGTTTCCAGGCGACCGCCGGCGCGGCGCACGAACTGCGGGTCCAGGCCGGTCAACTCGGCCACCCGGCGCAGCATCGCCTCGGTCGCCTGCGGATCGCTGCGGCCCTTCATCAACGCGGTGGCGTAGTCACCGCGGGTGTACTCGACCACCTCGCGCATCGCCGCGTCGGTCAGCTTGCCCTGGCGTTCCAGGTGCGCGGCAGCGATCGACGGCAGGGTCTGCATCCACGCCATCGGCGAGACATCGGCGTTGTCTTCCAGGGTCGGGCTCAGGTAAGGCGACACCAGCACCAGGCCGTTCATCGCCACGCCCAGGCGCGTCTGCAGGAAGTGGGTGATGCGCGGGCCGCGATAGCCGCCATAGCTCTCGCCGGTCAGGTACTTGCGCGAGGCCATGCGCTGGTTGCGCAGCAGCCAGTCGTAGATCGTGCGCGAGAGGTACTCGACATCGGCACTGGGCGTATACAGCTGTTTCTTCGCTTCCTCATCGCCGATGCGGGCGCGGCTGAAGCCGGTACCGACCGGATCGATGAACACCAGGTCGGTGAAGTCCAGCCAGGTGCCGGGATTGTCGTGCAGCTTCGCCGGCGCCGATGCGCTGTCGCCTTCCGAACCGAAGGTCACCACCTTCGGGCCGATGGCGCCCAGGTTGAGGTACACAGAAGATGCGCCGGGGCCGCCATTGAGCGCGAAGGTCACCGGTCGGTCCTTGCCCGGCATCGTGTAGGCGGTGAACACCACATCGGCGATCACCTTGCCCTTCGCATCGCGTACCGGCAGGGTGCCAACGGTGGCGGTGTAGTCGAGGGTGCGGCCCGCCAAGCGCATGCTCTGGCGAGCCGACGCATCGGCCGGCAGGGGCGCGGCTTCCGTCTTTTCTTCTTTCGATTCGGAGGCGCCGTCAGCAGCAGGCGCGGCCAGCACGCAGGCAGGGGCGATCAGCAGGCCGACGCAGAGCGCGGCAGAGTGCAGCAGGAACTTCATGGCACCGGAACGGCAGCGGAAGGGACCCCGATGCTAGGGCGGGGTGCCGCGCACCGTATGTGTCCAAAGGCATGGGCCGGCGTTGTGGCCTGATCCGGTCAAGCGACGGTGGCTGAGCGCACCGCGTCGTCGGCCAGCAGTCCGTACACGGCCGAGTCGGCCAGTTCACCCTGGATACGCCAACGCTGCCGCAGCAGGCCTTCGCGGTGGAAGCCCAGGCGTTCGAGCACGTGTGCCGAGGCGTGGTTGCGTGGATCGATCTCCGCTTCCACCCGGTGCAGTTGCAGGGTGTTGAACAGATAGGCCAGCACCTGCTGCAGCGCTTCATGCATGTAGCCGTGGCCCTGCCTGCCAGGTGCCAGCAGATAGCCGATTTCCGCGCGCGCCGCATCCCGATCCAGGGCAAACACCACGCAGATGCCCAGCAGGGGGCCGTCCACCGATTCGCGCAGGGCCAGCTTCAACTGCGTGCCGATGGCCTGTGCAGCCAGGTCGTCGTCGATCTGCGCACGTGCTTCGGCCGGACGCGTCCACGCCGGGTGGTTCCACCAGTGCATCACGTCCGGGTCGGACTGCAGGGCGAACAGGGCCGCGGCGTCATCGCGGCGAATGGGGCTCAGCACCAGGCGCGCGCTGTGCAGCGGCAGCCCGGGGAACGGCAGTGAGTTGGCGGGCAATGGGGTCGTCCACGCGGATGAACGCGCATTATGGACCCGCAGGGTTTGCCGATGGCGGCCGATCCAACGGCCCGGTAGTGCCGGCCGCTGGCCGGCAGCACGAAGAGGTCTGGTAGTGCCGGCCGCTGGCCGGCAACCCAGGTATCCCGCTGGTTCACGAAAAGCAGCCGGCCAGCGGCCGGCACTACCACGGGTTCGGGAATCAGACTTCCAGCGAAGCCAGATCGCCCTTGCTCTCCAGCCAGCCCTTCCGGTCCGACGCGCGCTTCTTGGCCAGCAGCATGTCCATCAGTGAATGGGTCTGCTCGCCATCGTCGATGGTCAACTGCACCAGGCGACGGGTGTCCGGATGGATGGTGGATTCACGCAGCTGCGGCGGATTCATCTCGCCCAGGCCCTTGAAGCGGGTCACGTTGATGGCGCCCTTGATCTTCTCGCGTTCGATCTTGTCCAACATCGAGCGCTTTTCTTCCTCATCCAGGGCGTAGAACACCTGCTTGCCCACGTCGATGCGGAACAGCGGCGGCATCGCCACGAACACGTGGCCGGCATCGACCAGCGCCGGGAAGTGCTTCAGGAACAGTGCGGTCAGCAGCGTTGCAATATGCAGGCCGTCGGAGTCGGCGTCGGCCAGGATGATCACCTTGCCGTAGCGCAGGCCGCTGATGTCTTCCTTGCCCGGGTCACAGCCGATGGCCACCGCCAGGTTGTGCACTTCCTCCGAGGCCAGCACGCTGTTGGAGGACACTTCCCAGGTGTTGAGGATCTTGCCGCGCAGCGGCAGGATCGCCTGGAAATCCTTGTCGCGGGCCTGCTTGGCGCTGCCGCCTGCCGAGTCGCCCTCGACCAGGAACAGTTCGGTGCGCGACAGGTCCTGGCTGATGCAGTCGGCCAGCTTGCCGGGCAGGGCAGGGCCCTGGGTGACCTTCTTGCGGACGACCAGCTTCTCGGTCTTCAGGCGCGCACTGGCGCGCTCGATGGCGATCTGCGCGATCTTCTCGCCCAGCTCCACATTCTGGTTCAGCAGCAGGCTGAACGCATCGTGCGCGGCACCTTCAACGAAACCGGCGGCCTGGCGCGAGGACAGGCGTTCCTTGGTCTGGCCGCTGAACTGCGGGTCGGTCATCTTCAGCGACAGCACGAACGACACGCGGTCCCACACGTCTTCCGGGGCCAGCTTGACGCCGCGCGGCAGCAGGTTGCGGAAGTCGCAGAACTCGCGCAGCGCTTCGGTCAGGCCGGTGCGCAGGCCGTTGGCGTGGGTGCCGTGCTGTGCGGTGGGAATCAGGTTGACGTAGCTTTCCTGCACCAGCTCGCCTTCCGGCAGCCAGGCCACGGCCCAGTCCACGATCTCGGTGTCTTTCTTCAGGTTGCCCACGAACAGGTCGGCCGGCAGCGACTCGCGATCGCCCAGCTCCAGCTTCAGGTAATCGCGCAGACCGTCTTCGTAGTACCAGGTGTCGACCTCGCCGGTGGCTTCGTCGGTCAGCTTGACGGTCAGGCCCGGGCACAGCACGGCCTTGGCGCGCAGCAGGTGCTTGAGCGCACGCACGGCGAACTTGGGCGTATCGAAGTACTTCGGGTCCGGCCAGAAGCGCAGGCGGGTACCGGTGTTCTTCTTGCCGACGGTGCCGACCACTTCCAGCGGCGAGGCGCGGTCGCCGTTGCGGAAGGTGATGCGGTGTTCGGCACCGTCGCGCTTGATGTGGATTTCCACCAGGGTCGACAGCGCGTTGACGACGCTGACGCCGACGCCATGCAGGCCGCCGGAGAAGGTGTAGTTGTTGTTGTTGAACTTGCCGCCGGCATGCAGGCGGGTCAGGATCAGCTCGACGCCCGGGATCTTCTCTTCCGGATGGATGTCCACCGGCATGCCGCGGCCGTCATCGCTGACCTCCACGCTGCCGTCCTTGAACAGGGTGATCTCGATCGAGCGGGCATGGCCGGCGAGGGCCTCGTCCACCGAGTTGTCGATCACTTCCTGCGCCAGGTGGTTCGGGCGCGCGGTGTCGGTATACATGCCGGGGCGGCGCTTGACCGGGTCAAGGCCGGACAGGACTTCAATATCGGCGGCGTTATAGCGGGCGTTCATCTGTCTTCGAAAGCGTGGAGCGACGGGCAAGTGTGCGGTCTGGACCGGGAATTTGCACGCCTGCGGTTCAGCCTCGTTGGCGGGGAGGGGGTAAAATGGCAACCGCTGGAACCGAACACCGGCGCCCCCCACATCCGAGCCATACCGCGAGGAGGACTCCATGAAGAAGTTGCTGACCATTGCGATCCTGGCTGCCGCCGCTGTTGCAGTGCCGATGGTGCTGGCGCAGAACGCCGGCCAGCCTGCTCCGCAGCAGGGTGACCAGGCCGACAAGGCGCAGTCCGAAGCCGAGGCCAAGGCCAAGCGCCGCGCGCAGGCCAATGCCGAGATGAAGGCCAAGGGCCAGCCGGTGCCGCAGCAGGAAGAAGAGGAAGAGGCACGCAAGAAGAAGTAATTCTTCTGCCCCTCCGAGGCCCTTGCCACAAGGGTTTCCCCCTCGAACGCCCCGCCCAGCGGGGCGTTTCTTTTTGCCGATGGCGCCATCTGCCCCTTGGGTTGGCGGCCATCTATCTGTAAACTATGGCTTTCCGGGAGTAAGTGCGTGTCCACCATTTGCGAATGGGCTGGCACGGCCAAGCGTGGCCTCCAGCAAAGCGGGTCGCAGGTGACGGTCGAAGTGACCGGCACGGCCGCCCCGACCTCGCAGGGTGGTTCCCCGCTGGCGCATTGCGCTGGCCGGGCCCGCACCTCCCTCGCTGCTCCAGCGAACCGGAAAACCCCCTTTCTGCTCCACGCCCGCCCCCCGGGCAGGCGTGGCGCTGCTGTTTTCCATTTCCAGACAGGATGCTTGCAGCCATGACTCCCTTGATTTTCGTAACCGGCGGCGTGGTGTCCTCGCTCGGCAAAGGTATTGCCGCCGCGTCACTGGCCGCCATTCTCGAAGCGCGTGGCCTGAAGGTCACGATGATGAAGCTCGATCCGTACATCAACGTCGACCCGGGCACCATGAGCCCGTTCCAGCACGGTGAGGTGTATGTCACCGACGACGGCGCCGAAACCGATCTCGACCTGGGCCACTACGAGCGCTTCGTGCGCACCCGCCTGAGCCGCAAGAACTCGGTCACCACCGGCCGCATCTATGAGGAAGTGATCCGCAAGGAGCGCCGCGGCGACTACCTAGGCGCGACCGTGCAGGTCATTCCGCACATCACCGACGAGATCCGTCGCTGCATGGACGAAGCCACCGAGGGCTTCGACGTGGCCCTGGTGGAGATCGGCGGCACCGTCGGCGACATCGAGTCGCTGCCGTTCCTGGAGGCGATCCGCCAGGTACGCACCGAGCGCGGCCCGGAAAAGGCGCTGTTCATGCACCTCACCCTGGTGCCGTACATCGCTGCGGCGGGTGAGCTGAAGACCAAGCCGACCCAGCACTCGGTGAAGGAACTGCGCTCGATCGGCATCCAGCCGGACGTGCTGCTGTGCCGTTCGGAACAGCCGGTACCGGATTCGGAGCGTCGCAAGATCGCCCAGTTCACCAACGTCTCCGAGCGCGCGGTGATCAGCGTGCCCGACGTAGATGTGCTGTACCGCATTCCGATGGGCCTGCACGCACAGGGCCTGGACGAGATCGTCATCAACCAGCTGAAGCTGGCCGACAAGGCTGGCCCGGCCGACCTGTCGATGTGGGAAGACGCCGTCGATGCCACCCTGCATCCGCTGGATGCGGTGACCATCGCGGTGGTCGGCAAGTACATCGACCACCAGGACGCCTACAAGTCGGTCGGCGAAGCGCTCAAGCACGGTGGCCTGCGCCAGCGCACCAAGGTCACCCTGAAGTGGCTGGAAGCGCAGGACCTGGAAGGCAGCGACATGTCCGCGCTGGCCGATGTCGACGGCATCCTGGTGCCGGGTGGTTTCGGCGACCGTGGCTTCGAAGGCAAGGTGCTCACCTCGCAGTACGCCCGTGAGCACAAGGTGCCGTACTTCGGCATCTGCTACGGCATGCAGGCTGCGGTGGTCGACTACGCGCGCCACGTGGTGGGCCTGGAAGACGCCAACAGCACCGAGAACGATCGCCAGTCGCCGAACCCGGTGATCGGCCTGATCACCGAATGGCGCACTGCCACCGGCGACGTGGAAAAGCGTGACGACAAGAGTGACCTGGGCGGCACCATGCGCCTGGGCCTGCAGGAGCAGCGCCTGAAGCCGGGCACGCTGGCCCGCGAACTGTACGGCAAGGACGTGGTCGCCGAGCGCCACCGCCACCGTTACGAGTTCAACAACCGCTACCGCACCCAGCTGGAAGACGCCGGCCTGGTGATCGCCGGCAAGTCGATGGACGACACCCTGGTGGAAGTGGTTGAACTGCCGCGCGACCAGCACCCGTGGTTCCTGGCCTGCCAGGCGCACCCGGAATTCCTGTCCACGCCACGTGATGGCCACCCGCTGTTCATCGGCTTCATCCGTGCCGCGCGCGAGCGCAAGGCCGGTGGCAAGCTGCTGCAGGAAGTGCGCGCCTGACTTGTCATGGGGGCCGCCGGCCCCCATCTTGCTCGCTTCAACCCCAGCGCACCGGCACTGCCGGTGTAGCGGACAACAAGGAAACGCCATGAAACTGTGTGGATTCGAGGTCGGGCTGGACCAGCCCCTGTTCCTGATCGCCGGCCCCTGCGTGATCGAGTCGATGCAGCTGCAGCTGGATACCGCCGGCAAGCTGAAGGAAGTGACCGACAGGCTCGGTGTGAACTTCATCTTCAAGTCCAGCTTCGACAAGGCCAACCGCACCTCTGGCACGGCCTTCCGTGGCCCGGGCATGGAAGAGGGCCTGAAGGTGCTGGCCGAGGTCAAGAAGCAGATCGGCGTGCCGGTGCTGACCGACGTGCACGAATACACCCCGATGGACGAAGTGGCCTCGGTGGTGGACGTGCTGCAGACCCCGGCGTTCCTGGTCCGCCAGACCGACTTCATCCGCAAGGTGTGCTCGGCCGGCAAGCCGGTCAACATCAAGAAGGGCCAGTTCCTGGCGCCGTGGGACATGAAGCCTGTCGTCGAGAAGGCCAAGGCCACCGGCAACGAGCAGATCATGGTCTGCGAGCGTGGCGCCAGCTTCGGCTACAACAACCTCGTCAGCGACATGCGTTCGCTGGCGGTGATGCGCGATACCGGCTGCCCGGTGGTGTTCGACGCCACCCATTCGGTGCAGTTGCCGGGCGGGCAGGGCACCAGTTCCGGTGGCCAGCGCGAGCATGTGCCGGTACTGGCGCGTGCCGCGGTTGCCGTGGGCATCTCCGGCCTGTTCGCCGAAACCCATCCGGACCCGTCCAAGGCGCTGTCCGACGGCCCCAACGCGTGGCCGCTGGACCAGATGGAAGCCCTGCTCGAGACCCTGATGGAGCTCGACGCGGTGACCAAGAAGCACGGCTTCTCGCGCTTCGCGTGAGCCAGCACCCGCAGGCGGCGCTGGAGATCCAGCGTCGTCGCCGGCGCTGGCGGCAGTGGCCGTGGGGCCCGATCGCACTCGGCCTGGCATTGCTGTCGGTGTCCGGTGTATTCGCCATCGGCATGCTGTTCGGTGCCGGCATGCGCCCGTCGAGTGCCGGCGGTCCGGTAGTGAACCTGATGCCCTTCGTCATCGCCTTGGCGGTGGCCGAAGTGCTGACCATTTCCGCAGGGCTTTTCGCCGCAGTGCTCGGCTGGCGCCTGAACCGGGGCAGGGTTACCGCTGCACTGGCGATGGTCCTGCTGTCGCTGTGGGCGGGCATCCTGCTGCACGATCTTCTTTGATGAATACGATGCCTGAACCCTCGCGCAGCTGGCCGTGGGGCCTGATCGCCCTGTTGCTGTCGGTGCTCGCCTGGGGCGGCTTGCTCGTGGGCGTGCTGGCCTTCGCCGCCAGCTTCCGTCCGCCGGGGGATGGCAACAACGGCGTGCAGGCCATGCAGTACTGGATGCTGGGCGCGCTGGTCACGCTGGTGCTGTCCTTCGTGGGCAGCCTGGTGGCGATGGTGATGGCCTGGCGACGCCGGCGCGGGCCGGTGTGCGCGACCATTGCCGGTGCCCTGCTGGTGATGCTGGTGTCGCTGCTGCTGATCGTGATCGGGTCCAGCTGGGGCTGAGGCCCATCACGCCATTTGGCAAGTGAGGGGTAGCCGGGGATAATCACGCGGCATTCGTTTTTGTCGCCCCCTCTCCATACAGGTAACCGGCCCGACCATGAGTACGATCCGCAGCATCCATGCCCGTGAAATCCTCGACAGCCGTGGCAACCCCACGCTGGAAGCCGAAGTCACCCTGGAGGACGGTTCGTTCGGTCGCGCCGCGGTTCCCTCCGGCGCATCGACCGGCACCAAGGAAGCGGTGGAGCTGCGTGACGGCGACAAGACCCGTTACCTCGGCAAGGGCGTGCGCAAGGCCGTCGACAACGTCAACGGCGCCATCGCCAACGCACTGAAGGGCTTCGAGGCTACCGACCAGGCCGGCCTGGACCGTCGCCTGATCGATCTGGATGGCACCGAGAACAAGGGCCGCCTGGGTGCCAACGCACTGCTGGGTGTTTCCATGGCCGCCGCGCACGCCGCCGCTGCCTCCAGCAAGCAGGCACTGTGGCAGTACCTTGCCGGCAAGACCGGCGCGACCCCGTCGCTGCCGGTGCCGATGATGAACATCATCAACGGCGGCGCGCACGCCGACAACAACGTCGATTTCCAGGAGTTCATGGTGCTGCCGGTCGGCTTCACCTCGTTCTCCGAAGCGCTGCGTGCCGGTACCGAAATCTTCCATTCGCTGAAGTCGGTGCTGAAGGGCCACGGCCTGAGCACGGCGGTGGGCGACGAAGGCGGCTTCGCGCCGGACTTCCGCAGCAACGTCGAAGCGCTGGACACCATCCTCGAAGCCATCGGCAAGGCCGGCTACACAGCCGGTGAAGACGTGCTGCTGGGCCTGGACGTGGCCTCCAGCGAATTCTTCGAGAACGGCAAGTACAACCTGGTCGGCGAGAACAAGCGACTGACCTCCGAGCAGTTCGTCGACTTCCTGGCTGACTGGGCCGCGCAGTACCCGATCATCACCATCGAAGACGGCCTGGCCGAGAACGACTGGGCGGGCTGGAAGCTGCTGACCGATCGCATCGGCAAGAAGGTGCAGCTGGTCGGCGACGATCTGTTCGTCACCAATCCGAAGATCTTCCAGGAAGGCATCGATTCGGGCACCGCCAACGCGATCCTGATCAAGGTCAACCAGATCGGTACCCTCAGCGAAACGCTGGAAGCGATCGCCATGGCCGACCGTGCCGGTTACGCCGCCGTGGTCTCGCACCGTTCGGGTGAAACCGAGGACACCACCATCGCCGACATTGCGGTGGCGACCACCGCCACCCAGATCAAGACCGGCTCGCTGTGCCGCAGCGATCGCGTGGCCAAGTACAACCAGCTGCTGCGCATCGAGGAAGCCCTCGGTGCCGGCGCGCGTTACGCTGGTCGTGACGCGTTCGTGTCGCTGAAGCGCTGAGCCGATGCGCGACTGGCGCTGGCTGCTGTTGTTGCTGGCCCTGCTGCTGGCATGGCTGCAGTACCGTTTCTGGTTCGGCCCGGGCAATTCGGGTGAAGTGATGATGCTCGAAGCCCAGGTCGCCAACCAGGAGCGGGACAATGACGGTCTGCAGCAGCGCAACGATGCGCTTGCTGCCGAAGTGAAGGACCTCAAGGAAGGCCAGTCCGCCATCGAAGAACGCGCGCGCAGCGAGCTGGGCATGATCAAGCCCGGCGAGAAGTTCTATCGCGTCGTGGAAGATGCACCGACGCGTCCGGCGCAGCCTGCGCCGGTTGCGGCCCCGGCCGGTGACCATCCGGCGGACGTGCCATGAGCGCGGCGATCTGGGTGGTTGTTCCGGCCGCAGGGCGCGGCACGCGTTTTGGTGCGCCGTTGCCCAAGCAGTACCTGCAGGCGGGCGGGCAGACCCTGCTCGCCCACACCCTGGACGCACTGCTGGCACACCCGGCCGTGGCCGGGGCGATGGTGGTGATCGGTGCGGACGATGCCGATTGGCCGGGCTGGAGCGAATGGGCCGGCAAACCGGTGCTGACCTGCACCGGTGGCGCCACCCGCGCCGCCTCGGTGCTGGCGGGGCTGCAGGCCCTGCCGGACAGCGTGCGTGCCGATGAATTCGTGCTGGTGCACGACGCGGCGCGTCCGAACCTGTCGCAGGCCGATCTTGGCCGCCTGCTGGAAGTGGGCCGCACCGATCCGGTCGGCGCCATCCTGGCCGCGCCGGTACGCGACACGCTCAAGCGTGCTGGTGATGATGGTGGCATCGACGGCACCGAGCCACGTGAGCGCCTGTGGCGCGCACTGACGCCGCAGCTGTTCCGCCGCCACCAGCTGATCCGCGCACTGTCCGAGGCCGCTGCCGCCGGTGTCGATGTGACCGACGATGCCATGGCCATGGAGCGCCAGGGCCAGCGCCCGCTGCTGGTGGAAGGCAGCGAGGACAACTTCAAGGTCACCACGCCGGCCGATCTCGATCGTTTCGAATTCGTACTCTCCCGCCGCGCCGGCTGACCGCCCGCGCGGCCCTGCTGCAAGGGCTGCATCCATGAGCACCTCCCCGTTCCCGCCCGTCCGTATCGGCCAGGGCTACGACGTCCATGCCTTCGGTGAAGGCGACCACATCATGCTCGGTGGCATCGCGGTGCCGCACAGCTGCGGCGTGCTCGCGCACAGCGACGGCGACGTCATCCTGCACGCGTTGTGCGACGCCATGCTCGGTGCGATCGCGCTGGGCGACATCGGCCAGCACTTCCCGCCCACTGACGACCGCTGGAAGGGCGCGGACAGCAGCGAATTCGTGCGCCATTGCGATGGCCTGCTGCGCGAGCGCGGCTGGCGTGTCGGCAACACCGACATCACCGTGATCTGCGAACGGCCCAAGGTCGGCCCGCATGCGCTGGCCATGCGCGAGCGCATCGGTGAACTGTTGCAGCTGCCGTTGGATGCGGTGAGCGTCAAGGCCACCACGTCCGAGAAGCTGGGCTTCACCGGCCGTGGCGAAGGCATCGCTGCGCAGGCGGTCGTGCTGCTGGTGGCCGCATGATCCCGTTGCCGCTCGCGTTCGGTGCACCGCTGCTGCAGGCGCGCATCCGCACCACGCCGGAAGATTTCCAGGTCGATGAGCTGCCCGCTTTCGAAGCGACCGGTGAAGGCGAGCATCTGTTGCTGCATATCCGCAAGCGTGGCGCCAATACGGTGCACGTGGCCAAGGTACTGGCCAAGTGGGCAGGCCTGCCGGAAATGGCGGTCAGCTATGCCGGCATGAAGGACCGCAACGCGGTCACCACCCAGCGTTTCAGCGTACATCTGCCCAAGCGCGTCGCGCCCGATCTGGCCGAGCTGGCCAGTGACGAGATCGAGGTGATCGACTCCACCTGGCACAACCGCAAGCTGCAGCGCGGTGCGTTGGCGGGCAACCGCTTCAGGCTGGTGCTGCGCGATGTGCAGGGTGACGCGGCGGCAATCGACGAGCGCCTGCAGCAGATCGCCGCGCGTGGCCTGCCGAACTGGTTCGGCGAGCAGCGCTTCGGTCGCGATGGCGGCAACGTTCCCGCTGCGTTGGCGATGTTCGGTGGCCGGCGCATGCGCAAGGACCAGCGTTCGCTGCTGTTGTCGGCGGCGCGTTCGGCCTTGTTCAACCGCGTGCTCGCTGCACGCGTGGAGCAGGGCAGCTGGGACCAGCCGCTGCAGGGCGAAGTGTGGATGCTTGATGGCAGCCGCAGCGTGTTCGGCCCCGAGCCCTACAGCGACGTGCTGGCCGAGCGCCTGGCACGTTTCGACATCCACCCCAGTGCTCCGTTGTGGGGTGAGGGTGAGCTGCGCAGCAGCGACGCCGCCCGTGAGCTGGAACTGGCAGCGCTGGATGATGACGAATCAAAGGCGCTGCGCGCCGGCCTGGAAGAGGCGCGGCTGAAGCAGGAGCGGCGCGCGCTGCGGCTGCGTCCAGCGCTGCTGCAGCACCAGTGGCTGGCCGCTGACGTACTGGAGTTGTCCTTTGCGCTGCCGCCAGGCTGCTATGCCACCGCGGTCCTGCACGAGCTCGGCCCGGTCGAGGACGCGTCGCAGGCCTGACGGAAATGGTGGCGGAGGCGAAGAGCATCCACGCATGCCGTGGATCCACCTTCCTCCGCCCGCCACAGTAGATCCACGCCATGCGTGGACGGGCCGTCAGTAGATCCACGCCATGCGTGGATGAATCCCACCGGCAGAACGTCAGCGCCGCGCCAGCAGCACCAGCATGGCACCGGTCCCGCCTTGTCCGGTCGGGGCGGAATGGAACGCCAGCACGTCGTTGCGCAGGCGCAGCAGGCGGTCCACCAGGTTCTTCAGCACCGGCGCACTGCCATCGGACTGCAGGCCCTTGCCGTGGATGATGCGCACGCAGCCGTACTCGTGGGCGTGCGCCTCCAGCAGGAACTGGCGCAGCATCATCTCGGCCTGCGCGGCGGTGGCGCCGTGCAGGTCCAGTTCGTCCTGCACCGAGTACTGTCCGCGCTTCAAGCGCTGGAACAGGCGTGGCGGCAGGTTGTCGCGCCGGTAGCTGGCAACGTCGCCCGCTTCCAGCGGGGCGTTGTCGCGCAGCAGCCGGGCGAACTCACCGGCGGCTTCTGCGTCGTCGCGCTCGGCCATGCGCGCACGCGGCCTCGGCCGCGGCGCAGCAGGCGCGGGCTCCACTTCCTTGCGCAGCGGCGTCACTTCGCCGATGGCGGCACGGAACAATGCAGCCGGATCTTCGTCTTCAGGGTGCGACATGCGCACAGGGTAAACCGCCTGCGCGGGTCTGCCTATGACCGTTGGATGTCGGCCGTGACCGCAGACAGGGTAGGACCCAGCGCCCGCTTGCGGCACAATAGTCAGCGCACTTGCGGAGCTGCCGCCTCCCTGGAGGAGACGGGCCGGCTTCGCCCACGTTGCAAGGTGACGGGATCGAATTCTTGGAAAATCAAGCGGTTAAATCGAAGATGCGCATCCTGGTCAGCAATGATGACGGTGTCGACGCGGCGGGCATCCGGATGCTTGCATCCGTGCTGCGCGAGGCCGGGCACGAAGTCACGGTGGTCGCACCGGACCGCGATCGCTCCGGCGCCAGCAATTCGCTGACCCTGGATCTGCCGATCCGGCTCAAGCGCATCGACCACTACACCGTGTCGGTGGCCGGCACGCCCACCGACTGCGTGCACCTTGCGCTGACCGGCCTGCTCGAATTCGAGCCTGACATTGTCGTGTCCGGTATCAACAATGCCGCCAACCTCGGCGACGACGTGATCTATTCCGGCACCGTCTCGGCGGCGATGGAAGGACGTTTCCTCGGCCTGCCTGCAGTGGCGGTGTCGCTGGTGACCCGTAACCACGACCCCAAGCATTTCGAGACGGCGGCGCGTGCCGCAGTGGAGATCGTTGCCCGCCTCAAGGCCGATCCGCTGCCGGCCGACACCATCCTCAACGTCAATGTGCCGGACCTGCCGTGGAGCGAGGTCAAGGGCTTCGAAGTCACCCGCCTGGGCAACCGTCATCGCGCCGAAGGCTGCATCGCGCAGAAAGACCCGCGCGGCAACGAGGTGTACTGGATCGGTCCGGCCGGCCGCGAGCAGGACTCCGGCCCGGGCACCGATTTCCATGCGGTGCGCACCGGCTACATTTCGATCACCCCGATCCAGGTTGACCTGACCCGCTATCAGGCACTGGAAAAGGTCGCCAGCTGGGTCGGCGGCCTCAGCGCCGCGCTGGACCGGCCGGCATGAGCCCACGCCTGCGCCTGCAGCCGGAAGCAGTCGGCATCGGCATGACATCGCAGCGCGTGCGCGACCGCCTGGTCGACCGCCTGCGCGAAGCCGGCATCGTCGACGAGTCGACGCTGAACGCGATCCGGGTGGTGCCGCGCCATCTGTTCATCGATGAGGCCCTGGCCTCGCGCGCATATGAAGACACCGCGCTGCCGATCGGCCACGGCCAGACCATTTCCCAGCCGTGGGTAGTGGCGCGGATGACCGAGGCCGTGCTGCAGGTGGCGCCGAAGAAGGTGCTCGAAGTGGGTACCGGCTCGGGCTATCAGGCCGCCGTGCTCGGCGCGCTGGGGCTGGAGGTCTATACCGTCGAGCGCATCGGTGACCTGCTGCGGCAGGCGCGCAAGCGGTTCCGCGCGCTGGGCATGAACATCCGCACCAAGCACGACGACGGCCGCGTGGGCTGGGCCGAGCATGGCCCGTTCGACGCCATCGTGGTTACCGCCGCCGCACCGGCACTGGTCGATGCGCTGGTCGAGCAGCTGGCTGCAGGTGGCCGCCTGGTCGCCCCGGTCGGTGGCGCCGGCGCACAGTCGCTGGTGCAGCTCGACCGCAAGGATGACGGCAGCATCGAACAACGCGTGCTGGCGCCGGTCACCTTCGTGCCGCTGCTGTCTGGCATGCTCGATTGAATCCACGGAGCAGGGTTGCATGAAGATTTTCGGGCCGCTGTACGAGCGGGCGATGAAGTGGGCCGCGCATGAGCGCGCGCCGACCTATCTGATGGTGCTGAGCTTTTTCGAAGCCATCATCTTCCCGGTGATGCCGGAAGTGATGCTGGCGCCGATGTGCGTGGCCCAGCCCAAGCGCGGCTGGTGGTTCGCCACCCTCAGCCTGGCCGGCTCGATGGTCGGCGCGCTGATCGGCTACGCGCTGGGCCACTATGCATTCGAAGCGGTCAAGCCGGTGTTCGAGGCGCTGGGCATGCTGCCGGCGATCGAGCAGGGCATCGCTACCGTGCAGGCGAAGATGGTGGAGTCGCCCTGGGCGGTGTTCACCTTCCTGGTGCTGGGCGGCTTCATGCCGATTCCGATGAAGGTCTTCACGTGGGCATCGGGTATCGTCGGCGTGCCGATGCCGCAGTACCTGTTGAGCATGTTGATCGGTCGTGGCAAGCGCGTGTTCGTGCTGGCTGCGGTCATCCGTATCGGTGGTGCGCGCGCGGAAGCTGCGCTGCGCCGATGGATTGAACCGCTGGGCTGGATCGCCACCGCGTTGGTGGTGGTGCTGATCGCCTGGCTTGTATGGAGGTCGAAGTTCGCATGAGTGCAGATCGTCTGAGCAAGGGAGTGCGCATCGGCGCGCTGGCGTTGCTGGTATCCACCCTGGCCGCCTGTGGCACCGCCACCGTGGTCCGGCCCAGTGGCGGCGGCAGCAGTGGCGTCAGCACGCCGAAGACGTCGGTGCCCAAGCCGGGGCAGACGGTGGTCGTGCGCAAGGGCGACACCATCTATGCGCTGGCCCGCATCCACGACATCACGCCGGCCGACCTGATCGCCTGGAACAACCTGGACAACCCGTCGACCATTTACCCGGGGCAGGTGATCCGCCTGTATCCGGCCGGTTCCGGTGGCGGTCGTGCGCCGACCACCGTGGTCACCGCGCCGCGTCCGGCTGGCAGCACGTCTGGCGGCAGTACCGCGCCGACGCCGGGTCCGGCCGGTCCGGTCAAGAGCAACATCGCCTGGCGCTGGCCGGCCGATGGCGCAGTCGTGGGCCGCTACGTGGCCGGCGATGCAACCAAGCAGGGCGTGGACATCGCCGGCACCAGCGGCGCGCCGGTGAAGGCCACGGCCAATGGCGTGGTGGTGTATTCCGGCGCCGGCCTGGTCGGCTATGGCGAGCTGATCATCATCAAGCACAGCGACCAGTGGCTGTCGGCCTATGGCCACAACCGCAAGCGCCTGGTCAATGAAGGGCAGAGCGTGAAGGCCGGCGAGCAGATCGCCGAGATGGGCCGTACCGGCGCCAACCGGGACATGCTGCACTTCGAGATCCGCTACAACGGCAAGCCGGTTGACCCGCAGCAATATCTGCCGGCGAAGTAACCGGCCGCTCTTTCTCCGGGCGGATCCCCGGCCCGGCGCAGCGCGCCGGGCGTTCGCCAAGGGCGCGTCCCATGGGCCGCAAGCGCCCTCGGCTCACCCGCTACAACGGCAAGCCGGTCGACCCGCAGCAATATCTGCCGGCGCGCTAGCGCGGGCAGATACGCGGGTAGCGCCGGGCCATGCCCGGCGGCTGTACGCCGCAATGGAGCGCTGCCCGAGCATGGGCTCGGACGCTCACAGATGCCGCGATTGCCTTGCGCCTGTAGAGCCGCGCCGTGCTCGGCTGCCTTTCGACCCGCAACAGTATCTGCCGGCGCGCTAGCGCGGGCAGATACGGGTAGCGCCGGGCCATGCCCGGCGGCTGTACGCCGCAATGCAGCACTGCCCGAGCATGGGCTCGGACGCTTACATATGCGCAACGTGTGTTTCAGGTGGCGCCGGGCCATGCCCGGCGACCTCGGGCCTCAGCCTTCCAGGATGAAGGCGGCCGCCACCTTGCGGCCTTCGCCGGCAAGGATGTTGAAGGTACGTGCGGCAGCCGGATTGTTCATCACTTCCAGTCCGATACCGCGCGACAGGCAGGCGGCCATGACAACCGCCGGCGGGAACGCCTGGCGCTCTCCGGTGCCGAGCAGTATCAACGCCGGCTTCAGTGCCAGGATCGGCTCCAGGTCAGCCACCTGCAGCGCCGCGACATCGGTCACCGGCCACTGTTCGACCAGCTGGTCCGGGGTCAGGAAGAAGCTGTTGCCCAGAACGCGATCATTCACCCGTGCCGAGCGACCGTCAGCGGCGCGCAGGCTGTAGGCGTAGTCGGGCAGTTCGTGGTTCAGCTGCATGGCAGGGTCCGATCAGCCGCGCGGCAGCACGATCTGGCGGTGTTCCTTGCTCGGGCGATACAGCACGGCCACATGGCCGATACGCTGCACCAGCGCACTGTCGGTGGCCTGCACGATTTCGCCGATCATCACGTCGCGGGCGTCACGGTCTTCGGCGGCAACCTTCACCTTGACCAGTTCGTGGCGTTCCAGCACTTCGTTCAGCTCGGTCAGGAAGGCCGGAGTGACGCCCTTGCCGCCGGTCTGCAGCAGGGCCTTCAGGTCGTGGGCTTGGCCGCGCAGGAAACGGGTCTGGGAAGGGGTCAAGGCAGTGGGCATGCAGAAAACACGGTTGAATGGGACGATCAGGGTATCATGGCGACCCCATCAGCCCCTATTTCCAATGGCTACCCGCAGCAAAAGCAGCCAGCGCTGGCTCAAGGAACACTTCTCCGATCCCTTCGTGAAGAAGGCCCAGGCCGAAGGCATGCGCTCCCGTGCGGCCTACAAGCTTGAAGAACTGCTCGAACGTGACCGGCTGCTGAAGCCGCACATGGTGGTGGTCGACCTCGGCGCGGCCCCAGGTGGCTGGTCTCAGCAGGTGCGGAGACAGATCGGCGATACAGGCCGCGTGCTGGCCCTGGACATCCTGGACATGCCGCCGCTGGCCGGCGTGGAGTTCCTTCACGGTGACTTCAGGGAAGAAACCGTCCTATCGCAGTTTGAAGCCATGCTCGGGGATCAGCCGGTAGACCTTGTGCTGTCGGACATGGCCCCCAATAAGAGTGGTGTGGACGCGGTCGACCAGCCGCGGATGATGCACCTGGCGGAGCTGGCCATGGATTTTGCCGACAACCACCTCAAGACTGGTGGGGCGTTCCTGATCAAGCTGTTCCAGGGCGAAGGCTTTGACGACTACGTGCGCGACATGCGCCGCCGGTACGACAAGGTCTCCATCCGCAAGCCGGAAGCCTCGCGCAAGCGCTCTCCCGAGGTGTATGCCTTGGGTCAGGGAAAACGCGCCCACATGAAGTAAGCTCGACCCCGTAAGTTCGACCCCAACGCAACGCCAGCACTAAGAGGAACACCGGAGCCAATGAGGATGAACGACTTGACCAAGAACCTCCTGCTATGGGTGGTCGTCGCCGTCGTGCTGATGGTGGTCTTCCAGAGCTTCTCGCCCAAGACCTCGGGGGCCGGGGCGCAGGGCGCTTCGTACTCGCAGTTCCTGGACCAGGTGGACACCGGCAACGTGCAGAAGGTCGCCTTCGGCGGCGATACGCGCGGCGGTACCAGCCAGATCACCTACACCACCCGTGGTGGACAGTCGTCCACCATCACCGCACCGTTCGATCGCGACCTGATCAACGTGCTGCGCACCAAGAACGTCGAGATCGTGCAGGAAGAGCCGTCCAGCGGCATCTCCCTCGGCGCGATCCTGATGAATTTCCTGCCGGTCATCCTGATCATCGGCTTCTGGCTGTTCATCATGCGGCAGATGCAGGGCGGTGGCGGCGGTGCCAAGGGCGCGATGTCCTTCGGCAAGTCGCGCGCCAAGCTGCAGGGCGAAGACCAGATCAAGGTCACCTTCGCCGATGTTGCCGGTTGCGACGAGGCCAAGGAAGAAGTCGGCGAACTGGTCGATTTCCTGCGTGACCCGTCCAAGTTCACCAAGCTCGGCGGCAAGATCCCGCGCGGCGTGCTGATGGTCGGCCCTCCGGGTACCGGCAAGACGCTGCTGGCCAAGGCCATCGCCGGCGAAGCCAAGGTGCCGTTCTTCTCGATCTCCGGTTCGGACTTCGTGGAAATGTTCGTCGGCGTCGGCGCCAGCCGAGTGCGCGACATGTTCGAGCAGGCCAAGAAGCACGCGCCGTGCATCATCTTCATCGATGAAATCGACGCCGTCGGTCGCCACCGTGGTGCCGGCCTGGGCGGCGGTCATGACGAGCGCGAGCAGACCCTGAACCAGCTGCTGGTCGAGATGGACGGTTTCGAAGGCGGCGAAGGCGTGATCGTGATCGCCGCCACCAACCGTCCTGACGTGCTGGACCCGGCGCTGTTGCGTCCGGGCCGCTTCGACCGCCAGGTGGTGGTCGGTCTGCCGGACGTGAAGGGCCGCGAGCACATCCTCAAGGTGCACATGCGCAAGCTGCCGCTGGCCGACGACGTCGTGCCGATGGTGATCGCGCGTGGTACCCCGGGCTTCTCCGGTGCCGACCTGGCCAACCTCTGTAACGAGGCCGCCCTGTTCGCCGCCCGTGGCAACGAGAAGGAGGTCCGCATGGACCACTTCGATCGTGCCCGCGACAAGATCCTGATGGGTGCCGAGCGCCGCTCGATGGCCATGAGCGAGGAGGAGAAGACCCTCACCGCCTACCATGAAGCCGGCCATGCCATCGTTGGCCGCCTGGTGCCGGAACATGACCCGGTCTACAAGGTCACGATCATTCCGCGCGGCCGTGCGCTGGGCGTGACCATGTACCTGCCGGAAGGCGACAAGTACTCGATGAACCGCGTGGCGATCCAGTCGCAGCTGTGCTCGCTGTACGGTGGCCGCGTGGCGGAAGAACTGATCTTCGGTACCGACAAGGTCACCACCGGTGCGTCCAATGACATCGAGCGTGCCACCAAGATGGCCCGCAACATGGTCACCAAGTGGGGCCTGTCCGAGCAGCTCGGCCCGATCGCCTATGGCGAAGAGGACGATGAGGTGTTCCTGGGTCGTTCGGTGACCCAGCACAAGAGCGTGTCCAACGACACTGCCCGTCGCATCGACGAGGAAGTGCGCAACATCCTCGACAAGGCGTACGCCCGCACCACCGAGCTGCTGACCGAGAACATCGACAAGCTGCATACGATGTCGCAGCTGCTGCTGCAGTACGAAACCATCGATGCGCCGCAGATCGACGCGATCATGGAAGGTCGTGACCCGCCGCCGCCGATGGGCTGGAACAAGTCCAACAAGGATGGCGGCAACAACGACAAGGGCGGCGACGCCCGTCCGTTGCCGCCGATCGCCGGTCCGGCCGAATCGATCTGACGGCCTGCCGTACGCAATGCAAGACGAGGCCGGGGCAACCCGGCCTTGTTGTTTCCGGGCCCCGGCCCATCCGATCCTGACAGCCCGCTGGAGTCCGCATGTCCGCCCCCAAGCCTGAACCGATTTCCCACACCGCCGAGATGGTGATCGCCACCGTAGTCGGCGTCGCTGTCGGCCTGACCGTGGACAATCTGCTGCTGGGCTGTGGCGTGGGTATCGCGGTGGGTATCCTGCTGAGCATCATCAAGACGCTGTACGTGGACCGGAAGCGTCGCCGGCAGCGGTGAGGTTTGCCGGCAGGGCGGCGCCCCGCCTCCGACAATTTCCCGCTGCTGCTGGTAGGTGTCGACCTTGGTCGACACGGTAGATCCACGCCATGCGTGGATGCTCTTCGTTCAATTGTCGAGATATTCGATTCCGATGGAGATTCATCCACGCATGGCGTGGATCTCCTGGCCACCGGGAAACTGTCGAAGGCGGGGTGGGCCCGATTGCGGAGGCGTGAGCCGCATGGATGTGGCGACCGAGCTTGCATGGACGTACTTGCAGCGCCCCCCCGCAACCGGACCGACCCCGCCATCCCACAGAATGCTGCGGTTGCTTTTGCTGTTGGGGTTGCCGGCCAGCGGCCGGCACTACCGCCTCTGCGGGTGCAGGGCGCAGCCCTGCCGCCTTAAACTAACCTTCGTTGCCCGCAGGATCTGCCATGTTCGACATCTCGCCCCAGCTCGATTGCGCCGGCCGCATCCTGCGCCTGGACCGTGCCCGGGTCATGGGTATCGTCAACGTCACCCCGGATTCGTTCTCCGATGGTGGTGCCCATGACACCACCGAGGCGGCGGTCGCGCATGGCCTGCAGCTGGTGGAGGAGGGCGCCGACCTGCTCGACATCGGCGGCGAATCGACCCGTCCGGGCGCGGCGCCGGTGTCGATCGACGAGGAACTGCGTCGTGTCGTGCCGGTCATCGAGCAGCTGGCAGCGCGCACGGCGGTGCCGATCAGCATCGATACCTTCAAGCCGGAGGTGATGCGTGCCGCGGTTGCTGCAGGCGCCGGGATGATCAACGACATCTTCGGCCTGCGCCAGGACGGTGCGCTGCACGCGGCGGCGGACGCGGGCGTGCCGGTGGTGCTGATGCACATGCAGGGCGAACCGGGTCACATGCAGACTGACCCGCAGTACGACGATGTGGTCGCCGAGGTCCATGGCTTCCTGGTGCAGCGGCTGTTCGCCGCGGAGATGGCCGGCATCGCCAAGAAGAATCTGGTGATCGACCTCGGCTTTGGCTTCGGCAAGACCACGGCGCACAACATGACGCTGCTGGCCCGTTCGGAGCGTTTCCTTGAACTGGGCGTGCCGATGCTGGCCGGGCTGTCGCGCAAGCGCAGCCTGGGCGAGCTGACCGGTCGTCAGTCGCCGGCAGAGCGTGTCGCTGCGTCGGTGGCCGCACACCTGATCGCCGTGCAGCGCGGCGCCCGTATCGTGCGCGTGCACGATGTGGCAGCGACGGTCGATGCATTGAAGGTCTGGCAGGCGGTCGAGGCGGTACCTGCCGAGCGGGCGGACGCCAAGCCGACCCTCCGCTGGCCGGACGAAGACTGATGGCAGTGGATCAGCGGCCGCTGGCGATCGCCGTGATGGGGCCGACCGCCAGCGGCAAGACCGCCACCGCGATCGCGCTGGCGCAGCAGCTGGACGGTGAAATCGTCAGTGTCGATTCGGCGCTGGTCTATCGCGGCCTGGATATCGGTTCGGCCAAGCCGGATGCGGCCGAGCGCGCACAGGCACCGCACCACCTGCTGGACCTGCGCGATCCCTGGCAGACCTATTCCGCCGCCGAGTTCGCCGCCGACGCCGCCCGCGTGGTGGCCGACATCGTCGCCCGTGGCAAGACTCCGATCCTGGCCGGCGGCACGGGCCTGTACTTCCGGGCGCTGTTGCAGGGTCTGTCGCCGATGCCGGAGGCCGACCCGGCGATGCGTGCCGTGCTGAGCGCCGAGGCCGCCGAGCGAGGCTGGGCGGCGCTGCACGCCGAACTGGCCGCGGTTGACCCCGCCGCCGCAGCACGCATCCATGCCACCGACCCGCAACGCATCCAGCGGGCGCTGGAGGTCTACCGGCTGACCGGCACGCCGATCAGTGAATGGCAGCGCCGCCCCGGGGTGGCCCCGTTGCCGGTGCGCACGTTGAAGCTGATTCTGGCGCCGCGCGACCGCGCCGTCCTGCACCAGCGCATCGAGGCCCGCTTCGACGCCATGCTCGCGCAGGGCTTCCTCGACGAAGTGCGCGCCCTGCGTGCATTGCCGGAAATGCGGGCGGTGGCCGCACCGCTGGACCTGCCCGCCGTCCGCGCGGTGGGGTATCGCCAGGCCTGGGAGTACCTGGACGGGGACGGGGACGCGGCCCGCTTCCGGGACAAGTCCATTTTCGCCACCCGGCAACTGGCCAAGCGCCAGCTTACCTGGCTGCGCGGCGAGCTTGATGCGCGCTGGTTCGACCCCCATATGGATGGGGAGCGCCTCGCAGGCGCGGTGTCGACCTTCGTTGCACGCTGAACCGACGCTGGCCGTGTACCATCATGGGCCGGCAAGCGGCTCGGGGGCCGCGGCAACCGCCGGCTACCAATAAGAACAATAATCAGGAGTGTGCAATGTCCAAGGGGCAATCGCTGCAGGATCCTTTCTTGAATGCACTGCGGCGCGAGCGCGTGCCGGTTTCGGTGTACCTGGTCAACGGCATCAAGCTGCAGGGCACGATCGAATCGTTCGATCAGTTCGTGGTCCTGCTGCGCAACACCGTCAGCCAGATGGTCTACAAGCACGCCATTTCCACCGTGGTGCCGGCGCGCAACGTCAAGGTCGGCCCGGGTGGTGGGTACGTGCAATCAGGTGAGGATGGTCAGGCGGGTGATGAAGCAGACGAATGATGTTGGAGCGGTGAATGTTTGACCGCTCGAAAAAGGGCGAACACGCCCTGTTGATCCAGCCGCATTTCGGCAAGCTGGAAGACGATGTGCTGGAAGAATTCGGTGATCTGGCCCGCTCGGCCGGGGCCAGCATCGCGGTGACCATCACCGCGCGGCTGGATCGCCCCAACCCGTCGACCCTGATCGGCAGCGGCAAGCTGGATGAGATCAAGGCCGCCGCCGAAGCCACCGGCGCAGACCTGATCCTGGTCAACCACGCGTTGAGCCCGGGCCAGGAGCGCAATCTGGAGCGTTTCCTCGAGCGCCGGGTGATCGACCGTACCGGTCTGATCCTGGACATCTTTGCCCAGCGTGCGCGCAGCCATGAAGGCAAACTGCAGGTCGAGCTGGCCCAGCTGCGCCATATGTCGACACGGCTGGTGCGCGGCTGGACCCATCTGGAGCGCCAGCGTGGCGGTTCGATCGGCCTGCGCGGCCCGGGTGAAACCCAGCTGGAAACCGATCGTCGCCTGCTGCAGAAGCGGGTTGAACAGCTGCAGAAGCGGCTGGAAAAAGTCGAAGTACAGCGCACCCAGATGCGTCGTGCGCGTGTGCGCAGCGAACTGCCGCGCGTCGCCCTGGTGGGCTACACCAATGCCGGCAAATCGACCTTGTTCAATGCGATGACCGGCGCCGAGGCCTATGCGGCCGACCAGTTGTTCGCCACCCTGGATCCGACCGTACGCCGGATCGCCGTGCCCGGTGGCAACGTCGTGCTGGCCGATACGGTTGGTTTCGTACGCGACCTGCCGCATGACCTGGTGGCGGCCTTCCGCTCGACCCTGTCTGAAGCGCGGGAAGCGGATTTCCTGCTGCACCTTGTCGATGCCGCCGATCCGCACCGCGAGGAGCGCATCGCCCAGGTCGACGAAGTGCTGACCGCCGTCGGTGCCGGCGACCTGCCGCAGTTGCTGGTGTTCAACAAGATCGACCGCATCGAGGGTGCCGACGTGCGCCACGACGGCCAAGACGGCGTGCCGGATGAATCGCGGCGTGAGCGGGTGTGGATTTCCGCACGCGACGGGCAGGGCATCGAGCTGTTGCAGGCCGTACTCGGCAAGCGGTTGGGTCTGCAGCACGTCACCGGCGAGTTGCGCCTGCCACCCAGTGCCGGCCGCCTTCGCGCTCGCCTGCACCAATTGGAAGTGGTGCGCAGTGAAGAGGCTGATGAAGAAGGCTGGCTGTTGCAGGTCGATCTTCCCATCGCCGAGGCCGAGAAGCTGGCGGCCAGCGCCGATGGCGAGCCGATCCGGGCCCTGCTGCCGGAGAAGCTGCCCGAATGGTGAGGTAGTGCCGGCCGTTGGCCGGCATGTCCTGCGGCCGCGACACCACCCTGCCATCTGCGGTACAACGTGCAGGTTCTTCACTTTTCAGCTACCCCGATGGCCTTCCCGACCGACGCCGAACTCAATGCCCAGGCCGCTGCGCTGGGCCAGCGCCTGCAGCAGGCTTCGCTGCAGCTGGTGACTGCTGAAAGCTGCAGCGGCGGCTGGATCGCCAAGTGCATGACCGACATCGCCGGATCCTCGGCGTTCTTCGACTGCGGCATGGTGGTTTACAGCTACGAAGCCAAGCAGCGCCTGCTCGGCGTGCGCGCGCAGACGCTGGAGCAGTTCGGTGCGGTCAGCCGCGAAGCCGTGCTGGAGATGGTGTCCGGGGCGCTGGTCAATTCCGGTGCCGGCATCGCGGTGGCGGTGACCGGTATCGCAGGGCCGGGCGGTGGCAGCCCGGACAAGCCGGTCGGCAGTGTCTGGATCGGCTGGAAGCGCCGTGGCGGCTATGCCCGGGCCGAACTGTTCCAGTTCGATGGTGACCGTGAAGCCATCCGCCGGCAGACCGTAGCGGCGGCATTGCACGGCATCGACGCCCAGCTGTGACATGCTGCTCCGGCAATCAACCGGAGTAGGCAACGATGTGGGAGACGCTGGGCACCGTCCGTGACCTTGGCCGGCTGCAGGAAATTGCCGCCGTCCTGATCCGCTACGGCTTCGGCGACGTCGTGCGGCGCATCGGCCTGGCCACGGTACTGGAACGTGCCGGCCGCCTGCTGCACTGGAACGAGGAGCGGCAGGAAATGCTGCGGATGACCGCGCCGGTGCGCGTGCGCAGCGCCCTGCAGGATCTCGGGCCGACGTTCGTGAAGCTGGGCCAGGTGCTCGCCACCCGCGTCGACCTGCTGCCGCCGGACTGGATCGCCGAACTCTCCGAGTTGCAGAACGCGGTCCCGGCATTGCCCTACGAGAAGATCCGCGAACAGCTCGAGGCCGATCTCGGTGCACCGCCGTCGCAGGTGTTTGCCTTCCTTGATGAAACCCCGATGGCGGCCGCTTCCTTGGCCCAGGCCCATCGGGCGCGGTTGCGTGATGGCCGCGAAGTGGTGCTGAAGGTGCGCCGCCCTGGTATCCGTGACGTGGTTGAAGCCGATCTGCGCCTGCTGGCACGGCTGGCCGAGATCGTTGAGGCACGGCTGCCGGATCTGCGCCGCTACCGACCCGCCGAGGTGGTGCAGCAGTTCACCGTGTCGCTGCGCCGCGAGCTGGATTTTGCCGCGGAGTGCCGCAACGCCGAGCGCATCGCGCGCAACTTCGAGGGCCGTGACGACATCCTGATTCCGGCGGTGCACTGGCAATGGACCTGCGAAAGCCTGAATGTCCAGGATTTCGTCGACGGCATTGCCGGACGTGATCTGGCCGGTGTCGATGCGGCCGGCATCGACCGCCGTGAACTGGCCCGGCGTGGCGCCGACATCGTATTGAAGATGGTGCTGGAGGACGGCAGTTTCCATGCCGATCCGCACCCGGGCAACATCATCTACCTGCGCGACGGCCGCATCGGCGTGATCGATTTCGGCATGGTCGGCGCGTTGTCGGAGGTGCGTCGCTTCCAGGTCGCGCAGCTGCTGCATGGTCTGGTTGAACAGGATCCGCAGGGCGTGGCCGATGTGTTGCTGGACTGGGCCGGCGGCGTGGAAGTGGACGAGAACCGGTTGCAGCATGACATCAGCCTGTTCGTTGACCAGTACCGCGGCGTGCCGCTGAAGGACCTGCGCATCGGCCTGATGCTGGGCGACATCACCCAGCTGCTGCGCAGCTACAACCTGACCCTGCCGGCGGATCTGGCACTGATGATCAAGGCCTTCCTGACGCTGGAGGGCATGGGCCGCCAGCTCGACCCGGATTTCGACATGGCCAGCGCCGCGCGCCCCTTCCTGGAGCGGGTGGTACTGCAGCGCTATGCGCCGCGGGCGCTGTTCAAGCGTGGCCGACGCAGCCTGCTCGGCATGATCGACTTCGCCGGTGAGTTGCCGCGGGACCTGCGCAAGCTGGTCCAGGCGGCGCGCCGTGGCCGGCTGCAGCTGAAGGTCGAGACCAACGCGCTGCAGGGCTTCGGCGACCAGGTCAACCGCGCCGCGAACCGCTTGGTGATGGGGATCGTCACGGCAGCCTTGATCATCGGCTCCTCGATCGTGATGCACAGCGTAGGAGGCGTTTCCAGCCGTTGGCTGCTGGCGCTGGGCGTATGTGGTTTCATCGGCGCAGGGTTCTGCGGGGTGTGGATCCTGTTCTCGATCTGGAGAAGCGGCAAGCACACGTAGTGTGCTTGCCGCAGCGGTTCCCGCCGGGAACCGCTGCATCGCGCAGCGATTCCTGTAGCGCCGACCGCGGGTCGGCCGCTTTCGCCTCTGCCGCCCCCAATCAGCCACGCCGCATTCCCGCTCGCGCCGGGCCATGCCCGGCGGCTTTCGCTCCTGCCGGAATCGCCCTCGGCACTTGCAGTCCTGGGTGTTAGTAGTAATACTACTAACCATGGACCTGACCGACACCCAGCAGGCGATCCTGCAGTTGATCGCCGAGCGTATCGAGAGCGAAGGCGCACCCCCTTCGCAGACTGAAATCGCGCGTGCCTTCGGCTTCAAGGGCGTACGCGCAGCGCAGTATCACCTGGAGGCGCTGGAGCAGGCCGGGGCGATCCGTCGCGTGCCGGGCCAGGCCCGCGGCATCCGTCTGGTGCAGGCACCGCCGGTGGAGAAGCTGGCCGAGCCGGGCCTGCCCGACAGCGTCCTGCGTCTGCCGATCCTGGGTCGGGTTGCTGCGGGTCTGCCGATCGGCGCCGACATCGGCTCGGATGATTTCGTGGTGCTGGACCGGGTGTTCTTCTCGCCGGCACCGGACTACCTGCTGAAAGTGCAGGGCGATTCGATGATCGACGAAGGCATCTTCGATGGCGACCTGATCGGTGTGCACCGCACCCGCGATGCCCATTCCGGGCAGATCGTGGTGGCCCGCATCGATGACGAGATCACCGTCAAGCTGCTGAAGATCGCCAAGGATCGCATCCGCCTGCTGCCGCGCAATCCCGATTACAAGCCGATTGATGTGCTTCCGGACCAGGATTTCTCGATCGAGGGCCTGTACTGCGGGCTGCTGCGACCGAACCGTTGACGATTCATCCTGCAATTCCCGCGGTCTTTTGTGGCGATTCTCTGGTTCTGCTGAGGTTGGTACGGATGTCCGATAATTTTTTTCCGAACGCCGGGCAGAATCTCAGCCTGTGCGATACGCCAGCCTTAAAGTGAACCCATGGCCAAGAAGACTTCCAAAGACAGCACCTCCAACGACGTGACCTCTGCAAGGACCAATCCGATGGACGAGAACAAGAAGCGCGCCCTCGCTGCAGCTCTGGGCCAGATCGAAAAGCAGTTCGGCAAGGGCTCGGTGATGCGCATGGGCGACCGCGTGGTCGAGCCCGTCGAGGCGATCCCGACCGGTTCTCTGATGCTGGATATCGCATTGGGCATTGGTGGCCTGCCCAAGGGCCGCGTGGTGGAAATCTACGGTCCGGAATCCTCCGGCAAGACCACGTTGACCCTGCAGGCCATCGCCGAGTGCCAGAAGCTGGGTGGCACCGCCGCCTTCATCGATGCCGAACACGCGCTGGACCCGATCTACGCAGGCAAGCTGGGCGTCAATGTCGACGATCTGCTGCTGTCGCAGCCGGATACCGGTGAGCAGGCGCTTGAAATCGCCGACATGCTGGTGCGCTCAGGTTCGGTGGACATCCTGGTGGTCGACTCGGTCGCCGCGTTGACTCCCAAGGCTGAAATCGAAGGTGAGATGGGCGACCAGTTGCCGGGTCTGCAGGCGCGTCTGATGAGCCAGGCGCTGCGCAAGCTGACCGGCAACATCAAGCGCTCGAACACCCTGGTGGTGTTCATCAACCAGCTGCGCATGAAGATCGGCGTGATGATGCCGGGCCAGAGCCCGGAAGTGACCACCGGCGGCAACGCGCTGAAGTTCTATGCCTCGGTGCGCCTGGACATCCGCCGTATCGGCGCGATCAAGAAGGGCGACGAGATCATCGGCAACCAGACCAAGATCAAGGTCGTCAAGAACAAGCTGGCGCCCCCGTTCAAGCAGGTCATCACCGAGATCCTGTACGGCGAAGGCATCAGCCGCGAAGGCGAGCTGATCGATATGGGTGTCGAAGCCAAGCTGGTCGAGAAGGCCGGTGCCTGGTACAGCTACGGTGAAGAGCGCATCGGCCAGGGCAAGGACAACGCCCGTGGCTATCTGCGCGACAACCCGCAGGTTGCCGCCAAGCTTGAGGCTGAGCTGCGCGAGAAGTTCCAGCCGACCGAAGCCGTCCGTGAGGAAGGCGAAGACGAAGGCGACGACGAGTAAAGGCTTGCTGTGGGGCAGGGCGGCGCCGTCAGTGACGTCGCCCTGTCCTGCAGATTCGGTTTCCCCGACGGGGGACGCGCCAGGGACGGCGCATTTGATTGAAGGCGAGAATGAACGATTCCGACGCCCCGGCACCCGGCCGTAAGCGCCGCGTGCGCGAACAGACGCCTGTCCAGCGCGCCCTGGGCCTGCTGGTCCGTCGTGAGCACTCGCGCAAGGAGCTGACCCGCAAGCTGACGTCCCGGGGCATCGAGGACGAGGCCGCGCAGGCGGCGGTCGACAAGCTGACCGAGGCAGGTTGGCAGGACGACACCCGGTTTGCCGAGAATCTGGTGCGCATGCGCGCCAATACGGGTTATGGCCCCATCCATGTACGTGCCGAGCTGGGAACCCACGGGCTGGACAGCGAGCAGATTACTGCTGCGATGGATACCTTCGAGGGCGACTGGACGGAGAATGCCCGGGATCTGGTCCGTCGCCGCTTTGGTGAGGCCGGTCCGCAGGACCTCGCGCAGCGCCGCAAGGCCGCCGATCTGCTGGCCCGCCGGGGCTTCGATGGCGACAGCATCCGCCGCGCGACCCGCTACGATCCGGACGACTGAGACTGATGGCGCCGGGCCTGATACCCTTTGGGGTTTCGGCGGTCCGTTCGACCCTGGCCACTGCGGCCGGCGGCACGGGCCCCGGCCCGCAGACTGCCAGCCCCCATGAACGCATCCGCCAAATTCACGACATCCCAGATCCGCAGCGACTTCCTTGAATTCTTCAAGGGCAAAGGCCACACCATCGTGCCGTCGGCGCCGCTGGTGCCGGGCAACGATCCGACCCTGCTGTTCACCAACTCCGGCATGGTGCAGTTCAAGGACGTGTTCCTGGGCGCGGAAAAGCGCAGCTACGTGCGCGCGGCCGACGTCCAGCGCTGCCTGCGTGCCGGTGGCAAGCACAACGATCTCGACCAGGTGGGCTACACCGCCCGCCATCACACCTTCTTCGAAATGCTGGGCAACTGGTCCTTCGGCGATTACTTCAAGAAGGATGCGATCGCCTGGGCCTGGGAGCTGCTGACCCAGGTCTGGAAGCTGCCCGCCGAGCGCCTGCTGGTCACGGTCTACCAGACCGATGACGAGGCCTACGCACTGTGGCGCGACATGATCGGCATTCCGGAAGACCGGATCGTCCGCATCGGCGACAACAAGGGCGCGCCGTTCGCCTCGGACAACTTCTGGCAGATGGCCGATACCGGTCCGTGCGGTCCGTGCACCGAGATCTTCTACGATCACGGTGACCATATCGCCGGTGGCCCGCCGGGCTCGCCGGACGAGGACGGTGACCGTTTCATCGAGATCTGGAACCTGGTCTTCATGCAGTTCGATCGCCAGCAGGACGGCACGCTGATGCCGCTGCCGGCACCGTGCGTGGACACCGGCATGGGCCTGGAACGCCTGGCCGCGATCCTGCAGCACGTGCATACCAACTACGAGATCGACCTGTTCCAGGCGCTGATCCGCAAGGCATCGGAGCTGACCGGAACCGCTGATCTGGAAAACAAGTCGCTGCGCGTGATCGCCGACCACATCCGCGCCTGTTCGTTCCTGATCGTCGATGGCGTGCTGCCGTCCAACGAAGGCCGCGGCTACGTGCTGCGCCGGATCATCCGCCGCGCACTGCGACACGGCTGGATGCTGGGCGTGCGCCAGCCGTTCTTCAGCAAGCTGGTGCCGACCCTGGTCGAGCAGATGGGCGAGGCCTACCCGGAACTGCCGGCACAGGCCGATACCGTGGTGCGTGCCCTGCAGGCAGAAGAAGAGCGTTTCGCCGAGACGCTGGACTCGGGCATGAAGATCTTCGACGACGTTGCGGCCAAGGTCAGCAATGGCGTGATCCCGGGCGCGGACGCGTTCCGCCTGTACGACACCTACGGCTTCCCGCTCGACCTGACCCAGGACATCGCCCGCGAGCGTGACTTGACCGTGGACATTGACGGCTTCAACGCCGCGATGGAGACGCAGCGCGAGACCGCGCGTGCCGCCGGCAAGTTCGGCGGTGGCGTGACGCTGTCGGCCGATCTGGTCGCCACGCTCAAGCCGACTGTCTTCCTGGGCTATGACCGCCTGCAGGCCGACGGCCTCGGCGTGGTGGCGATCCTCAAGGATGGCCGCCCGGTGGACGCTGCCCAGGCCGGTGACGAGGTCATCGTGCTGACCAACCAGACCCCGTTCTACGCCGAGTCCGGCGGCCAGGTCGGCGACACCGGCACCTTGTCCGCTGCCGGCGTACAGCTGCAGGTGAGCGATACGCAGAAGTTCGCGGGCCAGTTCCATGGCCACGTCGGCAAGCTCACCCAGGGCAGTTTGAAGATCGGTGACGTGCTGTCCGGCCAGGTCGATGGCGAGCGCCGTGGCGCCACCATCCTCAACCACTCGGCGACCCACCTGCTGCATGCTGCCCTGCGCGAAGTGCTTGGCACCCACGTGCAGCAGAAGGGCTCGCTGGTGGCGCCGGACCGCCTGCGCTTCGACTTCTCGCATTTCCAGCCGATCAGCGCCGAGGAACTGGCGATCATCGAGCGCAAGGTCAACCAGCAGGTGCGCGCCAACAACGCCGCCGAAGTGCACAACATGGGCATGCAGGAAGCGCTGGACTTCGGCGCGATGGCCCTGTTCGGCGAGAAGTACGGCGAGAACGTGCGCGTGCTGAAGATGGGCGACTACTCCACCGAGCTGTGTGGTGGCACCCACGTCAACCGGACCGGTGACATCGGTCTGTTCAAGATCACCTCCGAAGGCGGTGTCTCGGCCGGTGTGCGTCGTATCGAGGCCGTCACCGGCCAGGGCGCGCTGGACTACGTGGATGCCGAGGAGGCCCGTCTGGCCGAGGCCGCCGAGCTGCTGGGTGGCAGTGCTGCCGACGTGGTCGAAAAGATCCGTGCGCTGGGCCTGCGCCAGAAGCAGCTGGAGCGCGAGCTGGAGGCCGTGAAGGCCAAGGTAGCCGCCGGCGCCACCGCCGACCTGTCCGGCCAGGCCGTCGAGGTCGCCGGTGTGAAGGTTCTGGCTGTCCGCCTGGAAGGCTTCGACGCCAAGGCCCTGCGCGATGCCATGGACCGCCTGAAGCAGCAGCTGGGCGACGCGGTGATCGTGCTGGCCGGTGCCCAGGACGGCAAGGCGGCGCTGGTCGCGGGCGTGAACGGCAGTGCAATGGGCAAGGTCAAGGCCGGGGAACTGTTGTCCCATATCGCCGGTCAGATCGGGGGCAAGGGCGGCGGACGCCCGGACCTCGCCCAGGGTGGTGGCGAGGACGGGCCCGCCCTTGCTACCGCGCTGGCTGCGGTCGTCGAATGGGTCAGCCCCCGCCTGTGATGAATCCCTGCCGTCCCCCTCCTTGTAGGAGCGGGACGGCTGACGGTACCATTGCGAATCTTTTCCCTTTGTCGTGGGCGCGCTTCTTGACGGAGCGTCAAGCCGGTGGGGGATACCCTTCCACACGGTTCCATGGAGACTTAAAAAAATGTTGATCCTGACTCGCCGCGTCGGCGAAACCCTGATGATCGGTGACTCGGTGAGCGTCACCGTGCTTGGCGTCAAGGGTAACCAGGTGCGTATCGGCATCACTGCGCCGAAGGACGTCGCCGTGCATCGCGAAGAGATCTACCAGCGCATCCAGCGTGGTGACGAAGCCGGCAGCACCGGTGGTGAAAATTCTGCGGAATAAGGCTTTACCTTCGCGCGTGATTAACGTTATGATTCACGCCCCGCTGAGGTGCAACGCACCAGACGCGGAGAAAACCCCGGAGCGATGCCCGAGCGGCTGAAGGGGCTCCCCTGCTAAGGGAGTATAGGGTCAAAAGCTCTATCGAGGGTTCGAATCCCTCTCGCTCCGCCAGATGCAAAAGAACGCCCGCAGATCCTCGATCTGCGGGCGTTTTCTTTGTGCGTCGCGTTGACCTGCGGCCCACGATCGCGGTGCTAGGTTCGCACAATGACCGCCGAGCGGAGCACGTCGATGACCAGTGCGAACAAGGCCACCCTGCTGGCTGCGAATGCTGCGATTTCCGTATTGGATATCGAAGGGTTCCTGCAGCACTGCACCGATGACATCGAGTGGAACGCGATCGGTGACACGGTCATCAATGGCAAGGCGTCCCTTCGCCAATGGATGAAGGCGAACTACCGGGAACCTCCCGAGTTCACCGTGACCGAACTGGTGGCCGAAGATGACATGGTGGTGGCTGTGGGTACGATCGTGACCACGGATACTGACGGCGGGCGGACCACGCGTCTTTACAGCGACGTCTGGCGTTTCCGTGACGGCAGGATGGCTACGCTCCGGGCCTTTGTTGTCGACCCTCGGATCAGCTGCCTGATGCAACCAGCGCCAACCAAGGCCCGGCCAACGGGCCGCAGCTGGGTATGATCGACGCACCATGACGCCGCCTGATTTCCCGCAGGACCCGCTGCAGCGCTTCCATCCCGCGACGCAGGCCTGGTTCCGTGCCGCGTTCGATGCCTCCACGCCGGTGCAGGATCAGGCCTGGTCGTCGATCGGTGCCGGGCAACATACCCTGGTCATCGCGCCAACCGGATCGGGCAAGACACTTGCCGCATTCCTGCATGCCATCGACCAGCTGTTCGCCGAGCGTGATCGGCAAGCGCGCGCAGCGCCGTTGGCCAAGCCGGTGCGGCGAACCCGTGTGCTGTACCTGTCGCCGATCAAGGCGCTGGGCAGCGACGTGCAGCGCAACCTGCAGGTGCCGCTGCAGGGCATCACCGACGAGCGCGCCCGACGCGGCGAGCCGGCGGTGCAGCTGACCGTCGCATTGCGTACCGGCGATACCTCCAGCAGCGAACGTGCAGGCCTGGTGCGGCGGCCGCCGGACATCCTGATCACTACGCCCGAGTCGCTGTACCTGATGCTGACCTCGCAGGCACGCGAGATCCTGCGCGATGTGCAGACCGTCATCCTCGATGAAATCCATGCAGTGGCCGGCGGCAAACGCGGTTCGCATCTGGCGCTGAGCCTGGAACGGCTGGATGCGCTGCTGCACGAGCCGGCGCAGCGCATCGGCCTGTCGGCCACGGTGCGGCCGGTCGACGAGGTGGCGGGCTTCCTGGGCGGCGACCGCCCGGTGAGCGTGGTCCAACCCGGCTCGGCGCGGCAGCTGCAGATGCGCATCGTGGTGCCGGTGGAAGACATGTCCAGCCTGACTACGCAGGGCACGCCCGGGGAGCGCGACGGCGGCGCGCGGATCGGCTCGATCTGGCCGCACGTGGAGGCAAGCATTCTCGACAACGTGCTGCGCCATCGCTCGACGATTGTCTTTGCCAATTCGCGTGGCGTAGCCGAAAAGCTGACCGCACGCCTGAACGAGCTGCACGCCGGACGCAGTGGCGAAGACGGCGCAATCCGTGGCGATTCGGGTAACGGGTTGGCCTATGGCTCTTTCACCGGCAGTACGGTCAACCGGGTCTCCGCTGCGCCGGCACTGATTGCACGCGCGCATCACGGATCGGTCTCCAAGGAGCAGCGCGGCGAGATCGAGCAGGCGCTGAAATCGGGTGCACTGCGCTGCGTGGTGGCCACGTCCAGCCTGGAGCTGGGGATCGACATGGGGCTGGTCGACCTGGTGATACAGGTGGCCGCGCCGCCGTCGGTGGCCAGCGCCCTGCAGCGCGTTGGTCGCGCCGGCCACCAGGTGGGTGGCATGTCCCGCGGTCTGGTGTATCCGCGTACGCGGCGCGACCTGATCGATGCCGCTGTGGTGGTGGACAGCATGCTGGCCGGACGCATCGAGGCCATCGCTCCGCCGCGCAACCCGCTTGATGTGCTGGCCCAGCAGACGGTGGCGGCGGTGGCGATGGAGCCGTGGCAGGCCGATGCCTGGTATGCGCGGGTACGCCGTGCCGCGCCGTACCGCTCACTCCCGCGCAGTGCCTTCGACGCGGTGCTGGACATGCTTTCCGGCCGCTATCCGTCCGAGGATTTCGCCGGCTTCCGGCCGCGGCTGGTATGGAACCGGCAGAGCGGTGAGCTCAGCGCTCGCCCTGGTGCGAAGCAACTGGCGGTTACCAGCGGCGGCACCATTCCCGACCGTGGCATGTACAGCGTGGTGCTGCCTGAAGGAGAAGAGCGGGCCGGATCGCGCCGCGTCGGTGAGCTGGACGAGGAGATGGTCCACGAGTCGCGGGTGAATGATGTGATCACGCTGGGCGCGACCTCATGGCGGATCGACCAGATCACCCACGACCAGGTGGTGGTGACGCCCGCACCCGGACGTTCGGCGCGCCTGCCGTTCTGGCGTGGCGAAGGTGTCGGCCGCCCTGCCGAACTGGGACAGGCCATCGGTGCGTTTCTCGCCGCGTTGGAGGCGCACATCGATAGCAGTGACACCCCGGCGACGGCGCTGCACGCACGCCTGCAGGCCAGTGGCCTGGACGCCAACGCGATCAGCAACATGCTCGGCCTGGTCGCCGAGCAGCGGCAGGCCACGGGCGTGCTGCCCACCGATCTGCGCCTGGTGGTGGAACGCTGCCGCGACGAGCTGGGCGACTGGCGGGTGATGCTGCATTCGCCGTATGGCCGCCGCGTGCATGATCCGTGGGCATTGGCGGTGGCAGCACGATTGCGCGAACGCTGGGGCATCGACCCGGCCGTGGTCGCCAGCGACGATGGCATCATCGCGCGGATTCCCGACAGTACCGGGCGCGTTCCGGGGGCGGACATGTTCGTGTTCGAACCGGAACGGTTGCGCCGCACGATCACCGCGGCGGTCGGCCATTCGGCACTGTTCGCGGCGCGCTTCCGCGAGTGTGCCTCGCGCGCACTGCTGTTGCCGCGTCGCACGCCGGGGCGTCGATCGCCGCTGTGGCAGCAGCGCCTGCGCGCCGGCCAGTTGCTGGAAATCGCGCAGGCCCATGCGGAGTTCCCGATCCTGATCGAGACCGCCCGCGAGTGCCTGCAGGATGTCTACGACCTGGATGCGCTGGACGCGCTGATGCAACGCGTTCAACGCGGCCAGGTGCAGTTGCTGGACGTCGCGACCGAGGTGCCTTCGCCGTTCGCGGCCAATCTGCTGTTCGGCTATGTCGCCGAGTTCATGTACGAGGCGGACGTGCCGCTGGCCGAGCGCCGCGCCTCGGTGCTGTCACTGGACAGTGGCCTGCTCGCCGAGCTGCTGGGCCAGGTAGACCTGGGCGAACTGCTGGATGCGGGGGTGGTCGATCAGGTTGAACGTGAACTGCAGCGGCTGGAACCTGCGCGCAGGGCCCATGGCATGGAAGGCGTGTCCGACCTGCTGCGCGAGCTGGGACCGTTGCCTGCATTGGACCTGGCGCTGCGCCTGTCCGATCCGGAATGCGTGGAAGTGCACCTGGCAGCGCTGCAGGCGCAGCAGCGCGCCATCCCGGCTTCAATTGCCGGCCACACGCAGTGGGTCGCCGTGGAGGACGCCGCACGTGTGCGCGATGCGTTGGGTACGGCGCTGCCGGGCGGGCTGCCCGAGGTGTTTCTTGCAGGCATGCCCGATCCCCTCGGCGATCTGCTGGCCCGCCACGCACGTACGCATGCGCCCTTCACCAGCAGCGCGCTGGCCAAGCGGTTCGGGCTGGGTGTGGCGGTGGTCGACGGCGCGCTGGAAAGGCTGCAGGAGCAGGGGCGGGTGCTGCGTGGCAATTTCGGCGCAGCGCGGCGACAGCAGGGAAATGAGCGGGTGCATCCGTCGCCGGACGTAGTGCACGAATGGGTCAGCGAAGATGTGTTGCAGCGTCTGCGCCTGCGTTCGCTGCAGGCCGCACGTGAAGCCACCCGGCCGGTGCCACCGGCAGCCTATGTGCGCCTGCTGCTGGAGGGGCAGGGGGTATTGCTGGAAGGCGGCGCCGGGCGTGCCCGCAATGGTGCCGTTGCGGCCATGCTTGAGGGCAGCGACGGCGTTGCCCGTGTGGTCGAGCAGCTGGCGGGGTTGCCGCTGCCGGTTTCGGTCTGGGAACACCAGGTCCTGCCGACCCGGGTGCGCGATTACGCACCGGCCCTGCTTGATGAGCTGCTGGCCACCGGCATGGTGCTGTGGGCCGGGCACGGGCGGCTGGGTGACGACGACGGCCTGGTGTCGCTGCACCTGCAGGAACATGCCGCTGAAACGTTGCCGCTGCTGCCGGAAGCGGATCCGGCGCTGCGTACACCGATGCAGGACGCCATCGTGAAGGTCCTGGCCGATGGCGGTGCCTACTTCGCGCGGCAGCTGGCCACGCAGGTGCAGTCACGCCTGGCCGGCAGTGCGGCGGCGGCCGAGGACTTCCAGCTGGCGCTATGGCAGCTGGCCTGGAGGGGCGAAGTGAGCAGCGACCTGTGGTCGCCGTTGCGGGCCCTGGCCGGTGTGCGCCAGCAGCGGGCGCGCGTTGCGTCGGCCTCGCGGCGCACGCGGGGTTTCCGCTTCATGCCGACGCTGGACGCGTGGGCCACGGCGCTGGACCCGGCCATTGCCAACGGGCCGACCCTGGCGGGGCGATGGTCGTTGCCGCCCCGCGAGCGCAGCAACGACACCGTGCGGGCGCTGGCGCTGGGCGAAAGCCTGCTTGATCGCTACCGGGTGGTGACCCGGGCGGCGGCAATGACCGAAGCGGTAACCGGTGGGTTCCCTGCACTGCAGCCTGTCTATCGAGGCATGGAAGATGCCGGGCAGGTCCTGCGCGGCCGCTTCGTGGCGGGGCTGGGCGGTGCACAGTTTGCAGATCGCGGCACCATCGACCATCTGCGCGAGCTGTCCGAGCGTGTGCCGCGTGAGCTGTCGGTCGTCGCGCTGTCAGCGCTGGATCCGGCCAATCCCTTCGGCAGCCTGCTGCCGTGGCCGCAGCCGGTGGCCGGTGCACGTCCGCTGCGGCGTTCCGGTGCGATGGTGGTGATCGGCAACGGCCGGTTGCTGCTGTACCTGGCGCAGGGCGGGCGGCAACTGTCCAGCTGGATCGAGGGCGGGGCAGAGGATGCGGCCAATACTCTGGTTGCCGCTGCACAGGCCCTGGCGGTGGCATTGCGCCGGGGGCGGCGCCTGTCCTTCACCCTGGAACGGATCAATGATGTGCCGGTGCATCGCGGCGCGCTGGTGGACGCGCTGCGGGCCGCAGGCTTCAGCAACGAACCGCGCGGGCTGGGATGGAACGGCTGAGCGCGGCGGAATCACCTCGATGAATGCTCACTCCGTGGGGCCTGGCCCCGGATCGGACTGCCGGACTGTGATGCAGTTCGTTACGCGCCTGCCCCGGTGGCCGCAGAGTCCGGGTAGTGTGGCGATCGTGCACGTTGCGCAGACGGTTCTTCACTCGACAGGAGACTCACATGAAGCTGTTTTCTGCTGTGCTGCTGTCCCTTCTTTCGCTGCAGGCATCGACGGCGCAGGCGGCCGACGCTATGCGTTCGCCCCTGCTCGGCCGCTGGTCGCTGGAGATCGCCACTTCCGCACTTCCTGAGGCGCAGCGGCCGCAACAGGTCGTGCTGGAATTCAAGGATGCCGGTGCGGGCAGGTGGAGCTCGCACGTGGACATCGTCCTGCATGACGGCAAGACCATGAAATCCGACGGTACGCTGGCACTGGATGGCACGCCTGCGGCGTTGACCGGCAGCTACGGCGCCAACCAGGCAACGCTGAAACTGCCGGCGCCGAATACGCTGGTGATGCAGCTGGTCGATCATGGCGCGCCGGCGTCCACCCGCGTGTACACGGTGGCCGCCGATCGTTCAACGATGACCGAGACCAAGGCCTTCTTCGGCCATGACGGCACGCCGATCCTGCAGACCAACCTGTTCAAGCGGTTGCCGTAGTGATGTGATGCAGCGGCACCCACAGAAGCGTGCTCTGCGGGTGCCGTTGCTGTTCTGTCATGCCGCGGCGGGATCGCGCTTGCCGGTGTCGATGCCGTACCGGTCGATCGCCTGCTGCAGCAGGCCCCGTTCCACATGCCCGTCATCGGCCAGGGCCTTCAGTGCCGCCAGTACGATGAAGTGGCGATCGATTTCGAAGAACGTGCGCAGCGATTCGCGTGTATCCGAGCGGCCAAAGCCATCGGTGCCGAGTGCGATGAAGCGCCGGTCGTTGATGAAGGGGCGGATCTGGTCGCCGACGATCTTCATGTAATCGGTTGCCACCACCACCGGGCCGGCATGGTCCTGCAGGCACTGCTGCACGTAGGGAACGCGCGGCTCGTCGGCCGGATGCAGCAGGTTCCAGCGCTCGGCAGCCAGGCCATCACGGCGCAGTTCGGTCAGGCTGGTGGCACTCCAGACATCGCTTGCGATGGCGAAATCCTGCTGCAGCAGATCGGCGGCGGCCAGCACCTCGCGCAGGATCGAGCCACTGCCCATCAGCTGCACGCGAGGCTGTGCCGTGCTGTCGGCAGCGGCGGGACGCAGCAGATGGAGCCCCTTCAGGATGCCGGCTTCGGCGCCGTCAGGCAGTGCAGGGTGCGGGTAGTTCTCGTTGAGCAGGGTGATGTAGTAATAGATGTCTTCCTGGTCCACATACATGCGGCGCAGGCCGTCGTGGATGATCACTGCCAGTTCGAAGTTGTAGGTCGGGTCGTAGGACACGCAGCTTGGAATCACCGAGGACAGCACGTGGCTGTGGCCATCGTCGTGCTGCAGGCCTTCGCCCATCAGGGTAGTGCGGCCGGAGGTGGCGCCAAGCAGGAAGCCACGGGTGCGCGCGTCGGCCGCTGCCCAGGCCAGGTCACCGACGCGCTGCAGGCCGAACATCGAATAGAAGATGTAGAACGGAATCGTGGCCAGGCCGTGGTTGCTGTACGCGGTGCCCGCTGCGATCCACGAACAGATCGCGCCGGATTCGTTGATGCCTTCCTGCAGGATCTGGCCGTCCTTGGACTCCTTGTAATAGCTCAGCTGGCCGGCGTCCTGCGGGGTGTACAGCTGGCCCAGGAAGGAATGGATGCCGATCTGGCGGAACAGCCCTTCCATGCCGAAGGTACGCGATTCATCGGGCACGATCGGGATCACCAGCCTGCCCAGTTCGGGATCCTTGAGCAGGGTGGTGAGGATGCGTACGAAGCCCATGGTGGTGGATTGGCCACGATCACCGCTGCCCTGCAACTGGACGTTGAACGTGGACAGCGGCGGCAGCGGCAAAGGATCGACCTGGGTCAGCCGTGCCGGCAGCTGGCCGCCCTGCGCCTGGCGACGCTGTGCGAAGTAGAGCGCCTCAGCGCTGCCCGGTTGCGGGCGCAGGTAGGGCATCTCTTCCAGCTGCCCGTCGCTGACCGGCAGGTCGAAGCGGTCACGGAACGCACGCACCGCGTCGGCGCTCATCTTCTTCAGCTGGTGGTTGATGTTCTGGCCTTCGCCGGCCTCGCCCATGCCAAAGCCCTTCACCGTCTTGGCCAGCACCACGCTCGGGCGACCGCTGGTGTTCACCGCCTGCTGGTAGGCGGCGAATACCTTCTGCGGATCGTGGCCGCCGCGTGCCAGTGCCCAGATCTCGTCGTCGCTCATGTCCGCCACCAGCGCCAGCAGTTCCGGGTAGCGCCCGAAGAAGTGCTCGCGCACGTAGGCGCCGCTCTGCGACTTGAAGGTCTGGTAGTCGCCATCCACGCACTCCATCATGCGCTGGCGCAGCAGCCCGCTGTGATCGCGTGCCAGCAGCTCGTCCCAGCCGCTGCCCCAGATCACCTTGATCACGTTCCAGCCGGCGGCGCGGAAGGTGCCTTCCAGTTCCTGGATCACCTTGGCGTTGCCACGCACCGGTCCGTCCAGACGTTGCAGGTTGCAGTTGACCACGAACACCAGGTTGTCCAGGCGCTCGCGCCCGGCCAGCGAAATGGCCGCCAGCGATTCGGGCTGGTCCATTTCGCCGTCACCAAGGAAGGCCCAGACCTTGCGGCCCTGGTGCTGCTTCAGCCCCCGGTATTCCAGGTAGCGCATGTAGCGGGCTTGATAGGCCGCCGTCAGCGGGCCCAGGCCCATCGACACAGTGGGAAACTGCCAGAACCCGGGCATCAGCCGCGGATGCGGATACGAGGACAGGCCCTCGCGTCCGGCTTCGCGGCGGAAGTTGTCCATCTGCTCGGCACTGATGCGGCCTTCCACGTACGCCCGGCCGTAGATGCCCGGGGCCGAATGACCCTGGATGTAGATCATGTCGCCGTCGAAGGTTTCGGTCCGTCCACGGAAGAAGTGATCGAAGCCCACGTCATACATGACTGCTGCGGATTGGTAGGTGGCGATGTGGCCGCCGACATTGGAATGCCTGCCGGCACGCAGCACCATCACCATGGCGTTCCAGCGGATCATCGCGTTCAACCGCCGCTCGATGGCCAGGTCACCCGGGTAGGCGGGCTGGCGTTCGGGGGGGATCGTGTTGGTGTAGGCGGTCCACGCGCGGGTGTGCAGGTCGCCATGCTGCTGCACATCGAGTGCATCGAGCTGGTCCAGCAGATAGTGCGCGCGGGGGCGGCCACCGGCCTCAATCACCGCCTGCAGGGACTCGCGCCATTCGCGGGTTTCCTGCGGATCGGCGTCGAGAGGGAAATGTGCCTGGTTCATGCTGCGTCTCCAGAGAGCGCCGGTTCTGCACCTGCACGGCACCGCCGGCAGGGCGACAGCTCTGGAGCGGAGTCGCGCCGGCAGGTCCGTGGCGCGGGGGCGGCCGTGGTGGCTGCCGAGGAGACAAGCGTAGGCGCCGTATCGGCTGACCGGTAGACGGGCGACGATTGGGTCTGCGCGAACCTTCGCTTGGCCATGCAGCGCTGCAATGCGGATGTCATCGTTGGTGTGCACCCTGCTGGGTTTTCCAGCCTCGGGGTGGTTGGTCGGTTGTGAACAGCGTCAGGATCTGGGAGAAGAGCTACGCCTTGCGGCGCCGCCTGCTGCGTGGCTTCTTCCTTCGGCGTGGTTCACAGGCTGCCGATGCCGAGGACCTGGCCCAGGAGGTCTACCTGCGGCTGCTGCGCAGTACCGGCGAAGATGCCCAGGCGATCGAGAACCCCGAAGCCTATCTGTTCGCGGTGGCGGCCAACCTGGCGCGTGAACAGGCACGCTCGCGCTCCGGCCTGCCACAGATCGAGGACGTCGACCTGCTGGCCGAGGTACTGCGCAGCGAGGAGGACATCGAAGCTGATTTCGAGCGGGCACAGCGCTGGAGCGGAATCCGCGGCGCCATCGCGCAACTGCCGCCGACAACGCGGCGGGTGATGGAGCTGCACTATCGCGATGGGCTGGATTGCCGGCAGGTGGGGGCACAGCTGGATGTGTCGGTGCACATGGTGCGCAAGCACATCGGCAAGGGACTGGATGCCTGCAGGAAGGCGCTCGGCGCCGGGAAGGATGGATGAACCGGCAGGAGCCTGCAGCGGTGGATGACGAGGTGGCCGAGCAGGCCGCGCACTGGTTCCTGTGCAACCGCGAGGGTGACCTGAGCGCCGCTCAGCGCATCGAGTTCATGGCATGGATGAAGCGCTCTCCCGAACACATACGCGCGTACCTGCATGTCCTGCACGTGCACCGGCAGGTAGGCGCGGTGATGGTGGCGTACGGACAGGAGCAGGGGGACAGGGCCGCGTTGCCGGAGCTGCCGGCAACGGCGAAAGTCGTGCCGTTGTTTGCCGTACCGGTGCCCGTGCCGCGCGCCGTGCTTGCATCGCGATCACGCCGACCACTCTGGAGGCGGGTGGCTGCGGTGGCCTGCTGCCTGTTGCTGGTGGCCGGACTGGTGCCGTGGCTGACGCCTCGCGAACAGATGCTGATCGCCGGCCACGGGCAACTGCGTGAGGTGGTGCTGGCTGACCGGACGCAGGTGCGCCTGAACGCAGACAGCCGTCTGCGGGTGAACATCGGCTGGTTCAGCCGTCGGGTTGAACTGCTGAGCGGCGAGGCCACGTTCGATATCGCAGCGGATCGCCGGCCGTTCGAGGTGCAGGTTGGCGATCTGCAGATCCGCGACATCGGCACCGTGTTCGATGTCTCGCGCCGTTTGCAGAGTACGCGCATCGGCGTGGTGTCCGGCGAGGTGGAGGTCTGGACCGCCGGCAGCGGGCAACGACGGCTGGCGCAGCTGCCTGCCGGGAAGGTGGTCCAGGTCGATCACCGCAGCCATGCGGTGCAGCCATTGGAAATACCGATGTCCATGCTGCTGGACTGGCAGCAGCGCCGGGTGTCGTTCCGCGATGAGCGGCTGGACGAGGTGGCGGCTGCCTTCAACCGCCACAACCAGGTACAGGTGCGGCTGACCGATGACGCGGCGCGCGCGGCGCGCCTGTCAGGCAGCCTGGAGGCGCACCGGGTCGCAGCGCTGCAGGCATTCCTGCAGCGGGACGCGCGCTTCGTCATCCGCCGCGAAGCGGACACGGTGTGGGTGTCCAGCCGTTGATCGCGGTTCGGCGAAGCGCTGTCAGAAAAAATTCATCGAATCGGCGTTCTCCACTTCCGCCGATGCCGGCTCTTACTTGGGAGAAGCCGCCGTCGCATGCCGACGCGGTACCAGCAGTCCTCTCTCCTCCAAGGAACCGTGATGCGCAAGAAGCTCTATCTGTCGGTGGTACTGGCCTTGTCTCCCTGTCTGGGCGCGCATGCACAGGCGGCGTCGGCCAATGGGCTTGAGACCCGGGTCACCGCAGCGATCGCCGCGCAGCCGCTGAGCCAGGCGCTGGAGCAGCTGTCACGCAGCTCGGGCGTGCAGTTCCTGTATGCCGGCGCGGGCGCTGCACCCATGGCGGGCGCGGTACCGCGAGGAGCCACCGTCAAGCAGGCGCTGGACACGCTTCTGGCGGGCACCGGCCTGCGCTACACGGTGGTGGACGGCAACGTGATCGCCATCGACGCGGCACCGGTCTCGCGGGAAGGCCGGCAGGCCGCACCGGCATCGCGCCCACCGGAAGCGGTGGTGGCCCCGACCCTGGGCACGGTCAAGGTGATCGCCGCCCATGAGGTCATCGACCAGAAGAAGACCTCGCCGGTGATCAAGGATTCGGTGATCTACGACGAGATGGACAGCTATGGCGATGAGACGCTGGCCGAGAGCCTGATGGCCGCGCCCGGCCTGAGTGCGGTGGAAGATGCGGGCGAACCGCGTTACGTGACCGTGCGCGGCGTGCAGGCCAATCTCAACTACACGACCATCGACGGCATCGCGATCGCAAGCGTGGGCGGCAGTGGCTCCGGCGAGCGCATGAACAACCTGCAGCTGATTCCCAGCGACATCGGCACCCGCACCGACATCTACAAGAGCTTCAGCGCCGAGCAGGCACCGGATGCCATCGGTGGTGTGATCGACATCATCAGCCGCAGCGCCTTTGACCGCTCCGGCAAGTACGTGTTCGCCGACGTGGCCGGCATCCATTCCACGGCCGAGACCAATGTGGGGCGCAGCGCGGGGGGCGACCACAAGACCCTGGGTCACTTCGGCAAGAGCGCCAAGGCAGTGTTTTCCAACCAGTTCGGCGGCGACGATCAGTTCGGCATCGTCGCGGTCGCGCGCTACGAACAGCGCTCGCGCAACAGCGTCAAGCGCTGGGTGGAATCGAACTACTACTACAACGATGCCGGCAAGTACCTCACCGATGGAACCACCGGCCCCGACGAGGCGAAAGGCTGGAACGGCCTGCGTGCGCCGGGCAACTTCAGCACCGGCACCTACACCAACTACATCACCAACTTCGGTGGCTCGGCCAAGCTGGAATGGAAGCCATCGGACGACCCGTTCTATGCCTCGCTGCTGCTGTACTCGTACCGGTTCTACGAGAACTCGACGATGAACAAGACCGATCTGTATGGCAACGCCAAGTTCCCGATACGCAACCAGAGCGAGGACGGCGGCACCACCCAGATCAACAGCATCTACATCAAGAACCGCCACGACCGCTGGGACCGCAGCAACCGCGGCGCGATCGCCAGTTTCAACTGGGATATCGGTGACCTCTCGCGGCTGACCCTGCGTGCCGGCCACACCGAAGAGACCTTCCACAACAACCAGGTCTACTGGGGCGTGCGCGCCTACCCGAGCAACCTGTTCGTTGACTATGCCAACGACAGCCATGGTTTTCCGAACGCCGTGGGTGTTTCCGATTCCAGCCTGCTGACCAGCTCGGCGTTCAAGCTCAATCCGGCGCAGGCCTATATCTCGCCGCGCGACGCCAAGGAAAGCATCGACAACCTGCGCGCCGACTTCAGCTACAACATCGATGCCGATGCACGCGGTTTCGGTCTGGCTGCCGGTGCCGAGTATCGCCACCTGAAGATCTGGCAGGACATCGATTTCGATTACTACAAGACCAGCGCGACCTTGAATGACTATCTGTACCCGGGTTCGACCCTGCTTGGCAGCGTTCCCGGTTTCCCGTTGATCGACAACCGCAAGTGGCATGACGAGCTCTACCCGAAGCTGGGCAACAACGATGCGGCGTACCCGAATGCCGACTTCACCAGCGATTACAAGTACGTGGAAGACATTGCCAACGCCTACGTGTCGGCGCATTACGCCTGGGACCGGCTGCTGCTGATCGGCGGCCTGCGCTACGACCACACCACCTTCAATGCGTTCAGCCCGTTCAGTGAGGATGGTGGCACCACCTACACATCGGCATTCCGCAAGAGCAGTGGCGGCTACAACAACCTGCTGCCGTCGCTGAACGCCACCTTCAAGCTGAGCGAAGACCAGCGCCTGAGGTTCTCCGCCAGCCGCACGCTGGGCCGGCCGACGCCCAGCAACATCGCCCAGGCCACCAGCACCAGCTGCGGCGACGACGAGCTGGGCGGAGGCTTCTGCACCATCAAGCAGGGCAATGCCTCGCTGCAGCCGCGCCGCTCGACCAACCTCGATCTTGCCTGGGACCTGTACTTCAACGGCAACAACGGCCTGGTCTCGGTGGCGTTGTTCGACAAGGTCATCAAGGACGACATCTACACCCTGACCACGTTCGAGAACGTCGGCGACATCCGCTACCGGATCACCCAGCCGATGAACACAGATGAGTCGACGCTGCGCGGTGTCGAGTTCGCGGTAGCCAACCGCAACCTGCAGTGGGGCCGCCACCGCTTCGACATGTACCTCAATGCCACCCGCCTGGACGGGCAGACCAACTACCGCATCAGCGACGGCAGCGAGCGCCGCCTGGACCGCCTGCTGTACCAGCCGGACTGGTCGGTGAACGGCTCGGTGATCTGGCGCATGCCATGGAAGAGCTCGCAGCTGCGCGTATCCGGCACCTACCGCAGCCGGATGCTGGTCGACTTCGGCGATACCCAGTGGCTGGATTCGTACTACGACCCGTACATGACTTTCAACCTGGCCTTCAGCCACAAGGTCAGCAAGCACGTGACGCTGAAGTACGAGGCCAAGAACCTGTTCAACACCCAGCCGACCTACAGCACCGGTCCGAACGGGCGCTTCCGCACCGAGATCGATGACTACGGCCGCTTCTTCTACTTCCACATCATCTACAACTGAAGGCGACCGTCTTGGATACGATCAATCGCAGGCGCTTCCTTGCCCTGTCCGGACTTTCCGCATTGGGTGCGTGGGCCGGAACGGCCCGCGCGCTGGCCGCGCAGAACGATGTGGCAGCGCTGAATCCGCGCAATCTGCTCGCATCGCCGCGCTTTGCCAGTACACCGTTCACTCTCGGCGTGGCGTCGGGTGATCCGTCGGCCGACGGCGTGGTGCTGTGGACGCGGCTGGCCACCGAGCCACTGGTGTTCGGCGGCGGCATGCCAACCCGGCCGATGGCGGTGGCATGGCAGCTGGCCGCCGACGAGAGCATGCGCACCGTGGTGCGGCAGGGCACCGCGCTGGCCCACCCCGAGCTTGGCCATGCGCTGCACGTGGAACTGGATGGCCTGGCGCCTGGGCGGCCGTACTGGTACCGCTTCACCGTGGGAGGCCATGCCAGTGCGATTGGCCGCACCCGCACCCTGCCTGCGGCCAACGCACGGGTCGACCGCGTGCGCTTCGCGGTGGCCGGTTGCCAGCACTACGAGGAGGGGCACTACAGTGCATGGCGGCACATTGCCGAGGAGCCGCTCGACTTCGTGTTCCATTACGGCGATTACATCTACGAGGGCGAAAGCCAGCCTGGCGTGCGCAGGATGAACGGCCAGCCGTTCACCAACCTGCGCAACCATGTTGGCCCGCAGACCTACACGCTCGACGACTATCGCCGGCGCTACGCGCAGTACAGGACCGATACGGACCTGCAGGCCGCGCACGCCGCGTCGCCGTGGTTCGTCACGTTCGATGACCACGAAGTGGACAACAACTGGGCCGGCGCCGAGGACCAGGACGGCACGCCCAGTGAAGTGTTCCTGCTGCGCCGCGCACAGGCATTCCAGGCGTACTACGAGAACATGCCGCTGCGTGCTTCGTCGTTCCCGCGCGACGGCCATATGCAGATGTACCGGCGCGCGCGCTATGGCACGCTGCTGGACCTGCACCTGCTCGATACCCGCCAGTACCGCAGCAAGCAGGTGGACATCGCGCAGCGCGGGCAGGTGGAATCTCCCGAACGCAGCATTGTTGGCGCAAAGCAGGAGCAATGGCTGTTCGACGGCCTGGCCGACGCCGCGTCGCGCTGGCACACCATCGCCCACCAGGTTTCGCTGGGCAACTACCTGCGCGAGAAGGACGGCGTGGTGCAGGCCTCCGACGACCAGTGGTCCGGTTATCTGTCCAGCCGCCGCCGCCTGCTCGATCACATCCAGAAGGTGGGCTTCGGCAACGTGGTAACCGCCTGTGGCGATGCGCACCGCCACTATGCCAGCGACCTGGTGCAGGACAATGCCGATTCCGGGGTGATTTCCAGTGAGTTCCTGGCCACTTCGATCACGTCGGGCGCAGACGGGCAGGGCGTGGATGCCTATGCAGAGAACCAGCTGCGGCACAGTCCGCACCTGAAGGCGACGACGGACAAGCGTGGTTATGTGCTGTGCGACGTCACTCGTGATGCCTGGATCGGTGACATGAAGACGCTCGATACGGTCATGCAGCCGAACGGCGCGCTGCAGAGCTGGAAGCGCTATGCCGTGGAGCACGGCCGGCCGGGGTTGCAGGAGGCCTGAGCGGGATGTTCCACCCTGTGGAGCCGAGCACGCGCCCGGCTCCACGGAATCACTTTCAGCCGTGATCGAAGCGCAGCGGTTCGCTGTCCATGGCAGGGTCGCTGGTGCCAGGCCGGCCGTCTTCGGCACGTCCGGCGAGGCGTTGCTCGACGCCCTGCGAGCGCACGATCAGGTCGTACCAGCCTGCGGTTGGTGCGGGATCCCAGGCCAGTACGGTTGCCGCGCCGGCCACCAGCTGCAGTTCGCGGGTGGGCATGTGGCCGGCGTAGGCGCCGGCCTGCACCTGGACCTTCCGCGCTGAAGGCGATGGATTGCGCAGTGTCAGGCGCATCTGGCCGTCCGCGCGCTCCACGTGCGCGTGCAGCGGCGCGAGCGTGCCATCGCCGCGATAATGGCGATGGAATCCATTCGGTCCCAGCAGCCAGAGATCGTAACGACCCTGCGCATCCAGCGGCCAGCGATCCTGCAGCGGGGCACCTGGTACCACGGTGTAACGGCGCGGAACGGCGTCCAGGCGCAGGCGGTCGTAGACATGCAGCACGGCCCCGGCGCCATCGCTGGCCAGCTGCAGGGTGAGGCCAGCGCCATCCACCGATGTGGCCTGCACCTGCGGCCGATAGGGCAGTGCCCGTGCAGGACGTACGCCGGGCTCCTGGCGGGCCGGATGCAGGCCATCGGGCAGCGCGGGCACGGTACGGCCGGGCAGGGCGGCGGCGCGCGCGGCGACAGCGGTGACATCGGGCAGCGCCTTGGCGAAGGGGCGGGTGTCGCGCTGGGCGAAGTCGAAGGCGTTGCTCAGATCACCGCAGACCGCACGCCGCCACGGCGAGATGTCCGGCGCGGCGACGCCGAAGCGGCGCTCGATCAGACGCAGCACCGACGTGTGGTCGTACACCTGCGAGTCGACCCAGCCGCCGCGGCTCCACGGTGAAATCACATACAACGGTACGCGCGGGCCCAGCCCATAGGGGCGCCCGCGCAGCTCGGCGGCATCGTATTTCTCGTCGCCCGGTGCCGGGCGGTGGTGGTATTCGCCCTCGGTGCTGACCGCCGACGCGCCGGCCCAGCCGGCACCAAGCGGGGAGGGCGGTGCCGGTGGCGGCACATGGTCGAAGAAGCCATCGTTCTCATCGAACATCAGCAGCAGGGCGGTACGGCTCCACACCTCTGGATCGGCGGTCAATGCATCCAGCAGGCGCGCGGTATAGGCGGCGCCCTGCGCGGGGCTGGACGGACCGGGGTGCTCGCTGCCGGCTGCGTCGGCAATGATGAAACTCACCTGCGGCAGGCGGCCGCTGATCGCGTCCTCGCGCAGTTGCGGCAGGCCACGGGTACTGACGCCGCGCGCGCGCAGCTCCGGGTCATGCCCCGGGGCGCTGCGGTACGCCTGGCGGAAGGTCTCGAACCCGGCAAGCGGGTTGTCGGTGAAGTTGTCGGCCATGTCCTGGTAGATCTGCCAGGACACGCCGGCCTGCTGCAGCCGCTCGACATAGCTGGCCCAGCGGTACGAGTCCGGATGGCCGCCCAGCTCGGGGAAATTGTCGTGCGAATTGGCGATCACCGGGCCGCCTGCCTGGCCCTGGGCGTCGTTGTGGCCGGTCCACAGGAACACGCGGTTCGGGTTGGTGCCGGCCTGCATCGCGCAGTGGTAGGCATCGCACAGCGTGAACGCATCGGCCAGGGCGAACTGGAACGGCATGTCGCTGCGCTGGAAGTAGCCCATCGAATGGTTCTGCTTGGCCTTGGGCCAGTGCGCCATGCGCCCGTGGTCCCACGCCTGCTGTGCATCAGGCCAGGTGTGAGGCGTGCCTTCCACCCGCATGTAGCCGAAGTGCGCAGCGGTATCCAACGGAAAGGGGGCGATGGCGCGTTGTCCGCTGGCGTCGGGCTGCAGCCACAGGCTGCGCGGGCGGTCGCCACCGGGCAGCGGCGATGCCGGGGCAACGAAACGGTCACCGAAGCCACGCACGCCCGGCAACGTGCCGAAGTAGTGGTCGAACGAGCGGTTCTCCTGCATGAACACCACGATGTGCTGCAGGTCCTGCAGGCTGCGCGTGCGCGAGGCAGGGGCGATCGCTGCTGCCCGGGCGATGCTGGGCAGCAGCGGCGAAAGGCCGGCGGCGACGCCGGCCTGCAACAGTCGGCGTCGGCCGGTATCAGTCACAGGGTCACACTCACAGGTCCACGCGGAAGGAGATGCCGACGGTGCGCGGGGCGCCGATGAAGGCGTTGTCGCGGCCGTCCACCCCTGCAAGATAACGCTTGTCGGTCAGGTTGCTCACCACCAGGTTGGCGCCCATGCCCTTCAGGCGCGGCGACAGGCCCTGCAGGTCGAAGCCGATGTTGGCGTTGAACACGGTGGCCGAGGGCAGCTTGTTGACGTTGGCCGCATCCAGGTAGCGTTCGCCCAGGTAGCGACCGGACAGGCCGAAGTTCCAGTTCTCACCCTGCCAGTCGGCCGACACCACCAGGATCTGCTCCGGCTGGCCGATCACCTTGGCGCCATCGACGATGCCCAGCTGCGTGTCGCGCGCGTCGTTGCCGCTGCCCAGGTACTTGGAACGGTTGTAGGTGTAGGCCGCATTGATGCGCCAGCCATTGTCCCAGCCGTAGCCGAAGGCCGCTTCCAGGCCGTTGCTCTCCACGCCGCCGAAGTTCTCGTAGACGCCATCGGTCTCGCCGAGGTAGTCGATGCCGCTGACCAGACCGGCTGGCAGATACACGATGCGGTTGTCGAACTTGATGTTGTACAGGGTGACCGAGGCGGTCAGCGGCCAGCGGCTGATGCGCATGCCCAGTTCGATGTTGTCGGCGGTCTCCGGTTCGACGTTGCGGAAGCGCTGGGGATCGGTTTCACCCAGCACGCCGGACGGGATCGCGGCGAAGTTCTGCGAGTAGCCGGCGAACAGTTCCATGCCCTCCACACCCGGGGCCCAGGTGAAGCCGGTGGACAGCAGCGGATCGGACTTCGAGTCGGACTTCACATTCTCGGCGGCGCCGATAACGCGGCGGCGGGACTGGTCGACGAAGAACTGCTTTACGCCCAGGCGCGCGCTGAACGGGCCGAAGCGGGCCACGTCCTCGACGTAGTACATCTGCTCATCGACCTTGTACTTGTCCTCGAACTGCACCCAGTAGGGCTGGTGGTCGAAGGCGATGTCCTGGCCGACGTTGAGCAGGCGGTGCCAATCGCGGCGCACGGAACGGTCCAGCTTCTCCACCCACAGCCCGCCGCGCACGGTGTTGTCGATGGCGCCGAAGGTCTGCCGCCATTCAACGTCGGCGGTAACGCCCATGCGATCGTTGTCGTAGTGGGAGTGGCGGTAGGACTGCGCGCCCTGCACGTTGCCGGCGTAGCAGTTGGGGTCGTACTCGGCGCTGAAGCCGAGTCGCGGCGTGCAGCTGGCCAGGCGCTGGGCGGAACTGCCGTCGGGGTTCACGAAGTAGATCTGGCCGCGGTTGCTGCCACCGTAGACCGTCCTGCCGCCGAGGTACTCCGACTGCGGGCGACCGGCACCGTCGTCGTTGACGTCGGCCAGGTACGGCGGCAGCCAGTCACCGCGGCCCTGCATGCGGTGCCCGTAGGCGGCCATCGAGGCCTTGAAACCGTTGCCGCCATCGAAGGCCGCGCGCAGGTAGCCGAACGTGTTCTCGCGCAGTGCGCGCGAACCGGAACGGTAGTTCTGGTCCAGATACGGAATGCCGGTCAGGGTGCCGACCAGGCCGTCGCGGTCGGGGTTGGTGGCGAACCCTTTCGGCGAAACGCTGGTGTACTCCGGCTCGTCGGCATCGTTGTAGGACAGGTAGCCGGTCAGGGTCCAGCGGTCCAGCTCGGTGATGAACTTGCCGGCGATGTTGTCGTTGCTGGTGTGGCCGGTGCCGTCGATCCAGTCATGCACGCGCGCCGACGATGCGCTGATCCACGCGCGGGTGTGTCCTGCAAGCATGCCGGTGTCGTAGCGCACGTAGTACTTGCGCGCTTCATTGTCACCGGCACCCACCACCATGCGCAGTCGCTGCTCCTGCAGTGGGTCGCTGGTGAGGAAGTTCAGGGTGCCACCGAGTGCTTCGTTCGAGCGCGAGGAGATATCGGCCGTGCCCTGGCTCACTTCCACCGTTTCCAGGTCGAGCGTGTCGATGTAGCGGTTGGCCAGCGAGCCGCCGCCATAACCGGAACCACCATTGGGCAGGCCATCGATGGTGGTGCCGATCTGCTGGGTGTCGCGGTTGGTGACAAAGCCGCGCATGCTGATCTGCGTGCCCCACACCGAGGAACCGGTGGCATCGGCTTCGCTGACGACCACGCCGGGCACTTCGTTGAGCGCGCCATTGACGCTGCTCAACACGGTCTGCCGGTTCAACGTTTCCTGGCGCACCGAGGTCTTGGCATAACTGGTGGCCTGGCCGATCACCTGCACCTGGTCCAGGGTCCGCGCGTCGGCGCTTCGCGTATCGGCCACATCGCCCTGCGGTGCTTCAGCCAGGGCATCCAGTGCGGGAGCAATCAGCAGGGCAAGCAGCGAGATACGGGGAAAGCGCGCAATCGTTCGCATCGAAACCGGACCTTCAAGGGAGGAAAGTCCGGGAGTGTCGGCAGCGCCGATGACATGGCGGTGACGCGCAGATGCAGGGAGTGTGTTGTGTGACGGCCGGCAAGACCGGGGCATTGCTCAGTAGCGCGCGTCCTTGGGTTTCGGATCGCGCGGCCAGTCCTTGGCCTTGCCGGCGAAGTCCGGGCGCGGCTGGTTGATGAAGTAGCTGGCGATATCCACCGCGTCCTGGTCGGGCATCACCTGCTGGCCCAGTGGCGGTTCACGGGTCGTTGCCGGCGGCATGTTGTGCTTGACGAAGCCTGCGGCCTTGTACAGCCGCGCCATGCCGGCACCGATGTTGAAGCTGCGCTCGCCCCACAACGGCGGGAACGCGATATCGCCGCTGGCGTCGCGCCGGCCTTCGCCGTTGTCGCCGTGGCAGGCGGCGCACTGCGCGGCATACAGCGCCTGTCCACGTATCGGGTCCGGTGTCAGCGTGCTGTCGATCGGCCCTTCGCTGGGCGCGGCCACGCGCGCACCCTCTGGTACCGGGCGGCTCAGCCACGCCATGTATTCCAGCATCGCACGCATCTCCGGCGCGTCCTTGGCCAGCGGCTTGCCGTTCATCGAACGCTGCAGGCAACCGTTGATGCGCTCGGCCAGGCCGATTTCCCTGCCCGGTCGCGGCATGTAGCGCGGGTAGCTGCCGCCTCCGGTGTTCAGGTAGTGGTTGCCGAACGGTCGCTTGCCCTCGGCCATGTGGCACGAATTGCAGTTCAGATCGTTGCCGACGTTGTCCGGCAGCAGGCGTGCGGTCTCGTTGAGCAGGCGACGGCCGAACATCACCGCGTCGGCGTTGCCGAGGCTGGCGATCTCCTCGGCACTGGGTACGTGGTACTGGCCCACCACCTGGCCGTGGCTGTCGAGGATGTCCAGGGTCCTCGCGACTTCCGCGTCCAGGTCCGGGTACAGGTGCTGGTACAGCAGCGTGCCAGCACCGGCCAGCAGCACCGCAACGACCGCGCTGGCGATCAACACTGTCGAACGCTTCTTCGAACGCCTCATTGCGCCGTCTCCTGCGGGACCACATGCGCCGGCTTGTCACGCACCACCCGGCGCATGCGCGCTACGTCCAGTTCAGTGACCGCGCTGGCCTGGTTGCCCCAGCTGTTGCGGATGAAGGTGAGGATGTCGGCGAGCTGCGCATTGGGCAGCTGCTCGAAGCCCGGCATGGTGAATGCCATGCGGTCATGCGCGGTATGTGGCGTGCGCCCGCCGGTCAGGGTTACCTGCACCAGCGAGCTGGGATCATCGGCGAACACGATGGAGTTGCCCGCCAGGGCTGGGTAGACCCGTGGCATGCCGCGGCCATCTGCGCGATGGCAGGCCTGGCAGTGTTCGGCGTAGGCCAGCGAACCGGCCACCCGGTAGTCGCCGCCGCGCAGTGCGGCGGTAGTGGTGTCGGTGCCCGGCGTCCACTGCGCGCTGCGCCCTTCGCGGGCCGGCAGCTGCTTCAGGTACCGTGCCATCGCCAGCAGATCGGCGTCGGACAGGTACTGCGTGCTGTGCTCGACCACATCGGCCATGCCGCCGAAAGCCGCGGAGCGATCGGTGCGGCCGGTACGCAGGAACTCGACGATTTCGGCTTCGCTCCAGCTGGCCAGGCCGGTCTGTTCATTGCGCAGGTTCTTCGCATACCAGCCTTCCAGCACCGAGCCGGACAGGAACTGGCGGCTGCCATCGTCGGCCATCGCCTTTTCCTGGAAGGCCAGCCCACGCGGGGTATGGCACGCGCCGCAATGGGCCAGGCCTTCAACCAGTTCGGCGCCGCGCTGCTGGCCGGCATCCAGGGTGGGATCAGGGCTGAAGCTGCGCGGGCGTGCGAACAACAGCTGCCACCAGGCAAGCGGCCAGCGCATGTTTGCCGGCCACGGAATCGTGCTGTCGGCGTTGTCCTGCCGGACCGGCTGCACCGCACCCATGAAGTAGGCATACAGCGCCTTGATCTCGGCATCGCTGGCGATCACGTACGAGGCGTAGGGCATGGCCGGATACAGCGGCTGGCCGTCATGGCGGATGCCACGCCGCACCGCGCGCTCGAAATCGGCGTAGTCGTATGCGCCGATGCCGGTCTCCGTGTCCGGTGTGATGTTGGTCGAGTACAGCGTGCCCATCGGGGTCTGCATGCCAAGGCCGCCGGCGAACGGCCTGCCGCCCGGTGCGGTATGGCAGGCGGCGCAGTCGGCAGCACGCGACAGGTACCGGCCCTGTTCGATCAGGGCCGGGTCGTGGATGTCGACCTCGGCCTGTTGCGGTGGGGCGAACCAGTACGGTGTACTGCGGGCGATGCCGTAAGCGGCGGCCAAGGTGGCGGCCAGGGCAATGGCGAGCTTGAACGGGGTGCGCATGCCGGCACTGTGGCCATTCGTGCGATGGCGTTCATTGATCCGGATCAATGCTTTGGCCGGTCGCGACATTGTGACAAGCTGAATCGATCCTGCGCTGTCATCAACCCGTCATCCAGCTGCGATAGATGGCGCCGGGCGTGGCCGCTAACCTGCCACGCTGTCGCACTTTTCCCCTGACTGCCCATGAAGCGCCTGCTGCTGCTTTTGCTGGCGTGCGCCGGCCTGTGGCTGGCTGCATGCTCTTCCTCGATGACGGCCTCGTCCACCTCGCTCAGCGACCGCCTGATCGCGCCCGGTGGCGTCTCGACCCTGCTTGATCAACCGCGTATCGCCGCAGCTGTGGCCGCGCTGCCGAACCGGCATGGCTTTGCCCCGGGCCGTGATGGCGTGCCGATCTTCTGGCGTGCTTTCGATCCGGGCGACTACGGTGCGCGCTACCACTACCTGCCGCAGCAGCACCAGAACGGCCTGCCGCTGGATACCGGGTTGAGCCTGTCCGTACCGCAGCCGTTCCGCGCTCAGGCACCGCGCGGCACCGTGGTGCTGCTGCACGGCTGGATGATGAACGGTGATTCGATGCTGCCATGGTCGCTGCAGCTGGCCGAGTCGGGCTACCGCGTGATCACCCTGGACCTGCGCAACCATGGCCAGTCCGGCGCCGGTCCCTCCGGCTACGGCACCTACGAGTCGGACGATGTTGTGGATGTCATCGCCGAACTGCGCGCGCGGGGCGAAGTGACCGGCCCGCTGTACCTGTTCGGTGTTTCCTACGGCGCTGCCACCGCATTGTTCACCGCCGACAAGCTGGGCGACCAGGTCGCCGGCGTGGTGGCGATGGAATCGTTCGCCAATGCCGGGGTTGCGATCCGCACCATGATTCCGCATCTGATGGCCCTGCAGCCGGAAGGGTTGAAGGCACAGGCCATCGCTTCGTATGCACGCTGGCGCTACGGCAGCCAGGACATCAACCAGGTGGTGGCCGCCGCCAGCCGCCGCATCGACGTGGATCTGGACAAGGTGGATGTTGCCCGCGCGCTGGCCGATACCCGCGCCTGCGTGCTGCTGCTGCACGGGCAGGGCGACCAGCACATTCCGGTCAGCCAAGGCCGCGCGTTGGCGCAGGCCAATCCGCGTGCGCACTACATCGAGATGCGCGGCGAAGATCACATCACCCTGCCGCTGCGGCTGGACCTGCTGGCCGGAGTGGTCGATGACTGGATGGCGCGCGACGAGCACCATCCGAAAGCCGCGTGTCCGGCACCGCAGTTGCCGGCCCAGGCCGAATGGCTGGTGCATGGCGTCGACACACCCGCAAAAACCCCAGCACGCGGCTGAGCTTCAGGGCAGGCGGCGGGCCAGCGAACGTGCAGATGCCGCTACACCCAGCAGCATCGCTGCCACGCACAGGAAGGCAAAGCCCAGGCTGGTGGCATGGGCGAGCGCGCCGATCGCTGCGGGGCCTGCAAGAATGCCGGCATAGCCCAGCGTGGTGACTGCGGTGATCGCAATGCTCTCCGGCATCGCGCGCTGCTGGCCGGCCATCGAGAACAGGGCGGGCACGATGTTGGCGCAGCCCAGGCCCACCAGCACGTAGCCGACCAGCGCCATGGCGAAGGAGGGCACCAGCGTGGCCAGCGCGAAACCGGCCGCAGCGGTGATGCCGCCGATGACGATGGTACGGGTGCGGCCAAGGCGCTCGACGATGCCATCGCCGAACAGGCGCATCGCCGTCATCGCCAGCGTGAACACGGCAAAACCGGCACCGGCCTGGTCGCGCGGCACGTGGCGTATTTCGGCCAGGAACACCGCGCTCCAGTCCAGCATCGAACCCTCGGCCAGGAACACCACGAAGGCGAGCACGCTGATGAACAGCACCACGCCGTGCGGCAGGGCCAGCATCGGGCCGTCATGCAGAATGCGCTGCGGGCGCCAGTGCGGTGCCGACAACAGGGCCACCAGCAGCATCGCCGCCACGGCAACCAATGACGCCAGCCACAGGGGCGTGCCGAGAACCAGCAGGCCGGTCATGCAGCCGGCGCCGATGAAGCCGCCGATGCTGTAGAACGCGTGGAAGCCGGACATCATCGGCCGCCCTGCATCGCGCTCGACGGCCACCGCCTGCATGTTCATCGTGCAGTCCATCGCCCCCACACCCGCGCCGAACACGAACAGCGTTGCTCCCAGTGCCAGCGGCGTGGGGGCGAGCGTCAGCAGTGGCAGGGCGAGCAGGATCAAGGCCGTGGTCGCGATCATCAACCGGCGCGAGCCCAGGCGCGCGGTCAACGCACCGGCCAGTGGCATCGCCAGCAGCGAGCCGAGGCCAAGGCACAGCAGCAGCCCGCCCAGGCTGGCGTCGGACAAACCGGCCTTGGCCTTGGCGAAGGGCACCATCGGTGCCCAGGCAGCGGTGGCAAAGCCAGGAATGAAGAACGCAGCGCGGGTCGCGTGCTGCTGGGCGCGGGGAGAAGAGGGCGTCATGCGCGAGGAAGGCTCCAGAAGATCCTCTTCATGAAAACGTTTTCAGAAGCCATCGGCAAGTGCCATGGATGACATCGGGCGACGCATACGAATGCAGTGGTCCGGATGCGTCACCGTTGATTAACGCCATCAGTGGAGAGTAGCCCGACGGTCGGCATTCCGCCCGGCCGCCGCCGGAGATCAGCGCATGAGCACCACACCGACCATCCTCCTCGTCCATGGGTTCTGGGGCGGGGCCGCACACTGGGGCAAGGTCATCCTGGAGCTGCACCGCAAGGGCCACGACCAGGTGAAGGCGGTCGAACTGCCGCTGACCTCGCTGGTCAACGACGCCGAGCGGACGCGCAGGATGATCCGCCAGATCGATGGCCCGGTCGTACTGGTCGGGCACTCCTACGGAGGTGCGGTGATCACCGAAGCCGGCAACCAGCCGAATGTGCAGGCGCTGGTCTACATCGCCGCATTTGCGCCGGACAGTGGTGAGAGCCCCGGTGGCATCACCCAGCAGCACCTGCCCGAAGCGGCACCGAACCTCGCCCCGGACAGCGATGGCTATCTGTGGCTGCGTGCCGACAAGTTCCATGAGAGCTTCTGCCAGGACCTCAGTGCCGACGAAGGCTGGGTGATGGCGGTGACCCAGAAGGCGCCGCTGGCCAGCACCTTCGGCGATGCGATCAGCGATCCGGCGTGGAAGCACAAGCCGAGCTGGTACCAGCTTTCCAACCAGGACCGGATGATCGCGCCACAGAACCAGAAGGCCATGGCCGAACGCATGCAACCCAAGCGCCTGCTGCAGCTGGAGGCGAGCCATGCCTCGCTGGCCTCGCATCCCTCCGAAGTGGCAGCACTGATCCTGGAGGCCGTGGCTGCCGTCGACGGCTGACTAGCGCCAGGCAGAAGTCCCTGGTCAGGCACTGGCGCCACCCCACGACAGCGGGGGCGCAGGAGAGTAAACTCCTGCGCCGGCCGCCCTTGGCCGCATTCCCCCCTTCCCCTCGAGCCGCCGCCAGAGGATCCCACCCCTTCGTGGAGGTCCCGTCGTGTCGTCTGTGCCTGTTCGTTTTTCCGTGCTGTCCCTGCGTCGCCGCCCATTGGCGAGGGCCCTTGCCAATGGTCTTCTGCTGACCACAGTGGCCACTGCCGGCGCCGCCTCGGCGCAATCGGCGCCGGTTGAAGAAGAGGGCAGGACAGCCTCGCAGACCCTGCAGACCGTGCAGGTCACCGCCAACCAGCTGGGCACCATCACCGAGGGCAGCGGCGCGTACACGCCGGGTACCATCGCCACCGCCACGCGCCTGGTGCTGACTCCGCGGCAGACCCCGCAGACCATCAGCGTGATCACCCGCGCGCAGATGGACGACTTCGGTCTGGATGGCATCGATGACGTGATGCGGGTGACCCCGGGCATCAGCATCGTCACCTACGACAGTGAGCGCACCGAGTACTACGCACGTGGTTTTGCCGTGCAGAACTTCCAGTACGACGGCATTCCGATGTCACGCGACTCGGCGTACTCGGCCGGCAATACGCTCAGCGATACCGCGATCTACGACCGCATCGAAGTGCTCAAGGGCGCCACCGGCCTGCTGACCGGCATGGGCGACCCCGGCGCGACCATCAACCTGGTGCGCAAGAAGCCGGGCAAGGAATTTGCTGGCAGTGCGACGCTGGGCGTCGGCCGCTGGGACGACTACCGTGCCGAAGTCGATGTCGGCGGCCCGCTGACTGCCGATGGCCGCGTGCGTGGGCGCGCGGTAGGTGCCTGGCAGGACAAGCATTCCAATCTGGATTTCTACCAGCGCACCAGCAAGGTCGGCTATGCCGTGCTGGAAGCCGATCTGGGCGAACGCACGCTGCTGACAGTCGGTGGCGACGTGCTGGAGAGCGATCCCAAGGGCTCGACCTGGGGCGGTATTCCGCTGCTGGACAGCCAGGGCAATTTCAACGACATGCCGCGCTCGTTCAACAACGGCACCCACTGGAGCGGTTGGCGCCAATACGTGCGCACCGGCTTTGCCACGCTGGAACATACGTTCGACAACGACTGGGTAGCCAAGCTGCAGCTCAACCATCAGGTCAACGGCTACGATGCGGCACTGGCAGGTGCGGCCGGTGGCAATCCCGATCCGGTCACCGGCGAAGGCGTCTCGTTGTGGCTGGGCAAGTACGTCGGCAAGACGGTCAGCAACGCGGCCGACTTCTATCTGAGCGGCAATTTCGGCCTGTTCGGTCGCCAGCATGAACTGGTGGTCGGCGGCAGTGCCTCGCGCAAGCGCTGGACCAACACCGGCTATTCGCCGCAGCCCGGGTACCCGACCGCCGTTGCCGACTACAACAGCTGGAAGGGCGACATCCCGGAGCCGGAATGGCAGCGCGGTTATGGCAACAATGAGGTGACCCGCGAGAACGGCCTGTACGTGGTCGGTCGCTTCGACGTGGCCGACCCGTTGAAGGTGATCGTCGGCAGCCGCCTGGCCAGCTACCGTTCGCCGCAGACGCGCGAGACCGGCGTGTTCGTGCCTTATGCCGGCGTGGTCTACGACCTTGGCCAGCACTATTCGGTGTATGCCAGCTACAGCACCATCTTCAAGCCGCACAGCGAACGCGATGAACAGGGCAAGGCACTGGATCCGCTGGAAGGCCGCAGCTATGAAATGGGCCTGAAGGCGGAGTTCCTCGACGGCCGCTTCAATGCCAGCGCGGCACTGTTCCAGCTCGACCAGGACAATTTCGCCCAGCCTACAGGCGGCAAAACGCCCAACGGAGAAGACGCCTATCGCGCACTGATGGGCGTACGCACCAAAGGCTACGAACTGGAGATGTCCGGGCAGTTGGCCGAGGGCTGGCAGGTGCAGGGTGGCTTTGCGCACAAGATCGCCCGCCAGGCCGGCAGCAAGGTGACCACGCTGGAGCCGGAAAACCAGTTCAGCCTGCACACCAGCTACCGCCTGCGCGGCGACTGGCAGGGCCTGACCGTCGGTGGCGGTGCGCGCTGGCAGGACTCCACGTTCGGCGACATCACCAACCCCGCCAGTGGCACGTCGGTGGTTCATCGCACCCAGCCGTACTGGCTGCTGGATGCCATGGCCCGGTACCAGTTCAACGATCGCCTGTCGGCCACGGTCAACGTCAACAACCTGCTGGACAAGCGCTATTACACGATCTTCAGCTGGTACAGCACCTACACCTGGGGCGAGCCGCGCAACGTGCGGCTGGCAGTGACGTACAGGTTCTGATCGCGTTGCAACAGGACATGCCCGCGCTGCCGGATGGCATCGCGGGCATGCTGGTTACAGCTTCAGGTCGAACACCAGCACTTCGGCGTCGTTGCCGTTTTCCAGGGTCAGCTGTGCCTCGTCGCTGACCTGCAGTGCGTCACCCGCTTCCAGGGTGATGCCGTTGACCTGCAGCTGGCCACGCGCCACCTGCACATACGCGCCGCGGCCGGCAGCCAGGGCGTGGTGCAGCTTCTGCTCGCCATCGAGGATGGTGGCGAAGATGCGCGCATCCTGATGGATATGCAGCGAACCATCGGCGCCATCCGGCGAGGCGATCAGGCGCAGCTGGCCACGCTTGCTCTCCGGCGTGAAGTGGGTCTCCTCATACGACGGCGCGATGTTCTCGGCCTCCGGGAAGATCCAGATCTGCAGGAAATGCACCGGATCGCTGGCCGAATGATTGAACTCGCTGTGGCTGACGCCGCTGCCTGCGCTCATGCGCTGCACGTCGCCGTAGCGCAGCACCGAACCGGTGCCCATCGAGTCCTTGTGTTCCAGCGCGCCGCCCAGCACGTAGGAGACGATCTCCATGTTGCTGTGGCTGTGGGTGCCGAAACCCTGGCCGCCGATCACCTTGTCTTCGTTGATGACCCGCAGCGGGCCGAAGCTCACATAGCGGGGGTCGTAGTAGCTGGCGAACGAGAAGGTATGGCGCGAGGACAGCCAGCCATGCTCGGCCAGGCCACGGGTAGCGCTCTTGCGGATCTGCAGCATGATGGAATCTCCTTGTTCGATGGTTTCGATGGGGCGGGGTG
>NZ_JFYS01000018.1:0-88865 GCF_000632045.1 Stenotrophomonas sp. RIT309
CAGCCGTGGTTGGCCGGGCGGGTGGATAGTCCCCCGCGAACCCCACCCGCCCGGCCAACCCCGGCTGTTGCTTTCAGCGCTCACCCACGAGGGGCTGCGCCGTTGGCTGGAAACCTACGCGTGCACCGGCCGATGCCCCCGCACCGCCATCACCAGCCCGATCCCCGCCAGCAACGACACCGCCGAGGTGCCGCCATAACTGATCAACGGCATCGGAATGCCCACCACCGGCAGCAATCCGGAAATCATTCCGCCGTTGACCAGCACGTACACGAAGAACGCCAGGCCGAGGCTGCCGGCCAACAACCGCGCGTGCGTGTCGCGTGCCTGCACCGCGATCGACAGGCAACGCCCGACCACGAACAGATACAGGGCGAACACCACCACCACGCCAATCCAGCCGAATTCCTCGGCCAAAACCGAGAACGCGAAATCGGTGGTGTACTCGGGCAGGAAATCCAGCGTGGCCTGTGTGCCGTGGCCCCAGCCGCGCCCCTGCATGCCACCCGAGCCGATGGCGATGCGCGACTGCAGGATGTTCCAGCCGGTGCCCAACGGATCGGCAGCCGGATCCAGGAAGGTCAGCACGCGATTCTTCTGGTATTGCCGCAGCAGCCCGAACCACGCCAGTGGCGCAGCCACCGATACCGCACTCAAGCCGGCCACCACCCAGCGCCACTGCAGTCCAGCCAGCAGCAACGCAAACACGCCACTGGCCGTCACCAGGGTGGCGGTACCCAGGTTGGGCTGCATCAGGATCAGCACGGCTGGCACCCCGATCAGGACCGCTGCCGTCAGCACCGTGCGCGGCGATGGCGGCAGCGGCTGGCGGTGCAGATACCAGGCCATCATCAACGGCAGGCTGAGCTTGAGCAGTTCCGAAGGCTGCAGGTAGAACACGCCGAGGTTGAGCCAGCGCTGCCCGTATTTGCCGGTGCCGATCACGTACACCGCCATCAGCGGCAGCATCGACAGTGCATAGATCGCCGGCGTCCACGCGCGCAGGCGCAGCAGCGAAACCCGCGACAGCAGCCACATCGCTGCCAGGCCACCGGCAAAGCGCATCGCCTGCCCGTGCACCGGCCCGTTCACGCTGTGCAGCACCGCCAGGCCTGCGCCCATCAGGATCAACAACGCGATCAGCAACGGCAGATCGATCGTGCGCAGCGCCTCACGGCAGCCACCAAGCATTCGTTTCCATTTCACCCGCGGCACGGTAGCAACCGGCGCTTTCGCGAAGCTGTCAGCGCTGTTTGACGCTATCGACTCCTTCGGCGACAACTGCCTTGGGCGCCCGGATTTTTCGGGTTTCAAACAATTCTGATTGGAGCCGCAAGGGCCCCGTGCACATCATGTGCGGCCACCGACAACGGGTGGCACGGGACTCCAATCCCGTTTGATAGATGCGTTGTTTACGCTTGCCAGCCGGCGTCGCTTTTTCTTGTTGAGCGGCGTCGGCTGGCAATCCGTCCGTGCGTCTTTGGCGGGCGGTGCGTGGAGGGCCTCGTGCCCGCCGGCGTTCCAGCGTCTATCACCGGTATTGGAGCCACGCATCGCCTGCCACCCTCGCCTCCACGCGGGGTGGCCCTTGCCGACCGCACGAGGCCCCCGCCATGTCCGCTTCCACCTACCCGTACCTGTTCGCCACGCTGGGCGAGGCTGCTCACCAGCTGCCGCATGACATCGCCCGCGCGCTGGAAACCACGCTCACTGCAACGCAGGCCGCCAACGCGCCTGGCGGCCCTACCCTGCTGGACTGCCTGCAGCGCATCCGCCAGGTGGAAGCGGCAGATGGCCAGCCGTGGCCGAGCCAAGGGCGAACGCAGGCGCAGTGCATGGCGATGGCGCGCATCGACCGCGCCAATGCCGGGCTGACCTTCCTGCTGGAACTGCTGCACGCCAGCGAACGCGTGCGCGTGGACGGGGACGACACGCAGCACCTGCCCGACGACGCCCGCGAAGGCCTGCTGCTGGCCTGCCGAGGCCTGTCGGAATACGTGGCTGTGCAGTTGCAGGCCGCGTAATGCGCACGTCGCTGTGCCCTCGCCTGCCTCTCGTACAGCGCATGCCGGCCCTGAGCCGAGCATGGCTCGGCACTACAAAGAGCGAAGCGACCCGCTTCTGCTCTGCTTTATTTCTCTTTGCGTGGGTGGCCACCGCAGGAAACTGTCAGAGGCCGGGCGGGGTGGGTTCGCGGGGGTGTCCGCGGCATGGATGCCGCGGCCAAGCCCCCAGGGATGGGTTCACGGCGTCCCCCGCGAATCCACCCCGCCCGGCCAACCACGGCTGTTGCTTTCAGCAACCACCCACGAGGGGCTGCGCCGATGGCTGGAAACTACCCGTAACCGCCATGCACCGGATTGTGACGACGCACCGCCATCACCAACCCGAACCCCGCCAGCAGCGACACCGCCGACGTACCGCCGTAACTGATCAACGGCATCGGCACACCCACCACCGGCAGCAGGCCGGAAATCATCCCGCCGTTCACCAGTACATAGACGAAGAACGCCAGACCCGTGGCACCGGCCAGCAGGCGCGAGTACGAATCGCGCGACTGGCTGGCGATCCACAGACAGCGCCCGATCACCACCAGGTACAGCGTCAGCACCAGCGCCACGCCGATCCAGCCGAACTCCTCGCTCAGCACCGAGAACGCGAAGTCGGTGGTCTGCTCGGGAATGAAATTCAGGTGCGACTGCGAGCCTTCGCCCCAGCCCTTGCCGTCGAAACCGCCGGAACCAATGGCGATCTTCGACTGGATGATGTTCCAGCCCGCGCCCAGCGCATCCATTTCCGGGTCGAGGAACATCATGATGCGGTCCTTCTGGTACGGCCGCAGCAACCAGAACCAGGCGACCGGCGCCACCGCTGCCACGCCGCCCACGCCCAGCCCCACCCACCACCACGGCAGGCCCGCCAGCAGCAGCACGAACACACCACTGGCGGCGATCAGCACGCCGGTGCCGAAGTCCGGCTGCAGCATCACCAGCCCGGTCGGCACACCGATGATCACCATCGCCACCAGCACCGTGTTGAAGCGCGGCGGCAGCGGCATCTTGTGCAGGTACCAGGCCACCATCATCGGCAGGCTGACCTTGAGCAGTTCGGCCGGCTGCAGGTAGAAGAACTTGAGGTCCAGCCACTGCCGGCCGTATTTTCCCGTTCCCAGCGCGAACACCGCCAGCAACGGGATCATCGAGATGGCGTAGATCAGTGGCGTGGCCGAGCGGATGCGCAGGATCGGCGCCCGCGAAATGCCCCACATCGCCGCCAGACCCACGGCAAAACGCACGCCCTGCGCCATCACCAGGCCATCGCCGCCAGCACTCTTCAACGTTGCCAGGCCGATCACCATCAGCGCGCCCAGCGCCAGGCACAGCAGCCAGTCGAGGCTGCTGAAGAACCGCTGCAGCATTTCCCCGGCCCAGCGCAGGAAGGCGCTCATCGGCTGGCCTCCGCCGCGACGGTCGGGCGAGGACCGACGGGCAACGCCGCAGCAGATGGCGAACCCGGAACCGGTGCCGGCGCCGGTGGCGGTGCGGGCATGCCGATCAGCACCGGGTGCTCGCCCAGCTCGGCGGCGGCGGCGTCGCCGGCCGGGCGCGCGTTCACGTCCTCATTGTCGAAGGCGGTGATGCCGATGGCGGTGGTGCCGCGTTCGCTGTCCAGCGGCTGCATGCCTTCAGGCATCTTGCCCAGCAGCCAGGCATCGAAGATCTTGCGCGCGATCGGTGCGGCCGCCGCGCCGCCGTAACCGCCGCCTTCCACGGCGATGGCCAGCGCGATCACCGGCTGCTCGGCCGGCGCGAAGCCGACGAACAGCGCACGGTGGCGCAGGTGCATCGGCAGGCTTCTGGGATTGACCGCGGCCGTGCCCTTGCGGCTGACGACCTGTGCCGTGCCTGTCTTGCCCGCCATCGTGTACGGCGCGCCGGCCGCCATGCGTGCGGCGCTGCCGCCGGGAAGCATGGTGGCCATCATGCCTTCGCGCACGGCCTGAAGATTGTTCGGGTTGGGGCTGACCGGCTTGCTCGGGCCGGGCTCCGCCGCCACCCAGTCGCTGTCGAAACCAGCACGCTGCTGCATCACCAGATGCGGCGTGCGCAGCTGGCCATTGGCCAGGCCGCTGACACCACGGGCCAGCTGCAGCGGGGTAACCTTCCAGTCGCCCTGGCCGATGCTGATGTTCACCGTGTCGCCGGGATACCAGGCTTCCTTGCGGCTCTTCCGCTTGTAGGCCGGCGACGGCAGGATGCCGGAGATCTCGCCGGTCAGATCGATGCCGGTCGGCTGGCCGAAGCCGTAGTACTCCATGTAATGGTCGAACCGCTCGATGCCCAGGTCCAATGCCAGCCGGTAGTAGTACGTATTGACCGACTGCGCGATGGACTTGCGCAGATCGGTCCAGCCGTGACCGCCACGATGTGAATCACCCCAGCCACGCGAGGTGCCCGGCAGGTAGAACATGCCGGTCGACAGCACCTTGTCCTCCGGACGGCGGACGCCCGAATCGAGGCCGGCCAGGCCGATCAGCGGCTTCAGGGTCGAACCGGGGGCAACGCCGCCGAGTACCAGGCGATTGAACTGCGGGCGCGACGGGTTGTCGTTCAGCGCCTTGAAATCGGCATGCGAGATGCCGTTGACGAACAGGTTCGGGTCGTAGGACGGCAGGCTGACCATCGCCAGCACTTCACCGGTACGCGGGTCCATCGCCACGGCCGAACCTTCCTGATCACCGAAGGCAGCCACCATCGCCCGCTGCAGGTCGGCGTCGATCGACAGCCGCAGGTCGGCGCCGGATTGCGCAGCGACACGACCGATGGTGCGGATCGCGCGGCCCTGCACGTTGGTCTCGACCTGCTCGTAGCCGACCTTGCCGCGCAGTTCCTGCTCGTAATAACGCTCCAGGCCGGACTTGCCGATGTGGGTCAATGCGGCATTGCCCTCGCCGAGGATCTCCAGATCCTTGTCATCGACCCGGCCAACGTAGCCGATGATGTGCGCGAAGAGGTCGCCATAGGGATAGCGACGGGTCAGGTACGGTTCCAGCTCGACGCCGGGAAAGCGCCAGCGGTCCACCGCGAAGCGCGCCATTTCCTCATCGCTCATGCGCAGCTTCAGCGTGACCGGCAGGAACTTGCGGCGCGCCTTGCGCGACTTGTTGAACGCTTCCAGCTCTTCCGGGCTGATCTGGATGATCTTCGCCAGCCCTTCCAGGGTGGCGTCCATGTCCTTGACCTTGTCCGGGGTCACATCCAGGCGGAATGCCGGCACGTTCTCGGCCAACAACCGACCATTGCGGTCATAGATCATGCCGCGCCCGGGCACCACCGGCCGCGGCTTGATGCGGTTGGCTTCGGATCGGGTGGCGTAGATGTCGTGGTCCAGCACCTGCAGCTTGAAGTACCAGCCGCCCAGGCCCAGCAGGCAGACCAGCACGCCGAAGAAGCCCAACGCCGCACGGCGCCGGAACTGTTCGGCTTCGGCGTGCGGATTCTTGACCTGGCGGCGCGGCAGCATGGCTCAGCGCCCGCGCTTGCCGAAGCGCACCGCGTCCAGCAGTACGAACACCAGCGGCCATAGGCCCATGCCCAGCAACGGTGCCCACCAGTACGACCACGGCAGGGTCGGCTCGCCCACCAGGATATGGACCAGCGCGCTGACGATGCGATCGTTGAACAGCAGGCCGCCGATGGCCAGCATCTGCTGCGACATCGGGAAGAAGCGGATGCGCGCGCGGAAGCGCTGCAGGATGAAGGCCAGCATCACCAGGCGCAGCGCCTGCTCGCCCAGCACCCCGCCATACAGCAGGTCGGCGACGACGCCGCTGGCGAAGGCGATGCCGAGGCCGACGCGCTCGGGTGCTTCGATGACCCAGTAGGCCAGCACCAGTGCGAGCCAATATGGACGCAGCGGCTGCAGCAGCGCGGGCAACGGCAGCAGGCCCAGCAGCAGGGCCACCACCAGGCTGGCCGGCAGCACCCATCGGTTGTCGCGAAGGCGGCTCATCGCTGCGCCTCCGGCTGCGGTTGGGTGGGCTGCGGTTGAGTTTGCTGCGGTTGCCGGCCAGCGGCCGGCACTACCGGGGAGGGCTGCATCGTCGAAGGCGCGGGGGCCGACGAGTTCGTCGCAGAAGGGGACGGCTGCCGGCCAGCGGCCGGCACTACCGGGGTAGCCTGCGTTGCTGCAGGCGCGGGGCCGGTCGGCAGCGCTGTGGCATCGGCCGGGCCACCGGGAGCGGCCTGTTCCATCTGCAGGCGCAGGTTCGGCGGAATGCGGATCGCAGCGCCGGGGCGCAGCAGCAGCACGTCGCGACCGCGATCAAGCTGCGCGGCCGGTTTCAGTTCGCCCACCAGGAAGGCATGGGTATCGTCCGGGCGCAGCCCGGTGATGGTGCCGACCGGGAATCCGGCAGGGAAGCGGCCACCGAGACCGGACGTGACGATCTCATCGCCCACTTCCACGCCGGCGCTGAGCGGGATGTCGCGCAGTTCCAGCTTGTCGCCGCGGCCGTAGACGATCAGGCGCACGCCATTGCGGGCCACGGTCACCGGCACCGCGTGGTCGGGGTCGGTCAGCAACAGCACGGTAGAGCTGCCCGCGGTCACGCTGATCACCTGGCCCATCAGGCCGCCGGAATCGATCACCGCCTGGCCGACGTGCACGCCTTCGCGGCTGCCGGCGTCCAGCACCAGGCGCTGTTTGACCGGGTCCAGGTCGATGTCCAGGATCGGCGCCAGCTGCACGTCCAGGCCACTGCGCTCGGCCACGTTCAGCAGTTCGCGCAGCTGCGCGTTGTCCAGTGCGGCGGTCTGCAGGCGGGTCAGGCGGGCGTTGGCCAGCAGCAGCTGGTTGCGCAGCTCGCGGTTCTCGGTCACCAGCTGGCCGTGGCTGGCGGCGGTGTCGCGCACCTGGCCGCCGAGCTTGCCGGGCAGGCCGGCCAGGGCCCACACCGGCTGCACCAGGCTGTTGGCCTGCTCGCGCAGACGCGCCAGCCAGCCAGCCTGGTCGTCGAGGACGATCAAGGTGATTGCCAGTGCGAGATAGGCCAGCAGCCGCAGCGGGCTGGCGGCATCACCGGATCGGGAAGCGACGGGAGGTCCGGCGTAGGGCGGCACGGCAGCGATTCAACTGGCAGAAGGCGGAAGGGAAACACGCGGGCGCCCCGCCGGTGCCGACCCGCCGATGTGGCGGGCCGCACCCCGGAGGGGCGCTGCGGGCGCAGGCAGCCGGGACGGCTTATTCCGGCGCAAAGAACTCGTTGCCGTGCATGTCGACCAGTTCCAGCGCACGACCGCCACCGCGGGCCACGCAGGTCAGCGGGTCATCAGCCACCTGCACGTGCAGACCGGTTTCCTCGGAAATCAGGCGGTCCATGTCGCGCAGCAGGGCGCCACCACCGGTCAGCACGATGCCGCGCTCGGCGACGTCGGCGCACAGTTCCGGCGGGGTCTGTTCCAGTGCCAGCTTGACCGCGCTGACAATGCCGGACAGCGGCTCGTGCAGCGCTTCAAGCACTTCGTTGGAGCTGATCTTGATCATCTTCGGCACGCCCTCGGCGAGGTTGCGGCCGGAGATTTCCATCTCGATCGCTTCCGCCTGCGGGTAGGCACAGCCCAGTTCGACCTTGATGCGCTCGGCGGTGGCTTCACCGATCAGCATGCCGTGGTTGCGGCGCACGTAGTTGGTGATCGATTCGTCGAAGCGGTCGCCGCCGATACGCACCGAGGCGGAATAGACGATGCCGTTGAGCGAGATCACCGCCACTTCAGTGGTGCCGCCGCCGATATCGATGACCATCGAGCCACGGGCCTCGGTGACCGGCATGCCGGCACCGATCGCAGCCGCCATCGGCTCTTCGATCAGGAACACGTCACGGGCACCGGCCTCCTCGGCCGATTCCTTGATGGCGCGGCGCTCGACCTGGGTCGAGCCGGCCGGCACGCAGACCAGCACGCGCGGGCTCGGGCGCAGGAAGCGCGACTTGTGCACCTTCTTGATGAAGTGCTTGAGCATCGCTTCGGTGTAGGTGAAGTCGGCGATGACACCGTCCTTCATCGGGCGGATGGTGGTGATGTGGCCCGGGGTACGGCCAAGCATCTGCTTGGCCTCGGCGCCAACGGCTGCCACCGACCGGGTACCACCAATGGCGCGATCCTGGCGCACAGCGACCACGGACGGCTCGTTCAGCACGATTCCCTGCCCACGCACATAGATGAGGGTGTTGGCCGTGCCCAGGTCGATGGACAGGTCATTGGAGAACATGCCGCGCAGTTTCTTGAACATCTGGGAGTTGATCCTGAGGGGTGTCGCGCCCAACGCGGGATGGCGAAAAAATGGGCAGAAATCGAGGTCGACAAGCCTAGCAACCTGCCTGCCGCCGAGCAAGGAGAAAACTAGCTGAACCCGCGCCTTCACAGGCTTTCGGCCTGATCGGGCATCACCCGGTTCTGGCCCTGAGCGGCACCAGCGGGTAACCTTTGCGCCGTCGGGCGCCCAAGGGCGCCGTTTGCTTGCCTGCCTAAGTGGGCAGGCCCACCCCAAAATTCACCGCATAGGCTTACATCGATGTCCGCTCTGATCTGTGGTTCTCTTGCCTTCGACACCATCATGGTGTTCCCGGACCAGTTCAAGAATCACATCCTGCCGGACAAGGTGCACATCCTGAACGTGTCCTTCCTGGTGCCGCGCATGCGCCGCGAATTCGGCGGCTGCGCCGGCAACATCGCCTACAACCTGCACCTGCTCGGTGGCGATCCGATCCCGATGGGCACGGTGGGTTCGGACTTCGGCCCGTACCGCGAGCACTTCGATGCCCTGGGCATCGACCTCACCCGCGTGCGCGTGATCGATGAGCTGTTCACCCCGCAGGCGTTCATCACCACCGACCACGACAACAACCAGATCACCGCCTTCCACCCGGGCGCGATGATGCGTTCCTACGAAAACCACGTGCGCGACGTGCCGGGCGTCAGCCTGGGCCTGGTCGGCCCGGACGGCCGCGAAGGCATGATCCAGAACGCGCTGGAATTCCACGAAGACGGCGTGCCGTTCATCTTCGACCCGGGCCAGGCCATGCCGCTGTTCAACGGCCCGGAACTGCGCGAGTTCATCGAGCAGGCCGATTACGTGGTGGTCAACGACTATGAGTCGAACCTGCTGCAGGAACGCACCGGCTGGAACGAAAAAGAGATCGTCAGCCGGGTCAAGGCCTACATCACCACCCGCGGCCCGAAGGGCGCAGTGATCCACACCCCGGAAAAGAGCTACGACATCCCGCCGGCGCACGAGCGCCGCGTGGTCGATCCGACCGGCTGTGGCGACGCGTTCCGCGCCGGCCTGATCTACGGCATCCAGAAGGGCTTCGACTGGCTGACCATCGGCCGCATGGGCAACCTGATGGGCGCGCTGAAGGTCGAGCACCCGGGCACCCAGAACCAGCGCTTCACCTTCGATGAGTTCAACGAGCAGTTCAAGCAGCAGTTCGGTTACGCGTTGAACGTGTAAACGAACTGCCCGCGCATTTCTCCTTATCCCCGCGCCTTCGGCGCGCCCCCTTGAACAACAAGGGGGCTCTCCACCCGAGGCGCTATCGGGAATGCTTCTGGCGGGAATGCCTCTGGTAGGTGTCGACCTTGGTCGACACTGCCGGCCAACGGCCGGCACCGCATCGCCGCCCCGCCCTTCCGGCTCAGGGCCTGGCCTTCGGCAAGCGGTACAGCTCTTTCTCGTAGGCCAGCGTGCCCCACATCGCGTAGGCATGTGCGCGCCGTGCCAGTTCCGGCCGCAGCGGCCGTGGCTGCAGCTGGTCGCTGGCCGGGTCGTAGCGGAAGCCCTGCGCTGGCTTGTCCGGCTGCAGGATGGCCACGTCGTTGCCCTCCATCCACGCCAGATTGCGGTCGTACTGCATCAGCGCGCGTCCGGGCTGCAGCCGCTGCAGGTCGGTCAGGTCCTGGCCAACGGTGGGGGTGGCATCGGCAATGCCCAGCAATGACAACAGCGTCGGCGGCAGATCGATCTGGCTGACGATGCGGGCATCGCGGCGCGCCTCGATGCCGCCGCCAAGGATCAACCCGGGAATATGGAAGTTGCCGATCGGCACCATGTTCTTGCCGAACACCCGCGAATCATGGTCGGCCACCACCAGGAACACGGTGTCCTGCCAGTACGGTGAGGCCATCGCCTTGCGGAAGAACTCGCCCAGCGCGTAGTCGGCGTACTTGGCGGCGTTGTCGCGGGTCTGCTTCGGTTGCTCGTACAGGTCGATTCGGCCGTCGGGGAACTCGAAGGGATCGTGGTTGCTGGAGGTGAACACCACGCCGAAGAACGGCGTGCCCTGCGCTTTCAGCTGCCGGAACTGCTGGTCGGCGCGAGCGAACAGATCCTCGTCCGACGCGCCCCAGGAGCCGACGAAGGCCGGCTTGCGGTAATCCTTGCGGTCCACGATGCGGGTGAAGCCATTGGCGAGGAAGAACTCGCGCATGTTGTCGAAGTGGCTTTCACCGCCGTAGTAGAAGCCGGTGTCGTAGCCATGCCGCCCCAGCACATCGGCCAGGGTGAAAAAGCGCTGGCGGCTGGCAGGCAGCTTCACCACCGATTCGGCCGGGGTCGGCGGGAACCCGGTCAGGACCGCCTCGATGCCGCGCACCGAACGCGTGCCGGTGGCATACAGCCGCTCGAACGCCCAGCCCTGCCTGCTCAGGCGGTCATAGTTGGGCGACAACGGTCGTCCGCCGAGACTGCCGATGAACTGCGCGCCCAGGCTTTCCTCCAGCACGATCACCAGATTGCGCGGTTTGCCCTGGTACTGCGGCGGACGCAGCGCCAGGCTCGGCAGTGCGTCGGAGACGTACGCCGATGCCGGCAGGCCGCTGCTGGCGCGCAGTTCGCTGACCACCTCGGCAAGCGGCAGGTCACCGTAGACGCGAGAGGTTTCGCTGCGGGTCGCCAGTTGCCGCGCGGCATAGCCGACGGTGTACAGCGAATTCAGCGGCAAGGCGTTGATGGTGGGGTCGGTGGAGAACGCCACCAGCGCCGGATTCAAGGGCCGATGACCCAGGCTGGAACGCACGCCCAGCGCCGCCAGCAGCAGCACCAGCAACGCCAATGGCAGCCGCCACAGCCATCCGGCTTCGACTGCGAGCGCCGGGCTGTTGCCGACCCAGCGCCGCGACCCGCGAAGCAATGCCCAGAACAGCACGATCACAGCGGCAACTTCGATCACCACGGCCAGCAGATGGCCGCGCAGCAGCGTCATCCCGACTTCTTCGGGATAGATCAGATACTCCAGGAACAGGCGATTGGGGCGCAGGCCGTACTCGGCCATGAAGCTCGGCGTGGCCAGTTCCATGAACACCAGCAGCACGCTTGCCAGGATCAGCCACCACCGCAACAGATGGCGCCACGCGCGGCCCACGCGTCCCTCCAGCGGCAACAGCAGCGCCAGCACCGCAGGGATGCCGTACAGCAGGCACAGGGTCGACACATCCACCCGCAGCCCCTGCAGCAACACCGTGGACCAGCCGTCGGCAGCACTCACCCGCGCGGCATGCCACAGCGACAGCCCCAGCCGGGACAACGACAGGGCGACCAGGCCAAACAGGAAGAAGGCGGCAATCGGACACAGACGCCGGTACAGCGACACCCACGCAGCTCGGAGCATGAAAGGAATCCAGAAATGGAGCAAAGGACACCCATGCCCCATCCCTGGCAGCGGGCCACACCGGACAACGTGTTACCCGACACAACCGCCAGCGCAGCGGAACTTCCCGCCGGCACCTTCAGCATCCACCTCAGCTTCAACCGACCGCGCACAATACACTGTGATGACAGTCGGCAGTTGACTGCAGGTGCGGCCCCTGGCTACCTGCCAGCGCGCGCACAGAGCGCCGCGCTAGCCTCCCCAGCGCTCCAGCACCGCCCCGCAATCGGCCAGGTGCCAACAGGCCATGCCCGGCCACGGGTTGTCCGGAGCATTGACCAGAAGCGTACGGCTGCCCGCCGCCCGGCCGCATTCCAGATCGAAGCGGTAGTCGCCTACCATCACCACCTGCGAAGGTTCCACCTGCCAACGCCGCAGGAAGTACTGCAGCCCGGCCGGTGAGGGTTTCGGCTCGGCCTCGTCGCGGCCGATGATGTCGTCTTCGGCAAAGACGTCGCCCAGCCCGATCGCCTGCAGGGTGACCTGAGCCAGGCTGCGCACGTTGCGGGTCAGAATGCCCAGCCGGCAGCCGGCGCCCTGCAGCGCGCGTACCAGCGCCACCGCTCCCGTTGCCGGCTGGGAAGCAGCGGCCAGCGCACGCTCGTGCGCCAGCAGCCAGGCGTGCTTGGCGCTGGCCTCTGCGGCCGGCAACCCGGCCAGGTGGGTGAGGATGTCATCCTCCTGCGGAATCGCCAGTTCGCGCTTGATCCGCGCGAAATCATGCACCGCCACGGTCAGCGTGCCATCCATGTCGAACACCCAGTGGCGGATCGCCGACAGCGACGACGCAGCCGCCGGTGCCTGCACGGTCAACGCCACCACGCCGGCATGCGGCTGGCATCCACGCCACCGGTCTCGAACACGGCCGTGCGCGTGCCACCGGCCTTGACCGGGAACTCGATGCTGATCGACTTGCCCTTGGCTGCCAGCTTCCACAACGCCTTCTGGTCGGTGATGAACATGGCGATCGCCTCGTCGGTCTTCGGCCGCCAGGCCGCCATGGAGACCGGCTTGCCGCCGTCCACCGTGACCTTCACCGTGCACTGCGGGCAACGGAAATCGCCGGCCTGCAGCACCAGGTAGGCATGACGCTTCCATTCGGGGTGGTCGCGGAACACCAGCTGCACCGGCTTGGCGCCGCTTCCATCCACATCCACCCGCTCCTTGCTGAAGATCTGCGCCGACACCTGGTTGCCCTTGCTGCCGACCGGAATCTGGTTGTACTGCCACAGCGCCTGCATGCGGCGCAGGTCGCGCGCGGCATCGCCCTTGGCCTTGACCTCGTCGAAGCCGGCGGCGATGCGCTCGGCGGCGGCAGTGTCCTTGTACTGGTCCAGCAGCGAGGCACCGTGCAGGCGCGCGCGCTCCCAATCCTGCGCGGCCACGGCCATGTCGTACTGCTTGGCCACGTCCTCGGCCTTGGCTTCCTTCTGCGCCTGCACGGCGGCCGCAGCGGCCTCCTGCGCCTTGCGTTCTTCCTCGGGGTTGCTGCAGGCGGCCAGGGCCAGGGTGCAGGCGGTGAGCAGGATCAGTCGTTTCATGGCGGAGTCCTTTACGGGTGCATCCCGATTCTATCGGCAGCGAAAAGCGGATACAGCAACGGCGGGTTTCCCCGCCGTTGCTGGTGAAGCAGCATCAGGTTGCCGGCCGGCGGCCGGCACTACCGTTTACTTGGCTTCAGCCTTGGCCAGCATGTCCTGGACCGAGGCGGTGGTGATCGGGTGGTAGCCCGGCTTGGCCTTCTCGAACGCCTGCTTGGCCAGCTCCAGCCCCTTCGGGGTCTTCACCAGTTCAGCGTAGATCGGCAGGATCAGCTTGCGACGGCCGACACGCTCGATGAACGCAGCGGCCGCTTCATTGGCCTGCTCGTAGCCGCTGCGGATGGTCAGCGGGTACCAGCGCATGGCGATCTCGCCATTCGGGGTGCCAGTGAAGTGGAACGCCTTGTCCAGCGTGGCCAGCTTGTCCAGCGGCTGGGTGGTGCCCAGGCCGTCGATGAAGCGGACCCATTCCTGGGTGCTCCACTCGGCAATCACCTGGCTGCTCGGCACGGTGCCGGCGCTGGCGAAGGCGATGCGCGCGGTATCGACGCTGCTGAAATTGCGCGACTGCGCCTTGGCTGCGAACGCCGGAATGCCCGGCTCGTCCAGCCACGCCTTCAGTTCGGCCTCGGTCACCGCCGACGGATTCTTCGGCAGCAGGTTCTTCTTCAGGTACTCGACGAACTGGTCGGTGTTGGCGCTCTGGAAAGCGTGGTCATCGAACCAGCCGCGCAGGAACGGGTCGAAGGTTTCGCGGCCGAAGCGCTGTTCCAGGAATTCCAGGAACCAAGAACCCTTGACGTAAGCCACCTGGCTCAGGGCTTCGTCCGGGTCACGTTCGTTCAGCGGCGGCAGCGCCAACGCCTGGTCGGCCGGGCTCATGTCCTTCACTTCGGCCAGCAGATCGGTCTGGTCGATCTGCTTTTCCATTTCGGCCATCTCCTTGCCATACAGGGCTTCGGTGATGCGGCCCTGGACGTAGGTGGTGAAGCCTTCGTTGAGCCAGATGTCCTTCCAGCTGGCATTGGTCACCAGGTTGCCCGACCAGCTGTGCGCCAGTTCATGGGCGACCAGCGAGACCAGCGACTTGTCGCCGACGATCACGGTCGGCGTGGCGAAGGTCAGGCGCGGGTTTTCCATGCCGCCGAACGGGAACGACGGCGGCAGCACCAGCATGTCGTAGCGGCCCCAGCGGTATTCGCCGTACAGCTTTTCGGCGGCACCGATCATTTTCTCGGTGTCTTCGAATTCCTTGGCGGCCTTGTTGACCATGGTCGGCTCGGCCCAGACGCCGGAGCGGCCGGAGATCGGCTCGAACACCAGGTCGCCGGCGGCGATGGCCAGCAGGTAGGACGGAATCGGCTGCGGCATCTTGAAGGTGTAGTCACCGTCACGCGCGGCCTTGGGATCGTTGTCGGCGCTCATCAGCACCATCACGTCCGGGCGCGAGACCACGTGCGCGCTGTAGGTGAAGCGCACGCTGGGGGTGTCCTGCAGCGGTACCCAGGAACGGGCGTGGATCGCCTGCGACTGGCTGAACATGAAGGGCAGCTTCTTGCCCTCGGTCATCGGCGGCGCCAGCCACTGCAGGCCCGAAGCGGTCGGTGCGGTGTGGTAGGTCACTTCGACCTTGGCCGGCTGTTCCGGGGTTTCGATGGTCAGCTTGCTGCCGAACACCTTGTCGGCCGGGGCCAGCACGAACTGCAGCGGGCTGCGCGCACCGTCAGCGGCGATCGCTTCGACCTTGGCGATGCTCAGCTCGCGGGTGTCCAGCACCAGCTGCTTGGCGTCCTTCTGCTTCCATTCCAGGGTGTAGGTGGCGGTGCCGCCGATCTGCTTCTGGTCGAAGTCCAGCTTCAGGTCCAGCGCGATGTCCTTGACGACGACCTTGTCCGGCTCGGCGTACGAGCTTTCATCGTGGCTGCGGTTTTCGGCGTTCACGGGAGTGGCGGGAGCCTTCTGGGCAGTCGGGGCGGCGGCGGGTGCGGCCGCCTCCTGGGAGCAGCCGGCGGCCAGGGCCACGGCCAGCGGAAGGAGCATCAGCGGATTGCGCATGAATCGGGACCGTTACGGGGAACAAACCCCAATGGTACCTCTCCCCCGGCCGGGAAGCGTTGCGCGGTGCGGGGTAATGGCCGGCCCCGCGATGGCCCGGCAGGTGCCAACCTTGGTTGGCACGGATCCATCATCGCTCGCGCCACGTGCCGACCTTGCTGCTTCTGGCAGGTGCCAACCTTGGTTGGAACGGACCGGTCAGCGCTCGCGGACGGGCGTGTGCCAACCAAGGTTGGCACCTACCAGGACCGTGCCGGGACGTTGCGTGGTAGCGCCGGGCCATGCCCGGCGACCGTCAAGGCTTACAGCTTGTAGCCGGAGTGGATCGAGACGATGCCGCCGGTCAGGTTCTTGTAGTGGCAGCGCTCGAAGCCGGCCTGCCCCATCATCGCCTTCAGCTCTTCCTGCGGCGGATGCTTGCGGATGCTCTCGGCCAGGTACTGGTAGCTGTCCGAATCGTTGGCGAACAGCTTGCCCAGCTTCGGCAGGATCTTGAACGAGTGGAAGTCGTAGATCGGCTTGAACCAGTCGGCGGTGACTTCGGAGAACTCCAGCACGCGGGCCTGGCCACCCACCTTCAGCACGCGGTACATCTCGCGCAGGCCGGCGTCCTTGTCGGTCACGTTGCGCAGACCAAAGGCGATGGTCACCAGGTCGAAGCTGTTGTCCGGGAACGGCAGGGCCTCGGCGTTGCACTGCACGTAGTCCAGGCCCAGCACCAGGCCGCGGTTGGTCAGGCGGTCACGGCCGACCGACAGCATGCCGGCGTTGATGTCGCCCAGCACCACCGAGCCCTCGGCACCGACGCGCTCCTTCAGCAGCGCGGCGATATCGCCGGTGCCACCGGCCAGATCGAGCACGCGGTCACCCGGCTTCACCTGCGCGGTGGCGACGTAGTAGCGCTTCCATGCCCGGTGCACGCCCATGCTCATCAGGTCGTTCATCAGGTCGTAGTTGCGCGCGACCGACGTGAACACCTGGCCGACCAGCTTCTGCTTGTCCTTGGCGTCAACGTCGCGGAACCCGAAATGGGTGGTACCGGATTTGTAGGGGGATTCGCTCATGCCCCCGATTATCGCACCGCCGGGCCCCCGCGGGGAACGCTGGCCGTATCATGGCGCCCCACGACCTACCGGAGCCCCGCATGATCACCACGCCCGACTACCAGGCCCTGCTGCAGACCGCCATTGCCGAAGCCCGCCAGGGGCTGGCCGAAGGCGGCGTGCCGATCGGCGCGGCGCTGTACCACAACGACGGCCGCCTGCTCGGCTGCGGCCACAACCGCCGCGTGCAGGAAGGTGACCCGTCCGTGCATGGCGAGACCGATGCCTTCCGCAAGGCCGGCCGCCAGCGCCGCTACCAGGACACCATCATGGTCACGACCCTGGCCCCGTGCTGGTACTGCTCGGGCCTGGTGCGGCAGTTCAACATCGGCACGGTGGTGGTCGGCGAATCGCGCACTTTCCAGGGCGGCATCGACTGGCTGCGGGAAAACGGCGTCAACGTGATCGACCTGGACAGCCAGGAATGCGTGGACCTGCTTGGCGGTTTCATTGCGCAACATCCGGAAATCTGGAACGAAGACATCGGCGAATGAGCATCCGCCACGGCTGATGAGCCCGCCTTGATGAACGCTTCAGTGCCGGCACAGCCTTGTGCCGGCAGCGTCTGCACGCTTCAACGTGAACTGCTGCGCAGTCAGCTGCGTGCGGTCAACACGCGCCACTAACATCCTGCTGCGCAGCGACGTCTAGGGTGGAATGCAACCGGGCCCCCGCCCCGGATTGGAGCCGACCATGCAAGCGCATGCCGTACGTCCTCGCAGTGACCCGGCCCTGGCCGCGATCTGGAGCCGACTGCAGCAGCAATACGCACTGCACCAGCGCAGTGCCCCGTTCTGGAGCGCCTACCAGGACATGCAGCAGGATCTGCCGCACGACCATCCCCGCGACCTGGTGCGCCTGTGCAATGCGATGGCCGCCATGGCCGAACGCCTGGGTGCGGTTGAACACGCACAGCTGCTGCGCCATCGCCACGCTGGCTGCACATCACGCTGACGCGGCATGCACCGCCGCCCGGGCCACACTGTAAAGGGCCCCCACTCCCTTCACCTCCAACCGATTGGATCGTCATGCACGCTGAAGTTCCCGCCATTCCCCCTGTCATCAATGTCGATGCGGAGCTGGATTACTGGCGCCGCCAGCACGCCGATGGCGCACTCGCGCACACCTCGTTCGGCACCTATGTACCGTGGATCAAGTTCGCCTGTGATTCGCTGATCACCCAGCCACGCGCCAGCAACGCCCAGCGCGATGAGCTGTTCCAGACCCAGTACGCCCTGCAGATCATGCCGCGCCTGAGTGAAGCGCAGGCCCGCGAATTCGTCGAACGCTGCTGGCAGCACGTCTACCTGGCCAGCCCGGTGCGCAGCCAGGAAGCACCGCGCCTGCGCGCCTGAGTCCACGCCTGCTGCACGGTACCTGCACGGCCATGTGCCGATGATCGTCGCCATTCCCGTGGAACGATGACGATGAGCGCAAGGAACCTGTTCAATACGATCGCCAAGAAGGCCGCGGCCGCCACCGGCTCGCCGTGGACCTTCCTGGCCGCAGTGTCGATCGTCGTGCTGTGGGGCATCAGTGGCCCCATATTCAAGTTCAACGACACCTGGCAGCTGGTGATCAACACCGGCACCACCATCATCACCTTCCTGATGGTGTTCCTGATCCAGCACACGCAGAACTCGGATACCGCGGCGATGCAGATCAAGCTGGACGAGCTGATCCGCGCCACCGCCGAGGCCAACAACGAGCTGCTGGACCTAGAAGAACTGGACGAAGAGCGCCTGGAAGAGATCCGCGCCGAGTACGAAAGGATGGCGCGCGAAGCCGGCGACGCGCTGACGCGTGTACGCGCCTGCCGCACCGAGCGGCGCGACGACGAAGCGGTGTGACGGCAGCAACGCTCGCCGGGCATGGCCCGGCGCTACCGGGAATTCCCACCCTCTGGTAGCGCCGGGCCATGCCCGGCGAGCGCGCAGCGCGGAATGCAGCAGACACCGTGAACACCCAACGGGAAAGCCGCCGGGCATGGCCCGGCGCTACCGGGAATTCCCCCTCTGGTAGCGCCGGGCCATGCCCGGCGAGTGCGCAGCGCGGAACGCAGCAGACACCGTGAACACCCAACGGAAAAGCCGCCGGGCATGGCCCGGCGCTACCGCAGTGTGCACATACGGATGGCACTCAACCAGCGCGCAGACTGGAGGATCCCCACAAGAATCAGTGGCGATTGCCGATGCCATCAGACAGGCTGTTCCAACAGACTGGCTTCATGTCCAGTCGTCATCTTGCTCGTGGCCGCGATTCCCGGGTCGATAGCTGCTATGTGCTCACCACTGTCGTACGGCAGCGGCGTCGAGTTTTCGAAGACCCCGACCATGCCGCATGCCTGCTGGAAGCGCTGCGGTTCGTGGAACGTGCAGGCATGAGCCACTCCTTTGCCTGGGTCATCATGCCCGATCATCTCCATTGGCTGGTGCAACTGCGCAGTGGAACACTTGCCCGACTGATGGGAACAGTGAAGTCACGCAGCAGCAGACACTTGGGGCAACAGTTCGGAGTGGATACACCGCTTTGGCAGCCCAGCTACTTTGACCATGCGGTGCGTCATGAGGAAGCCTTGAGGCGTCACGCTCTCTACATCCTGGGCAATCCCATTCGGGCGGGACTCACCAACCAGTTGGATGAGTATCCCTTTGCGTGGTGCCGCTGGTCGATGCGGTAGCGCCGGGCCATGCCCGGCGAGCGCGAAGCGCGGAACGCAGCAGACACCGTGAACACCGAACGGGAAAGCCGCCGGGCATGGCCCGGCGCTACCTACATCCTGGGCAATCCCATTCGGGCGGGACTCACCAGCCAGTTGGATGAGTATCCCTTTGCGTGGTGCCGCTGGTCGATGCGGTAGCGCCGGGCCATGCCCGGCGAGCGCGAAGCGCGGAATGCAGCAGACACCGTGAACACCGAACGGGAAAGCCGCCGGGCATGGCCCGGCGCTACCTACATCCTGGGCAATCCCATTCGGGCGGGACTCACCAGCCAGTTGGATGAGTATCCCTTTGCGTGGTGCCGCTGGTCGATGCGGTAGCGCCGGGCCATGCCCGGCGAGCGCGAAGCGCGGAACGCAGCAGACACCGTGAACACCGAACGAGAAGGCCGCCGGGCGTGGCCCGGCGCTACCGGAATCAGAGCGGCTTAGCCGCAAGCGCGGAACGCAGCAGACACCGTGAACACCGAACGGGAAAGCCGCCGGGCATGGCCCGGCGCTACCGGAATCAGAGCGGCTTAGCCGCAAGCGCGGAACGCAGCAGACACTGTGAACACCGAACGGGAAAACCGCCGGGCATGGCCCGGCGCTACCGGAACCAGAGCGACTTACCCGTGCTCGTGCCAGCCGCCGCCCAGCACCTTGTACAGCGTGATGCGGTTGGCCTGCTGCGCAAGCTGCGTCTGCAGCTGACTCTGCTGCGCGTTGTAGGCGGTACGACGTGCATCCAGCAGGGTGACGAAGCTGTCCAGGCCCGCGTCATAGCGCGCCTGCGACAGGCGGTTGGCCTGCTCGGCCGCTTCCACCAGGCGCTGCTGCGAGGCCGCCTGTTCATCCAGGCTGACATTCAATGCCAGCGCATCGGCGGTTTCGCGGAAACCACTCTGGATCGACTTTTCGTACTGCGCGAGTGCGATATCACGATCGGCGTTGGCCACGGCCAGGTTCGCGCGCAGCTTGCCGCCCTGGAAGATCGGCAAGGTGATCTTCGGCAGGAAGCTCCACACCCGCGTACCGCTGTCGAACAGGCCGGACAATTCACCCGAGCCACTGCCGATGCTGCCGGTCAGCGAGATGCTGGGGAAGAAGGCAGCGCGTGCGGCACCGATGTTGGCATTGGCCGCCAACAGCTGATGCTCCGCCGCCATGATGTCCGGGCGCTGCAGCAGCACGTCGCTGGGCAGGCCAGCCGGCGGTGGTGCCAACGCAAGCACCTGCGGCGCGATGCTGTCCGGCAGCAGCGCCGGATCCAGCTGGCCACCGGCCAGCAGCGCCAGCGCGTTGCGGTCCTGGGCCAGCTGCCCACGCAGGCGTGCGGCATCGGTACGCGCAGTCTCGACCAGGGTGCGGGTCTGGGTCAGTTCCAACCCCGAACTGCCACCGCGTTCATGGCGTGCTTCGGCCAGACGCAGCGAATCCTCATAGGTCTTCACCGTGGCTTCGGCGATTTTCAACTGTTGCGCGTCGGCACCGTAGGTCAACCACGCGGTGGCGGTCTCGGCCACCAGGCTCAGCTGCGCGTTGCGGCGGTTGGCGGCTACAGCGAAGTACTGCTGCAGCGCGGCTTCGCTCAGGTTGCGAACGCGGCCGAACAGGTCCAGTTCGAACTCGGCCACGCCGACGCCCGCGCTGAACTGCTCGGTGACCGGCACGTCGCCACCGCGGCGGTCCATCTGCCCGGTCACGGCCACGCCCGGCACCCGGTCTGCGCGCTGCACGCGATACTGGCCACGCGCCTTTTCGACGTTGAGCACGGCCACACGCAGGTCGCGGTTGTTGTCCAGCGCCTGGCCGATCACCTGCTGCAGGCGCTCGTCGGTGAAGAAGTCACGCCAGCCGACCGCGGCCGCATCGGCCACTTCGCCCTGCGCGGCTTCAGCCGGCCACTGCGACGGAATGGCCGGGGCCACTGCGGTGTTCTTCGGCGCCAGGGTGCCGCACGCGCTGAGCGCCAGCGCGGTGGCAAGGGATACTGCAAGAGAAGAGAATTTCATAGCGACACCTTGGGGGTCACGGTGGTAGCGCCGGGCCGGGCCCGGCGACCATGCGGTGAGGCATCCGCCGGGCATGGCCCGGCGCTACCGGTTTTCATCACTCGGTGGCGTTGCGCTTCTTGAACACGCGCTGCACCACGACGAAGAACAGCGGCACGAAGAACACGCCGAGCACGGTGCCTACCACCATGCCGCCGAGCACGCCGGTGCCGATCGCCTGCTTGGCGCCGGAGCCGGCACCGCTGGAGATCGCCAGCGGCAGCACGCCCATGCCGAAGGCCAGCGAGGTCATGATGATCGGGCGCAGGCGGTCGCGGACCGCGTGCATCGTCGCTTCGATCAGCCCCGCGCCCTTCTCCAGATGCTCCTTGGCGAACTCGACGATCAGGATCGCGTTCTTGCTGGTCAGGCCCACCGTGGTCAGCATCGCCACCTGGAAATAGATGTCGCGCTCCATGCCACGGAAGGTGTTGGCCAGCACCGCACCGAGGATGCCCAGCGGCGCCACCAGCAGCACCGAGGTCGGCACGCTCCAGCTTTCGTACAACGCGGCAAGGCACAGGAACACGATCATCAGCGACAGCGTGTACAGCAGCGGCGTCTGCGAGCCCGCCTGGCGTTCCTGGTAGGACATCGCCGTCCACTCGACACCGAAGCCCGCCGGCAACTGCTTGGCCAGCTGTTCGATCTCGGCCATGGCATCACCGGACGCCACGCCCGGGGCCGGTTCGCCCTGGATTTCGGTAGCCGACACGCCGTTGTAGCGTTCCAGGCGCGGCGAGCCGTAGTCCCAATGCTTGCTGGCGAAGGCGCTGAACGGAACCATCTCGCCCTTGTCGTTCTTCACCGACCAGAGATCGAAGTCCTCCGGCACCATGCGGAACGGTTGGTCAGCCTGCACGAACACGCGCTTGACGCGGCCGCGATCGATGAAGTCATCGATGTACGAGCTGCCCCACGCGGTGGCCAGGGTGGTGTTGACCTGGTCGATCGACAGGCCCAGCGAGCTGGCCTTGGCCACATCGATATCGATGCGGAACTGCGGGGTGTCTTCCTGGCCGTTCGGTCGCACGTTGGCCAGCTTCTTGCTGCCGGCCGCCAGGCCCAGCAGCTGGTTGCGGGCCGCCAGCAATGCCTCGTGGCCCTGGCCGCTGTTGTCCTTCAGGAAGAAGGTGTAGCCGGAGGCCGTACCCAGTTCCGGAATGGCCGGAGGCGGGAAGGCAAAGATGAAGGCATCCTTGATCTGCCCCAGCGCGGCCATCGCGCGTCCGGTGATCGGCATCACACCGTTGTCGGCGTCACGATCCTTCCAGTCCTTCAGCTTGACGAAGGCCATGCCCGCGTTCTGGCCCATGCCGGCGAAGCTGAAGCCCTGCACCGAGAACACCGACTCGACGGCACCCTTCTCGTTTTCCATGAAGTGCTTTTCGAGCGCGGCGATCGATTCCAGCGTGCGCTCCTGGGTTGCGCCCACCGGCGCCTGCACCAGCGCCATCAGCACGCCCTGGTCTTCGTTGGGCAGGAACGAGCTGGGCAGGCGCACGAACAGCACGCCCATCAGCAGGAACAGCGCGGCCACGATGCCCATGAACCGCCACGGACGGTGCAGGATGCCGCGCACGCCACGCTGGTAGCTCTCGCTGGTGCGGTCGAAGCCACGGTTGAAACCGTTGAAGAAGCGACCGGCGAAACCGCGGTGGGCGACATGGTGCTCACCCTTCTTCAGCGGCTTGAGCATGGTGGCGCACAGCGCCGGCGTCAGCACGATCGCGACCAGCACCGACAACGCCATCGCCGAGACGATCGTCGCCGAGAACTGCCGGTAGATCACGCCGGTGGAACCGCTCATGAAGGCCATCGGCACGAACACCGCCGACAACACCAGGCCGATACCCACCAGCGCGCCGGTGATCTGGCTCATCGACTTGCGGGTGGCTTCCAGCGGCGACAGGCCCTCTTCGGACATGATGCGCTCGACGTTCTCCACCACCACGATGGCATCGTCCACCAGCAGGCCGATGGCCAGCACCATCGCGAACATGGTCAGCATGTTCACCGAGAAGCCCAGCACCGACAGCACGCCGAAGGTACCCAGCAGCACCACCGGCACCGCGATGGTCGGGATCAGGGTGGCGCGGAAGTTCTGCAGGAACAGGTACATCACCACGAACACCAGCACGATCGCTTCGAGCAGGGTCTGCACCACGCCCTTGATCGACACGCGCACGAACGGGGTGGTGTCGTACGGGATCTCGGCCTTCAGGCCGGCCGGGAAGAAGCCTTCCAGTTCCTTCAGCGTTTCATCGACACCGGCAGCGGTATCCAGCGCGTTGGCGCCGGTGGCCAGCGTGACCGCCAGGCCGCTGGCCGGCTGCCCGTTGTAGCGGGTGACGAAGTCGTACGACTCGGCGCCCAGCTCGACGCGGGCAACATCGCCCAAGCGCAGTTCGGCACCGTCCTGCGCACCGCGCACGATGATGTTGCGGAACTGTTCCGGGGTCTGCAGGCGCGACTGCGCGTTGATGGTGGCGTTGAGCTGCTGGCCCTTCACCGACGGCGCACCACCCAGCTGGCCGATGGCCACCTGCGCGTTCTGTGCCTTCACCGCAGCGACCACTTCCGGCACCGACATACCGTAGGTGTGCAGCTTGTTCGGGTCCAGCCAGATGCGCATGGCGTACTTGCCACCGAACACCTGGATGTTGCCCACGCCCGGAACGCGGCTGAGACGGTCCACGACATTGGAACCGACGTAGTCGGCGATGTCGTTGGCATCCATGCTGCCGTCTTCGGACACGAACGCGATGACGTTCAGGAAGCCTGAGCTGGACTTGGCCACGTTGATGCCCTGCCGCTGCACTTCCTGCGGCAGCAGCGGCATCGCCAGCTGCAGCTTGTTCTGCACCTGCACCTGGGCGATGTCGGGGTTGGTCCCGCTCTCGAAGGTCAGGGTGATGGTGGCCTGGCCATTGGACGAACTGTTGGAGGAGAAATAGATCAGGCCATCAAGGCCCTTCATGTTCTGCTCGATGATCTGCGTCACCGAGTCTTCGACCACCTTGGCCGAAGCACCCGGGTAGCTGGCGCTGATTTCCACCGCCGGCGGTGCGACGTTGGGGTACATCGAGATCGGCAGCTTGAACAGGGCCAGGCCGCCGGCGAGCATGATGATGATCGCGATGACCCACGCGAAGATGGGTCGATCGATGAAGAAACGTGCCATGGAGTTCTCCGCTTACTTCGCGCCTGCGGCCGCAGCTGCAGGTTGGGCGGCGGCCGGCTTGGCCGGGGCGGCGCCCTGTTCGGTGGCATTCACGGGCATGCCCGGGCCGATCTTCTGCAGGCCTTCGACGATGACCTTGTCGCCGGCCTTCAGGCCGTCCTCGACCAGCCACTTGTCGCCGACGGTGCGGCTGACCTTGACCGGGCGCACTTCGACCTTGTTGTCCTTGCCGACCACCATTGCACTGGTATCGCCCTTCGGATCGCGGGCGATGCCCTGCATCGGCACCAGCACCGCATCGCTGCGCACACCGCCGCCGATCACCGCGCGCACGTACATGCCCGGCATCAGCAGGCCATCGGGGTTGTCGACCCTGACCCGCAGCGCGAAGCTGCCGGTGGCCGGATCGACGCTGACTTCGGAGAACTCCAGCGTGCCCTTGTGTTCGAAGGTGCTGCCGTCTTCCATCAGGATGCTGACCGGCGTCTGCTGGTTGTCCTGCAGGCGGCCGGCGGCCAGTTCGCGGCGCAGCTGCAGCAGCTCGGCCGAGGACTGGGTCAGGTCGACGTAGATCGGGTCCAGCTGCTGCACGGTTGCCAGCGCCGTGGCCTGGCCGGCGCTGACCAGCGCGCCCTGGGTGACGCTGGACTTGCCGATGCGGCCGCTGATCGGCGCGGTGATGCGCGCATAGCCGAGGGTCACGTTGGCGGCATCCAGTGAGGCCTTGGCGGCGCCGACATCGGCCTCTGCCTGCTTCTGCGCAGCCACGGCGTTTTCCAGATCCTGCTGGCTGACCGCGTCGACCTTGGCCAGCTCGGTGATGCGCTTGGCGCTCAGCCGCGCCGCATTGGCGGTGGCTTCGGCGCGGGCCAGCTGTGCACGCGCACTGTTGGCCTGGGCGCGATAGCTGGCGTCCTCGATCTGGTACAGCGGCTCGCCGGCCTTGACCATCCCACCCTCGGTGAACAGGCGCTTGGCGACGATGCCGTTGACCTGCGGGCGCACTTCGGCCACCAGGAAGGCGTTGGTGCGGCCCGGCAGCTCACGGGTCAGTCCGACGGTCTCGGACTTCAGCGTGACCACGCTGACCTGGCCCGGTCCCTGTTCGGGTGCCTGGGGTTGGCCGCCACAGGCAGCGACGGTGGCAGCGATCGCCAGCGACAACGCGAAGGGTCGGATTCGGCTCAGCAACATGATGGGAATGGCTCTTGAAGGGAGGGATCTCAGCAGGTGCTGATACGACGGCCCCTCCCCTTGCAGGAGTGAAGACCGCGCGGACAGCGCCCACCCGCGTGAAGTGGGAGCCAGGACAGGCCTGCCACGCACACGACGGGAATGATGGGAGGGAAATATACATACATGCGTGTTTGTTTGTAAAGCGGTACAATTCAGCCACGTTTCACCCGCACTCGTACCCGCTCATGGCCCGCAAAACCAAAGAGGACACCCAGGCAACCCGCGAAGGCATCCTGGATGCCGCCGAAGCCTGTTTCCACGAACACGGCGTGGCCCGGACCACGCTGGAGATGATCGGTGCCCGCGCCGGCTATACCCGCGGCGCCGTGTACTGGCATTTCAAGAACAAGGGCGAGGTGCTGACCGCGATCGTCGAACGGGTGCACCTGCCCTTCATGCAGGAGCTGGAGCGCACCTCCACCGACCAGCGCGACACGCCGGTGCATGACCTGCGGGCGGTGATGATCCACTCGTTCATCGAGCTGTCCGAGGACGAGCGCCTGCGCAAGACCATGGAGATCATGCTGCGCAGCGATGCCTCGGCCGACACCAGGGTGCTGACCGAACTGCAGCAGAGCGGTTTCCGCGATGCCCTCGACCGGATGGAACGCGCCCTGCGCCGTGCCCAGGACCTGGGCCAGCTGCGCGACGGCGCCGACCCGAAGATCGCCGCGCGCATGCTGCACGCCACCGTGCTCGGCGTGCTGCACGGGGCGATGGTCGAACCGGACCTGATGGACCTCAAGCGCGACGGCATGCTGGCGCTGGACATGACCCTGGCCGCCTACGTGAAGGAAGGCGTGTTCGTACCGGGTTCGGTGCCCGAGCCGCTGCCGGAGGCGTGACGGCGCCGCCGGGCATGGCCCGGCGCTACCGCAGATTCGGCCACAAAGGTAGCGCCGGGCCATGCCCGGCGAGTACGTAACGGGTCGGAGCCCTCGCCATGGCGAGGGATCCGACCCTGCATAACGAAAAAGGCCGCCTTTCGGCGGCCTTTTCGCATTCCCGGTTACAGGATGTAACGGCTCAGGTCCGGGTCCTGCACCAGTTCACCCAGGTGCGCATCGACATAGGCACTGTCGATGGCCAGGGTTTCACCATCGCGGTCCGGTGCTTCGTAGCTGAGCGAATCCAGCAGGCGCTCCAGCACGGTATGCAGGCGGCGCGCACCGATGTTCTCCTGGCGCTCGTTCACCTGGAAGGCGATCTCGGCCAGGCGGTCGATGGCATCGGTGGTGAAGCTGACCTTGACGCCTTCGGTGGCCAGCAGCGCTTCGTACTGCTTGGTCAGCGCAGCCTTCGGCTCGGTCAGGATGCGCACGAAATCAGCCTTGCTCAGCGCACCCAGCTCCACGCGGATCGGGAAGCGACCCTGCAGTTCCGGGATCAGGTCACTGGGCTTGGCCAGGTGGAACGCACCCGATGCGATGAACAGGATGTGGTCGGTCTTGATCGTGCCGTACTTGGTGGACACGTTGGAACCTTCCACCAGCGGCAGCAGATCGCGCTGCACGCCTTCGCGCGAGACATCGCCACCGCCCACGTTGTCACCCCGCTTGGCGACCTTGTCGATCTCGTCGATGAACACGATGCCGTGCTGCTCGCAGGCCTCGATCGCGGCAGTGCGGATGTCGTCCTCGTTGACCAGCTTGCCGGCCTCTTCCTCCTGCAGCAGCGGACGCGCGGCCTTGATGGTCAGCGTGCGCTTGTGGGCCTTGGCGCCACCACCGAGGTTGGCGAACATCGACTTCAGCTGCTGGCCCATTTCCTCCATGCCCGGCGGGGTCATGATGTCCATGCTGACGTTGGCGGTCAGGTCGAGCTCGATCTCGCGATCGTCCAGCTCGCCATTGCGCAGCATCTTGCGGAACTTGATGCGGGTCTCGTTGTCCTGCGCCGACGGTTCGTTGCGCGCAGCCTCCGGGTCGAAGCCGATGCCACCGCTGCGGCGCGGCAGCAGCGCATCGAGGATGCGGTCTTCGGCGCGCTCTTCGGCCTGCGTGCGCACGCGCACCTTGGCCTGTTCGCGGTACAGCTTGACGGCGGTATCGGCCAGGTCACGGATGATCTGCTCGACATCCTTGCCGACATAGCCGACTTCGGTGAAGCGGGTCGCTTCGACCTTGACGAACGGCGCGTTGGCCAGCGTGGCCAGGCGGCGCGCGATCTCGGTCTTGCCGACGCCGGTCGGGCCGATCATCAGGATGTTCTTGGGCATGACCTCGTTGCGCAGCTCGGGCTGCAGCTGCATGCGGCGCCAGCGGTTGCGCAGGGCGATGGCGACCGCGCGCTTGGCGTCATGCTGGCCGACGATGTGCCGGTCCAGCTCCTGCACGATCTCGCGCGGGGTCATGGTGGCGGAGGAAACTTCGATCTTGTGCGGCATGGGTGTGCTCACGAATGCGTTGTCGGTAGCGCCGGGCCATGCCCGGCGGATCAGGAATGCGTGTGACGGTTCCCCGTCACAACTCCTCGACCACCACGTTGCGGTTGGTGTAGATGCAGATGTCGCCGGCGATGTTGATCGCTTCGCTGGCGATGGTGCGTGCATCCAGTTCGGTGTGCGCCATCAGCGCACGTGCAGCGGACAGCGCATACGAACCACCGGAACCGATGGCGATGATGCCGTCCTCCGGCTCGATCACGTCGCCGGTGCCGCTGATGATCAGCGAGGTTTCCTTGTCGGCCACCGCCAGCAGGGCTTCGAGCTTGCCGAGGCGGCGCTCGGTGCGCCAATCCTTGGCCAGTTCCACCGCGGCACGCTGCAGCTGGCCATGCTTTTCCAGCTTGGCTTCGAACAGCTCGAACAGGGTGAAGGCATCGGCGGCGGCACCGGCAAAGCCGGCCAGTACCTGGCCATCGCGGCCAAGGCGGCGGACCTTGCGTGCGTTGCCCTTCATCACCGTGTGGCCGAGGGTGACCTGGCCGTCGCCGGCAATGGCCACGTGCTCGCCGCGACGAACGCAGACGATGGTGGTGGCGTGGAAAACGGTGGGATTCTGACTGGGGTCCATGCGGCCTCCGATAGCTGTTCACGGGACATGGGGACAGCCGCCGAAGCGATCAAGCCCGTGCCGATAGCTGCCGTTCAGCGCTTGGCCTGCGAAGGCCGGTCCGGATTGGGTTCAATGCCCCACGCCACGTACCAGTCCTCACCCTGCGTCTCGATCGGGTGCTGGGTGCGGCCCGAGCCGTTGCCACAGGCCAGTGCGTCGGCAGCGCAGTAACGGTCGCAGCCCCAGCAGATGCGCTCGGGGTGCTTGGGGCGCAGCGGAATGGGCTTTGCCATGGTCGGCATCTCGTCGTGGCCTGCGGCCACGATGCACCGGCGACCACTGCCCCGCCCTGATCCAGATCAAGCGGCGGCCGTTCCGGTAGCGCCGGGCCATGCCCGGCGAGCGCGCAGCGCGGGCGGTGTCGCGTACACGACACATGGATCGCACAGCCGCCGGGCATGGCCCGGCGCTACCCCACCGTGTCGGGCGGGTCTTTGCGACGTTTCGCGCGCGGATGCGCCGCATCGTAGACCTTGGCCAGATGCTGGAAATCCAGATGGGTGTAGATCTGCGTGGTGGCGATGTCGGCATGGCCGAGCAGTTCCTGCACACCGCGCAGGTCACCGGAGGATTCCAGGATGTGGCTGGCGAAACTGTGCCGCAGCATGTGCGGGTGCACGTGCTTGAACAGGCCCTGGCGCTGCGCCAGCTGGCGGATGCGGATCTGCACCGCGCGCTGGCTGATCGGCCCGTTGCGGCCGGGGAAAACCGGTGTGGCGCCACTACCACCGCTTTCGCTGCGCCAGGTCAGCAGCGCTTCGCGTGCCGGCTTTCCGAAGGGGACGCGACGTTGCCGGTTGCCCTTGCCCATCACGTTGACCAGGCCACTGGCGAAATCCAGATCGCGCCAGGTCAGCGCACAGACTTCGCTCAAGCGCAGGCCGGAGGAATAGAACAGTTCCAGCAGCGCGCGGTCACGACGACCCAGCTCGCCTTCCGGTTCCAGTTCAACCAGCTGCACGGCTTCATCGGCGTCGAGCACCTGCGGCAGCCGTCGCGGCGCACGCGGCGCCTTCAGCGTCGCTGCCGGGCTGGCCTCGATGCGGCCATGCTTGAGCAGCCAGGCATAGAAGCTGCGGCAGGCCGACAGCCGGCGTTGCAGGCTCTTGGCCGACAGGCCACGGCGGTGTTCATCGGCAACGAACTGGCGCACCGCGTCGGTATCCAGCGCCTCCACGGCCACCCCGCGGGGTTCGGCCCACACCGACAACGCGTCCAGGTCGCGGCGATAGGCATCGAGCGTATGCGCCGACATCCGCCGCTCCACCTGCAGGTGCTGAAGGAACGCCTGCACCGCGCTCATCGTCGTCGTTTCCCGCTCAATCCGCGAAGCGCTTGAGCCCGGTCACCAGGGCCTCGCCCATCATCCGCAGGAACAGCGTGCCCATGCCGGGATAGAAGCGGTTCGGATCATGGCTGCCCACCGCGATCAGGCCAACACCCGGCAGCGGCAGCAGCGCGGTGGTCTGCACTTCCTCGCTGCGCGCGCCGTACAGCACCGCGTTCTTGTCGCTGTGCAGGCGGCCGCAGATCGGCTCACCATCCTTCAGGCAGTCGCGGAACGGGCCCAGCTGCACATCATCGGCAGCCAGCACCTGCAGCCACTCGGCCTGCTCCAGCCCGGCCACCGGCGCATGCACGACCAGCCGCACCAGATCGCCGGCGAAATCTTCCTGCAGTGACGCCGCCATCGCGCGCAGCGTATCGGCGGCGTTGTCCTGCTTCATCAGGGCCAGGGTGAGCTGATGCGTGCGTACCGCCAGCCGCTCGTTGACCTGCGCGGTCGCGCCCAGGTCGGCCAACCGTCGCGCCAGCTCGCGGTTCTTCTCGCGCAGCACTTCCAGCTGGTAGCTGGCCAGCGATGCGGTCGGGCCGTCATCGCGTGGGACCACCAGGGTCAGCGCCAGGTCCGGGAACTGCTTGAGGAAACCCGGATGGCGCCGCAACCAGGCGGCGACTTCATGGGCACCGAGCTTGTCGACGGTCTCAGTCATGCGATCCACTCCCCTTCGAAGACGAATGCGGTCGGGCCCGCCATCACCACCGCCTGGCCATCGCCCGGCCACTGGATGCGCAGGTCGCCACCAGGCAGGCTGATGCGCGCATCGCGCTGCAGGCGGCCGCGATGCATCAGGGTCACTGCCGCCGCGCAGGCGCCACTGCCGCAGGCCAGGGTTTCACCGACGCCGCGCTCGAACACGCGCAGGCGCACATGTTCCGGGCCCATTACCTGAGCGAAGCCCACGTTCACCGACTTCGGGAACGAGGCATGCTGCTGCAGCAGTCCGCCCACGCGCTCGACCGGTGCGGCATCGACCAGGCCCACTTCAATCACCGCGTGCGGATTGCCCATCGACACCGCCGCGAAGCGCACGGTCTCACCCTGCAGTGGCAGCAGGTACTCTTCGCGCGGGTGGGCGAAGCCGATCAGCGGCACCTGCGCCGGATCGAACAGCGGCACGCCCATCGCCACCGCGTACTGGCCATCGCCGAGGACATCCACGGCGTGGCTGGCCAGCGGGCTGTCGATGACGAAGCGGTCGCCCTGCGCACTGCCCTCGCGCACCAGCCAGGCAGCGATGCAGCGCGCGCCGTTGCCGCACTGCTCGGAATTGGAACCATCGGCGTTCCAGATGCGGTAAGAGGCGACGGAGCCTTCGGCGCGCGGCGGCTCGATGGTCAGGATCTGGTCGCAGCCGACGCCGGTATGGCGGTCGGCCAGGCGCGCGGCCAGTTCCGGGGTGGGCGGCGGGGTGCCGTCGCGCAGGTCGATCACTACGAAATCGTTGCCCGCGCCGTGCATCTTGCTGAAGCGCAGGCCGTTGGTACCGGCCTTACTCATTCCCGTCGTCCACCTTCTTGGCCGGATCAGGAGTGACGGACGGACTGCCGTCGCGCGGGGCCTGGGTGGCAGCAGGCGTGGCGTCGGCATCAGCGGCCGGTTCGACGGTTTCTTCCACCGGCACCGGCTTCTGCGGCAGCACCAGCGGGCCCTTGTTGCCGCATGCGGCGAGGAACAGCAGCGAGGCCGCTGCCAGCGGAATCAGGATGACATTGCGATGGGGGATGTTCATGCCCCGAGTATAGCCATTGGCGGCTGAGCGGTTGGTACAGGGTGCCGCGTCAGGCATCCGCCGGGCATGGCCCGGCGCCACCGCAACCCGGCACCGCGGTAACGCCGGGCCATGCCCGGCGGGAGAGATCAATCGGCCGGCGGCAGCGGCCGGGTCCACAGCCAGATCGCCACCACGGTCATGCTGCCGATGGAGAACCACTTCACCCAGGCCACCGGCACGCACCACAGCATGATGCCGGCGCACACCGCCATGGTGATCGTGGCCATCCATTTGCCGTAGCGGCTCACCGCACCATGTGCCTGCCAGTTGGCGATGGCCGGGCCGAAGCGCGGGTGCTGCAGCAGCCAGCCGTGCAGGCGCTCGGAGCCGCGCGAGGCGGCCCAGGCCGAGATCAGGATGAATACGGTGGTAGGCAGCCCCGGCACGAAGATGCCGACGATGCCGGTGCCCAGGCTGGCATAGGCCAGCAGCCACCACGCCCAACGGAACCGCACCGGCCGGGCGGGCGTTGGCAGGTCCTTGGTGGCGGGCGGTTCGGGCGGGCGCATCGCGCAAGGATACCGAGCGCAGGTGGCGGCGGCGATATCACCGCCGCCACGATGCGTCATTCCGTCGCAGCACCGGCCGCGGGCGTTTCGATGCCCAGCTGCTGCAGCACGAATGCATACGACTCGGACAGTTCGCGGTAACGCTGGAAGCGCCCGGACTTGCCGCCGTGGCCGGCTTCCATGTTGGTGCGGAACAGGATCGGGAAGGTGCTGGTGTTGTCATCACGCAGCTTGGCCACCCACTTGGCCGGTTCCCAGTACTGCACCTGCGAATCCCACAGGCCGGTACCCACGAACAGCGACGGATAGGCCTGCTTTTTCACGTTGTCGTAGGGCGAGTAGGACAGCATGTACTCGTAGTACGGCTTCTGCTCGGGGTTGCCCCACTCGTCGTACTCGTTGGTGGTCAGCGGGATGGTCGGGTCGAGCATGGTGGTGACCACGTCCACGAACGGCACCTGCGCCACCAGCACGCGGTAGTCCTGCGGCGCCTGGTTGGCGATGGCGCCCATCAGCAGGCCACCGGCGCTGCCACCGGACGCGGCGACACGGTCCTTCGCCGCCCAGCCCTGTGCCACCAGGCCACGGGTGACGTCGATGAAGTCGTTGAAGGTGTTCTGCTTGTGCAGCAGCTTGCCGTTCTCGTACCAGTCGCGGCCCATTTCCTGGCCACCGCGGATGTGGGCGATGGCGTACACCACGCCACGGTCGAGCAGGCTCACCGCCGTCTGGTTGAAGTAGGGGTCCATCGACATGCCGTAGCTGCCGTAGGCGTACTGGAACAGCGCGCCGGTGCCATCCTTCCTGTAGCCCTTGCGATAGACCAGCGACACCGGCACCTTCACCCCGTCGCGCGCGGTGATCCACACCCGGTCGGTCTCGTACTTCGAGGGGTCATAGCCGATCACCGGCTGCTGCTTCAGCTGGCGACGCTCGCCGGTGGCGGTGTTCAGTTCGTACACCGTGGTCGGCGTGGTCATCGAGGTGTACACGTAGCGCAGCCACGTGGTGTCAGCCTCGGTGTTGTCGCCCAGGCCCATCGAATAGGCCGGTTCGTCGGCCTTCACGTAGTCGTTGCGACCGTCCTTGAACAGCAGGCGGATGCGCTCCAGGCCTTCGGAACGTTCGGCGATGGCGGTGTAGGTATCGAACAGTTCGAAGCCTTCGATGAACACCGCATCGTCATGGGCGATCCAGTCCTTCCACTGCGCACGCGAGGTGGCATCGGTCGGTGCGGTCACCAGCTTGAAGTTCTTCGCGCCATCGTTGGTGCGGATCACCCAGCGGCCATCATAGTGGTCGGCGTCGTACTCCACGTCGCGCTGGCGCGGGGCGAGCACGGTGAACGTGGTCGGGTCGCTGGCCGGCGCGTAGCGCTCTTCGGAGGACACGGTGCTGTGCACGCCGATGGTGATGAAGCGATCGTCGCGGGTGCGGCCGATGCCCATGTAGAAGCTGTCGTCCTTCTCTTCGTAGACGACGGTGTCGGCGCTGGCCGGGGTGCCCAGCACGTGCTTCTTCACCCGCACGGTCAGCAGGGTTTCCGGATCGTTCTCGACATACAGCACGGTGCGGTTGTCGTCGGCCCAGACCAGGTCGCCCGAGGTGCCGGTGATCGTATCCGGCAGCACCGCGCCGGTGCGCAGGTCCTTGAAGCGGATGACGTACTGGCGGCGGCCCACGTCATCGTCGGCCCAGGCCAGCAGCTGGTTGTCCTGGCTGACCTCCATCGAGCCGACGCTGAAATAGCCCTTGCCGGCAGCCATCGTGTTGACGTTGAGCAGGACCTCTTCCGGCGCGTCCATGCTGGCCTTGCGGCGCGCATGGATGGGATAGTCCTGGCCGGTCTCGTAGCGGCTGTAGTACCAGTAGCCGCGCTCGCGCGCCGGCACGCTGGCATCGTCCTGCTTGATGCGGCCGACGATCTCGCCGTACAGCGCATCCTCCAGCGGCTTCAGTGGTGCCAGCAGCTGGTCGGCGTAGGCGTTCTCGGCCTGCAGGTAGGCCAGCATGGCCTTGTCCTCGCGCTTGTCGTCGCGCAGCCAGTAATAGTCATCGTTGCGGGTCGCGCCGAACGGCGCCTTGACCACGTGCGGACGCTTCTCAACATCCGGCGGAACGGGCGGGGTGGCGGCGGTAGCGGTGCTGGTCATCAGGCTCGCAAGCAACAGGCAGAGAGTGGATTTCATGAAATAAGGCTCCTTGATCGGCAATGCAATGGCGTCCTTGCGCCTGAGTCTGGGTGGCAGGGGGGCTGCGGGCAACCCTGCGGATCGTCATGGACGCGCGGAGGTAGTGCCGGCCGCTGGCCGGCAACGGCAGCAGACTGTTCATCCCGAGGTTGCCGGCCAGCGGCCGGCACTACCGGGACACCCGGCGTACCATGTGGGGCATGAGTACCCTGCCCCACACGCCGGGCTACAGCCGGCGCAGCCACGAAATCGCTCCCTTCCATGTGATGTCCCTGCTGGCCCGCGCACAGGCGCTGGAACAGGCCGGTCACGATGTGATCCATCTGGAGATCGGCGAACCGGACTTCACCACCGCCGAGCCGGTCGTGCGTGCCGGCCAGGCGGCGTTGGCCGCCGGCCACACCCGCTACACCGCCGCACGCGGCCTGCCCGCCCTGCGCCAGGCGATCAGCGGTTTCTATCGCAGTCATTACGGCCTGGATATCGACCCCGAACGCATCCTGGTCACGCCGGGCGGCTCCGGCGCGCTGCTGCTGGCCAGCAGCCTGCTGGTCGACCCCGGCCGCCACTGGCTGCTGGCCGATCCCGGTTATCCGTGCAACCGCCACTTCCTGCGGCTGGTGGAAGGCGGCGCGCAGCTCGTTCCGGTCGGCCCCGAAACGGCCTACCAGTTGACCCCTTCGCTGGTGCAGCAGCACTGGAACGCCGACAGCGTCGGCGCGTTGGTGGCGTCGCCGGCCAATCCCACCGGCACCGTGCTGTCAGCCGATGAACTTGCGGCCCTCTCGGCTTCACTGCATGCGCGCGGCGGCCACCTGGTGGTCGACGAGATCTATCACGGCCTGACCTACGGCCTGGATGCAGCGAGCGTGCTGCAGGTCGATGACAGCGCGTTCGTGCTGAACAGTTTCTCCAAGTACTTCGGCATGACCGGCTGGCGACTGGGCTGGCTGGTGGCGCCACCGGCGGCGGTCCCCGACCTGGAGAAGCTGGCGCAGAACCTGTACATCAGCGCTTCGAGCATCGCCCAGCACGCGGCCCTTGCCTGTTTCAGCGACGAGGCGATGGCGATCTTCGAGCAACGCCGCCAGGCCTTCCAGCAGCGCCGCGACTTCCTGCTGCCGGCGCTGCGCGAGCTTGGCTTCCGCATCGAAGTGGAGCCGCAGGGGGCGTTCTACCTGTACGCCGACGTCAGCGCGTTCACCGATGACGCGCAGGCGTTCTGCGCACACTTCCTGGAAACCGAGCACGTGGCGTTCACCCCGGGCCTGGATTTCGGCTTCCATCGATCGAACCAGCACGTACGCCTGGCCTATACCCAGGAAGTGCCGCGGCTGCAGGAAGCGGTGGAGCGTATCGCGCGCGGATTGAAACGATTCCGGTAGCGCCGGGCATGGCCCGGCGCTACCGTTCAACGAATAACCAACGAAAAACGCCGCCCGAGGGCGGCGTTTTTCATTTCATCATTTACCGCCCAACCGCTCCCACAGGAAGCTGTAGGCCAGTGCGGACATGTGCGCGGCCTGCGCGTTGTTGGCTGCACCGCCATGACCGCCTTCGATGTTCTCGTAGTAGGTCACGTCCTTGCCGGCATCGATCATCTTCGCGGCCATCTTGCGGGCGTGGCCCGGATGCACGCGGTCATCGCGGGTGGAGGTGGTGAACAGCACCGGCGGGTAGCTCTTCTTCGCGTCGAACAGGTGGTACGGCGAGAAGGTCTTGATGAACTCCCAGTCGCTGGTGTCCGGGTTGCCGTACTCGGCCATCCACGACGCGCCGGCCAGCAGGTGGCTGTAACGCTTCATGTCCAGCAGCGGAACCTGCACCACCACCGCACCGAACAGCTCCGGGTACTGGGTCAGCATGTTGCCGGTGAGCAGGCCACCGTTGCTGCCGCCCTGCACGCCCAGGTGCTTGGCAGAAGTGATCTTGCGGGTGACCAGGTCCTGGGCAACCGCGGCCATGTCTTCATAGGCCTTGTGACGGTTCTGCTTCAGCGCCGCCTGGTGCCAGCGCGGGCCGTACTCGCCACCACCACGGATGTTGGCGACCACGTACACGCCGCCCTTCTCCAGCCAGGCGCGGCCCATGCCGCCCGAGTACGACGGGGTCAGCGAAATCTCGAAACCACCGTAGCCGTACAGCAGGGTCGGGTTGGAGCCGTCAAGCTTCATCGCCTTGTCGTGCACCACGAAGTACGGCACGCGGGTACCGTCCTTGCTGGTGGCGAAATGCTGCTCGATCACCTTGCCGTCGGCATCGAAGAACGCCGGCATGGTCTTGAGCACTTCCGGTGCCTTGCCGATGTCGGCGATCGCCAGGGTGGTCGGGGTCAGGTAATCGGTGGCGGTCAGCCACACTGCATCGCTGTCATTGCTGTCGACCGCACTGACGCCCAGGGTGCCGAAGGCCGGCGCGCCGACGAAATCGTTCTTCTGCCAGCCCTTGGCGGTCGGGGTCAGCACCGACAGGCGGTTCTTGACGTCGTCCAGCACATTCAGCACCAGGTGGTTCTTGGTCCACGAGGCACTGGCCAGCGAGGTGGTCGCGGTCGGGGTGAACAGCACCTCGAAGTCACGCTTGCCGGCCAGGAAATCATCCAGCTTGGTCACCAGCAGTGCGCCGGAGGCGTAGGTCTTGCCACCCACGGTCCACGGATCGCGCAGTTCCAGGGTCAGCCACTGCTTGTGCAGGCCCTTCTCGGCCGAGTTCGGCGCATCGATCCTGGTCAGCTTGCCATCGTCGCCGCGCAGGTAGATCTCGTTGTTGTAGAAGGCCAGCGTACGGCTGACCAGGTTGCGCTCGAAGCCCGGGGTGTCATCGTGCATCGCCGCGATGTACATGTCTTCCGGCTTGCCTTCGTAGACCAGGCTGGCGGCGGACATAGGCGTGCCACGCTTCCACAGCTTGGCCACGCGCGGGTAACCGGAGGTGGTCATCGAGCCGCTGCCGAAATCGGTGTAGACGAACACGGTGTCGCGGTCGATCCAGCTCAGGCCGCCCTTCGATTCGGGACGGAAGAAGCCGTCCTTGATCCAGCTCTTGCTGGCCAGGTCGAACTCGCGGGTGACATCGGCGTCGGCACCGCCGCGCGACAGCGCGATCAGGCAGCGGCTGTAATCCGGACGCAGGCAGTCAGCGCCGTGCCAGACCCAGTTCTCGTTTTCGGCCTTGTTCAGCGCATCCAGGTCGAGCACGGTTTCCCAGGTCGGCGAGGCCTTGCGGTACTCGGCCAGGGTGGTGCGACGCCACAGGCCGCGCTCGTGCTGCTTGTCCTTCCAGAAGTTGTAGTAGTAATCGCCGATCTTCTGCACGCCGGGAATCTTGGCGTCCGAGTCGAGCACCTCGCGGATGCTGCTCTCCATCTGCTTGAAGGCCGGGGTCTGCGCCAGGCGCGCCTCGGACTTGGCGTTCTGTTCCTTGACCCAGGACAACGGCTTGTCGCCGGTGACGTCCTCCAGCCAGGCGTAACGGTCGGTGTCTTCAGCGGCCACGGCGGTACCCACCGAGGCAGCGGTCATCATGCCGGCCAGCAGGCAGGCGGAAGCGAATCGTGACATTGCAGCTCCAGGCAGTCATTAGCCGTGAAACGCTAGCATGGATCACCGGGGCCGCCCCCGTGTCGAAGGTCAGGCCGTGGCGGTGTGCGCCTTGCGCGTACGCGTGGGGGAGCGCCGCCGGGCCTGCCCATGGTCGCGTCGCAGCGAGCGGAGCGCGGCCAGCGTTGGCAACGGGCAGCGCAGCAGTGCCCACCAGGCCGCCAACGGCATGCCGACCAGCCACAGCGGCAACCAGCCCAGCCAGGCACTGCTGCCGCGCGCGGCCGGCCACACCAGCACCACGGCCAAGCCAGCGAGGGCGAGCTGCGGCACCACCCGCAACAGGCGCGGATCGGCGCGTTCGCTGACGCGTTCAGTTGGCGGGCGGTGGCGGGGACGTGTGCGCATGCGGATTCTCCGGTGGTCGATGCCGGTCAGCTTGGCTGCGGGGCTTCTCACCGGCTGCGACACCATTGACGGATGGCGTGCACACAGTGACCATGCGCGGGCAAGCCCACTGGAGCCCGCTCCCGCATGACCTCGATCCGCCCGCTCTGCGCTGTGTTGCTGGCCCTGTCCCTGGGCGGTCCGGCAGTGGCTGCCAATTCCCCACCGTCGTCCCGCAACAGCGCCGCGGAAGCCTCTGCAGATGGGGTGATCGACCTGCAGCGCTTCATGGGGACCTGGTACGTGATCGGCCGCGTGCCGAACTTCATCGAGCGCGGCCACGTCGCCAGCGTCAACCAGTACGAGCTGCGCGAGGACCACAAGGTCGCCATCACCTATCGCTACCGCGATGGTTTCGGTGAACCGCTGCAGGAAATCCGTGCGCGCGCCAGCGTCGATCCCGACAGTGGCAACCACGGCTGGCGCACCTGGTTCTACCGGGTCGTGCCGACCCATTCGCGGGTACTGGAAGTAGCGCCGGACTATTCCTGGGCGCTGATCGGCTACCCGGGCCGCGAGATGGCCTGGATCTTCGCCCGCACGCCTGACATGGACAAGGCCCTGTACAAGGACCTGGCCGAACGCCTGCGCGACGAGTACGGGGTCAACACCGACAAGCTCAAGCGCGTGCCGCAGCACGCCGAGCAGGTCGGCAAGCTGGGCTACGAAGTACCGAACGTGCGTTGACTGCACACGGTGGTAGTGCCGGCCGCTGGCCGGCAACTGCACGGTGCTTCCCGCGTTCATGAGGTTGCCGGCCAGCGGCCGGCACTACCAGACATGAGGTTGCCGGCCAGCGGCCGGCACTACCCTGAACGATGCCGGGCGCCGCCCGGCATTCTGTTATCTGCGGCTGTAATGCGCGACCAGGCGGTCGCCCAGCATCTGCAGCAGCTGCACCAGCACCAGCAAAAGGACCACCGTGACCAGCGCCACGTCGGTGTGCGAGCGCTGGTAGCCGTCGCGGAAGGCCAGGTCGCCCAAGCCACCGGAACCGATCGCACCGCCCATCGCGGTGAAGCCGATCAGGGCCACGGTGGTCACCGTGGCACCGGCAATCAGGCCCGGCCGTGCTTCGGGCAGCAGCACGCGGGTGACCAGCTGCCAGGTGGTGGCACCCATTGCCTGGGTCGCCTCGATCACCCCGCGGTCCACTTCACGCAGCGCGGTTTCCACCAGCCGCGCATAGAACGGCGCAGCGCCGATGACCAGCGGCACGATCGCGCCACGCACGCCCAGCGAGGTGCCCATCATGAACAGGGTCACCGGGATCAGCACGATCATCAGGATGATGAAGGGCACCGAGCGCAGCAGGTTCACCACCAGCGCCAGCACGCCGTAGGCAACCGGCCGGCGTTTCAGCTGTGGCGCACCGAACAGGTACAGCAGCACGCCCAGCGGCAGGCCGATGGCCAGGGTCAGCGGCAGCGAACCGGCAAGCATCAGCAGGGTGTCGATGGTGGCCTGGCCGATGTCGGCCCACTTGCCTGCATCCAGGTGACGGAAGAAGCCGCCGGCGGTGGCGATGATCATCGACGCAGTTCCTCAACATGCACGCCGGCAGCCACGAATGCGGCCTGCGCGGCGGACTGGTCACCGCCCACCAGGGCGACGATCAGCTGGCCATACGGGGTGTCCTTGATCCGGTCGATACGCCCGGACAGGATGTTGTAGTCGACCCCGGTCTGCCGCGCGACGCTGCCGAGCAGGGGTTCGTAGGTGTCGGCGCCGAGGAAGGTCAGGCGCACGACACGGCCACCGACCGCGTCGAAGTCGCGGTGCAGGGTGCCCTCGTCCACCTGCTCCGATTCGCTGACGAAACGGCGGGTGGTCGGGTGCTGCGGGTGCAGGAACACCTTCGTTACCGGGCCGGTCTCGACCAGCTGGCCGGCATCAAGCACGGCCACGCGGTCGCAGACGCGACGGATCACGTCCATCTCGTGGGTGATCAGCACGATGGTCAGGCCCAGTTCGCGGTTGATCTTCGACAGCAGCGCCAGCACCGACGCGGTGGTCTGCGGATCGAGCGCGCTGGTGGCCTCATCGCACAGCAGGATCTGCGGGCGGGTGGCCAGTGCGCGGGCGATGCCCACACGTTGCTTCTGGCCGCCCGACAACTGCGCCGGGTACTTGTCCGCATGCGCCTGCAGGCCCACGGTCTGCAGCAGCTCGGCCACGCGCGCATCGATCTCGGCCTTCGGCGTGCCGGCCAGCTCCAGCGGAAAGGCGACATTGCCGGCCACCGTGCGCGAGGACAGCAGGTTGAAGTGCTGGAAGATCATGCCGATCCGGCGGCGCAGCGCGCGCAGGCCTTCCGGATCCAGCGCGGTGACATCTTCGCCGGCGATCAGCAGGCGGCCACCACTGGGCTCCTCCAAGCGGTTGATCATGCGGATCAGCGTCGATTTGCCCGCACCGGAATGACCGATGATGCCGAACACCTCGCCGGCCTCGATGGTCAGGTCCAGCGGCTGCAGCGCGCTGACCGCGCGGCCGGCAACGGCATAGGATTTGTGCAGGCGCTGGAACTCGATCACGGGATCAGCTCACCGGGAGGGCGATGGAAGGGGCGTGCAGCCTACCAGCGCTGGCGCTCGCGCGCCCGCGCCATGGGCCAGAATGTTATTCCTTTTGGTTCTAAGACGCCCGCATCGGCACATCGGCGGCCCCGTCCCCAGCCAGATCGGTTCAGGGATGGTCCAACGGTTTCGGCGGCTCCTGCCGGTTCACCCGTTCGCGGTGCAGCAGGTACAGGCCCGAGGCGACGATGATTGCCGCGCCCGCCCAGGTGTAGCCATCGGGCAGCTGTCCCCAGAAGGCCAGGTCCCAGCCGATCACCCAGACCAGGCCGCTGTATTCGAGCGGTGCGATCATCGATGCCTCACCCAACTGGAAGGCCTTGGTCAGCGCGATCTGGCCCAGCGCCCCGGCCAGGCCCATGCCGGCGATCAACGGCGCATGCGCCATCTGCAGCGGCACCCAGCCGGGGATAGCCAGCAGCCCGGCGCCGATGGCCATGATGACCAGGAACCAGACCACCATCGACTGCGAGGTATCGGTGCGGGTCAACAGGCTGACGGTGATCGCGGCGATGGCATAGGCGGTGGCGGCGGCCAGCACCATCAGGCCCGGCACCGAGATGAAACCGCCCACGCCCGGCCGCAGCACCACCAGCACGCCGACCAGGCCGATGCCGATGGCGACCCAGCGCCGCGGCCCGACCCGCTCGCCCAGCAGCGGCACCGACAGTGCGGCAATCAGCAGCGGCGCGACGAAATAAATGGTGTAGGCGGTGGACAGCGGCAGGTCGCGCAGGGCGAACACGAAGCAGCCGATCATCGCCATGCCCAGCCCGCCGCGCAGCAGGTGCAGCCCCCAGCGGCGCGGGATCAACGAGCGTGGCCCGGCACTGGCCAGCACCCAGACCAGCACGAAGGGCAGCGACGCCGCGCCACGCAGGAAGGTGACCTGCAGCGAGGGATAGCCGGCCGAGAGCTGCTTCATGCCGGCGTCCATCAGCGAGAAACAGGCGACAGCAGCGACCATCCAGGCCACGGCGCGCGAAGGGGAGCGTTGCACATTCATGGCCCATTATCGCCGACCACGGGCGTTGCCGCCGCGACCGGCGCGATAGAATGGCCGCCACTGATTTCTGCGGAGTAACGCCCATGCCTTCCTTCGACGTTGTGTCCGAAGTCGACACCCACGAACTGACCAATGCGCTCGACCAGGCCAACCGTGAGCTTGCCACCCGTTTCGACTTCAAGGGCGTGGACGCCAAGTTCGAGCGCGACGGCGAAGTGATCACCCAGTCCGCACCGAGCGAGTTCCAGCTCAAGCAGATGAACGACATCCTGCGCGCTCGCCTGGCCGCCCGCAGCATCGACGTGCTCAGCCTGGAATATGGCGACGTGGAAACCAACCTTGCGCAGGCCCGGCAGAAGATCACCGTCAAGCAGGGCATCGAGCAGAAGATCGCCAAGAAGATCGCTGCGGCGCTGAAGGAAGCCAAGCTGAAGGTGGAAACCCAGATCAACGGCGACAAGCTGCGGGTGATGGGCAAGAAGCGCGACGACCTGCAGGACGCCATCGCCGTGCTGAAGGCCGGCAAGTTCGAACTGCCGCTGCAGTTCAACAACTTCCGCGATTGATCGACACCGCGATGTAGCGCCGGCCTCGGTGGCCGGCCTCACTCGCGCAGCAGTTTGTACAGCGTTGTCCGCGAGATGCCGAGCTGGCGTGCGGCGAGGCTGAGGTTGCCTTCGGCGGTATGGGCGGCTCGCCGTGCCGCATCGCGCTGCTGGTCACGCAATGGTGCCGCCTGCACGGGCGCTGCGGCCGTAGCCGGTGAACGTGTCCGTGCGGCGCGCGGTGCCTGCAGATGCTGCAGATGGACCGCACTGCCCTCGCCCAGTCGCACCCGATGCGCAGGGCCGGGCTGCAGCAGTCGACGTCGCTGTGCTGCGCTGGCGCCGGCAAACAGCGTGTCCAGCGAAAGCAGCGGCAGCGGCCCACGCCGCGGCAGGCCGAGCAGGCGCCGGGCGACGCGATTGGCGCAAAGCAACTGGCCGTCTTCCTGCACCGCCAACAAGCCCTGCAGCGGTGATGCCAACCAGCGCGGATCATGCTGAACCGCCAGCAGATGCACATCGCTGAGCGTATGCATCAAGCGGTTCTCGATGGCCAGCGCTGCCTGCCGGAAATAGCCCTGCAGCAACGCCGGATCGCGCTCCCCCAGCCCAGTGATGTCGATCGCACCACAGACCTGCCCCTGCAGGTCATGCAGCGGCTCACTCAGGCAGAACACGGGGGCGAACCGCTGCAGATAGTGTTCATTGCCGCGTACCAATGCGGGAAGGTCGTCGGCCAGGCTGACCGCAGGCGCGGTGGTACCGATCTCGGCCTCGCCCAGCCGCCGGCCCACCTGGATCGGCCGCAGCAGCGCTGCATCTTCCAGGCCATGGGCGCGATGCACGATCACCATGCCCTCACGGTTGGCGCAGAACATCGTCCACCCACGCGCACCGAACGCGGCCCACAACTGCTCCAGTTCCGGCTGCACGCAACGCGCCAGGCGGCGGTCATCGCGGGACTCCAAGCGGTGTCCATTGCCCTGCAACGGCGGGTAATACGGCTCCTGCCCGGGGCGCACACCCGCCGCATGCGAGCGCTGCCAGGACTGCTGCAACGGCAGGGGCAGCATCGCCAGCGACTGCACGTCGCCCTCGGCGAAGGCGGCCCGAGCCGCCACCAGCTGCTGTTGCCCGACTGTCGTGGCCATCATGCATGCAGCGTACACCCACACACGCCATGCCCGCGTTACGTGCCAACAACGGAGCGTTTCCATTTTTGTCGGGCATTCATCCACGCATGGCGTGGATCTACGTGTCGACCAAGGTCGACACCCACCAACAGCCGCATGGTCGACACCCACCAAGAGCAGCCCATGCTGCTACGACAGATCGCGGGAGCCCACGATCACCCCAGCACAGCGCCAAGCCGGGAAATGCTTTTCCACTCTCGTCCGGCATTCATCCACGCATGGCGTGGATCTACGTGTCGACCAAGGTCGACACCCACCAACAGCAGCGTGGTCGACACCCGCCAACAGCCGCGTGCCGACCAACGGTCCCCACCCACCAACAGCAGCGGGAACCTGTCGAAGGCGGGGTGGGTCCGGTTGCGGGGGCGTGAGCCGCATGGGCCCGAGGCATGCCTCGGGCGGGTTGGGCAGGACGCCCAACCCGGGCCTTGCCGTGTGCGCAGGACAGCGCACACGAGCAAGCGGCGACCGAGCTTACATGGACGTACTTGCAGCGTCCCCCGCAACCGGACCCACCCCGCCATCCCACGGAATGCCCGCTTTTGCCGTTGCCGTTGCCGTTGCCGTTGATTCGGCAGGTGCAGGGCGCAGCCCTGCAAACCCACCCCACCCTCACCTCACGCCGCGATCCGCAGAATCGGCTTCAGCGTAATCCCCCGCGTGCTGTCCTCGGCCGCCTGGTTGATCTGCTCCAGCGGATAGAACTTCACCAGCCTGTCGAACGGGAAGCGCCCCTGCTGGTACAGCGTCACCAGCTGCGGAATGAACACCTGCGGCACGCTGTCACCCTCGACAATGCCACGGATGCTGCGGCCACCCAGCAGCAGGTTGTTCACATCGAAACTGGCAGTGGTGCCCAGCTTCGGCGCACCGACCACGCCCATCATGCCAAGCCCGCCGAGCGCTTCGATGCCGGCCGACAGCACTTCCGGGCGCCCGGTCGATTCCAGCGCGAAATCGGCGCCACCCCCGGTGATCGCGCGCACCGCCTCGATCACGTCGGTCTCGCGGCTGTTGACCACATGGGTGGCGCCCAGCTCCATGGCCAGCTGCAACCGCGAGGGCACCACGTCGATGGCGATGATGGTGGTCGCCCCGGCCACCTTGGCCGCCATCACCGCGCTCAGGCCGACCGCACCGGCGCCATAGCTGGCGAAGCTGCTGCCCGATCGCACCTGCAGCGAGTTGAGCACCGCACCGGCACCGGTCTGGATGCCGCAGCCCAGCGGGCCGAGCAGCTCCAGCGGCGCATCGTCAGGCACCTTGATCGCATTGATCTCGCGCGCCAGCGCAAACGTGGCGAACGACGACTGTGCAAAGAAGTGATCGTGCAGCGGTTGGCCCTGTGCATCGGTGATGGCGGTATGGCCGTGGCCATCATCACCACCGAAATTCAGCGCGAAGAAATCGCGGCAGTACGCACCGTGGCCACCACGACAGGGATTGCAGTGGCCGCATTGGCCGTAGGTCAGCACGACATGGTCGCCGGCCTTCAGTTCGCGCACGTTGGGGCCGACCGCCTCGACGATGCCCGCACCCTCATGGCCCAGCACCGCCGGCAGCGGCACCGGATAGTACTGGTCACGCACGATCAGATCGGTATGGCACAGGCCGGTCGCTACGATCTTCACCAGCACTTCGTCGTCCTGCGGGCCGCGCAGGCGCGCCTGCTCGATGACAAAGGGCTGTTCCTTGCCGCGCACCACCGCTGCGGTGATGTCACGCGATCCACTGTTGCTGCTCATCGTTGCGTTCTCCTCGATCAGATGGGATAGGCCGGGGCTTCGCCCTTGACCGTCATCCATTGCCACTGGGTGAATTCCTCCACGTTGGACGGGCCGCCGATGCTGGTGCCGTTGCCGGACGCCCCTACCCCACCGAAGGGATTGATGACCTCGTCGTTCACGGTCTGGTCGTTGATGTGCAGCAGACCGGTGCGCAGGCGCTCGCCCAGCTTCAGCGCGCGGCCGACATTGCGGGAGACGATCGCCATCGACAGGCCGTACTCGCTGTCATTGGCCAGGCGCACGGCTTCGTCGTCGTCATCGAACGGCACCACCACCGCTACTGGCGCGAAGATCTCTTCGTTGAACGCCGGATTGTCGACACTGACGTTGCCGAGCACGGTGGGTGCGAAGAACAGGTCCTGGTGGGTGCCGCCGGTTTCAAGCGTGGCACCCGCCTTCACCGCGTCGTCGACCACACGCGCCGCATGGTCGCGTTGCGCGGCATTGATCAGTGGGCCCAGCGCAACATCCTCGCGTGCCGGGTCACCCACCTTCAGCGACTTCGCCTTGGCCACCAGCTTCTGCAGGAAGGCCTGGTGGATGCTGCGCTGTACCAGCACACGGCCGGTGGCCATGCAGATCTGGCCCTGGTGCAGGTACACCCCCCAGGCGGTGTTGGCCACGGCCAGGTCGAGATCCGCATCGTCAAGGATGATCAGCGCGTTCTTGCCGCCCAGCTCCAGCGACACCTTTTTCAGGTGCTTGCCGGCGGCTTCGCCAACCTTGCGTCCGGCCGCCGTCGAGCCGGTGAACTGGATCATCGCCACATGCGGGTCGCTGGTCAGCGCGGCACCGGCGGCGCCGTCGCCGGGCAACATCTGCAGCACACCCTGCGGAAGACCAGCCTGCTCGAACAGGCGTGCGATCACCGCACCACCACACACCGCCGTGCGCGGGTCCGGCTTGAGCACCACGGCATTGCCGAGCGCGATCGCCGGCGCCACCGCGCGCATCGCCAGGTACAGCGGGAAATTGAACGGAGAGATCACCCCCACCACACCCAGCGGACGGCGCCGCGCCAGGTTCAGCCGCCCAGGTTCGGACGGCAGGATCTCACCCACGCTGCGCGAAGGCAGCGCGGCGGCCTCATGCAGCGCCTTGATGGTCACCTTGGCTTCGAAACCGGCCTTCAGGCGGGTGGAGCCACTTTCACGGACCAGCCAGTCGACCAGCGTATCGATGTTTTCTTCGGCCAGGCGTGCAGCCTTGCGCAGCACCTCGGCGCGCTGTTCGTACGGCGCTGCCGCCCATGCCTGTTGCGCCTGCGCCGCAGCGGCCGCCGAACGTGCGACCTGCGCCGCATCGGCCAGGCCGATTTCGCCAAGCGAGTGCCCGGTGGCGGGCTCGATCACCGGCTGGCGCTGTGCAGCGGCGCTCCATTGACCGTCGAAGAAGGCGCCTGACCAGAGTGCGTCCGGCAGCCATGGGGAAGATGCAGTCATGAAAAGTCCTCCTGTGTCGTGCCGCCATTGCACGCCTGGCCCGCAGCGTCGGCAATCGGCCATTGGCGTGATATCGGCAAGGGATTGAATCAATGGGAATTTCCAGCATCGCCGTTGTCCAGTTCCTGCACAGTGAACGGCGCCCCTGCAGCGGCCCGCCTACAATGGCCACCCCCGCCAGCCGATGCGCCCGCCATGACCGACACCCCCCTGCCCACCGATGACCCGATCGCCGCCACCCGCCTGTGGCTGGAGCGCATCGTCATCGGCCTGAACCTGTGCCCGTTCGCCAAGGCGGTGTACGTGAAGGACCAGGTCCGCATCGTGCTGAGCGACGCGACCACACCCGAAGCCCTGGTGGAAGAACTGGCCGAAGAACTGGTGCTGCTGCGCGACACGCCGGCCGAGCAGATCGATACCACCCTGATCGTGCACCCGCAGGTGCTGACCGACTTCCTCGACTACAACGACTTCCTCGACAACGCCGATGCGGCGATCGAGGCGCTGGACCTGCAGGGCATCCTGCAGGTGGCCAGCTTCCATCCGAACTACCAGTTCGATGGCGTCGCCGCCGATGACGCCAGCAACTACACCAACCGCGCGCCCTACCCCACCCTGCACCTGCTGCGCGAAGACAGCGTGGCACGCGCGGTGGATGTCTACCCGGACCCGGACGTGATCGTCGAGCGCAACATCCAGACCCTGGACCGGATCGGTGTCGAGGGCTGGCACCGTCGCCTGCGCGGCGACGACCTGTCATGAGCACGGTGCCGCCGATTGCCACCTGGCCGGCTGCGCCGCTGCACGGCAGGGTGGTGCTGGTCACCGGCGGTGCCAACGGCATCGGCCGCGGCATCGCCCAGGCGGTGCTCGGGGCCGGCGGCCGTGTGCTGATCGGCGATCTGGACGTAGAGGCGGGCCAGGCCTGCCTGGCCGAATGGCAGCGCGGCGATGATGCCGCGTTCCAGCGGCTGGACATCACCGACGAAAGCAGCGTGCGCGACTTCATCGCAGTGGCCCTGCAACGCTTCGGGCGCATCGACGGCCTGGTCAACAATGCCGGCATCGCCGGGCCGCACGGCACCCTGCTGCAGGACATGGACTGGGAAGAATGGCAGCGCCGGCTGTCATCGCTGCATGGCGCGTTCCTGTGCAGCAAGCACGCATTGCCGGCGTTGTCGGCCGACGCAGGCGCGATCATCAACATCGCATCGACGCGCGCCTGGCAGTCCGAGGCCCACAGCGAAGCCTACGCTGCGGCCAAGGGCGGGCTGGTGGCCTTCACCCATGCGCTGGCCATCAGTGCGGGACCGGCGGTGCGGGTGAACAGCATCAGCCCCGGCTGGATCAGCACCGATGCCTGGCAGGCGCCGTCACGCCGGCACGTGCCGCAGTACTCGGCCACCGACCACGCCCAGCATCCGGTTGGCCGCGTCGGCGAACCCGAGGACATCGGCGCACTGGCGGTGTACCTGCTGTCCTCGTTGTCCGGCTTCAGCACCGGCCAGGATTTCATCGTCGACGGCGGCATGACCCGGAAGATGATCTACGCCGATTGAAAGCGGGACGCCCCGGTAGCGCCGGGCCATGCCCGGCGGCTTTCCTACGCCGCGCTACGTGCTCGCCGGGCATGGCCCGGCGCTACCGGAGCGCTGCCCTTTTTTGCGTTTACGGCGGCAACCTGCTTACGCCATGCCCGAATGGCGCAGCAGCGCGTCGATCTGCGGCGCACGGCCGCGGAAGGCCTTGAAGTTCTCGGCGGCCGGGCGACTGCCGCCGCGCGACAGCACCTCGTCGCGGAAACGCGCGCCGGTCGCGGCCAGCGCCTGCGGCGCTTCCTCGAACGCGGCGTAGGCATCGGCGCTCAATACTTCGGCCCACTTGTAGCTGTAGTAACCGGCGGCATAGCCACCGGCGAAGATATGGCTGAACTGGTGCGGGAAGCGATTCCAGCTCGGCGGATGGTTCACCGCCACTTCCGCACGCACCCGCTCAAGCAGTGCCAGCACGCTGTCCTGCGCCGCCTCGAACTGGCTGTGCAGCAGCATGTCGAACAGACCGAATTCCAACTGGCGCACGGTGGCCATGCCGCTGTGGAAGTTGCGTGCGGCCAGCATGCGCTCGTACAGCGCGCGCGGCAGCGGCTCGCCGGTTTCCACATGCGCGGTCATGCCCTGCAGGTGGTCCCATTCCCAGCAGAAGTTCTCCATGAACTGGCTGGGCAGCTCCACCGCATCCCACTCCACGCCGTTGATGCCGGCCACGCCCAGTTCGCCGATGCGGGTCAGCAGCTGATGCAGGCCATGGCCCATTTCATGGAACAGCGTGGTCACTTCATTGTGGCTGAAGGTTGCCGGCTTGCCATCGGCACCACGGCCGAAGTTGCACACCAGGTACACCAGCGGCGTCTGTACGCTGCCATCGGCGCGCTCGCGGCGGTTGCGGCAGTCATCCATCCACGCGCCGCCACGCTTGCCCTCGCGGGCGTACAGGTCCAGGTAGAACTGGCCGACCAGGGCGCCCTGCGCATCCACCAGGCGGAAGAAGCGCACGTCCTCATGCCAGACCGGCGCACTGTCTTCCTGCACGCGCAGGCCGTACAGCTGCTCGATCACCGAGAACAGGCCGCCGAGTACCTTCGGTTCGGTGAAATACTGCTTCACTTCCTGCTCGGAGTAGCTGTAACGCGCCTGCTTCAGGCGGTCGGCGGCGAACGCCAGATCCCAGGCCTGCAGGCTGTCGATACCGAGATGCTCGCGGGCGAACTGCTCCAGCTCGGCGCGGTCCTTGGCGGCGAACGGCTTGGCGCGCGCGGCCAGGTCACGCAGGAAGCCCAGCACTTCGGCGGGGTCGCTGGCCATCTTGGTGGCCACCGAATAGTCGGCGTAGGAATCAAAGCCCAGCAGCGCGGCCAGCTCGGCACGCAGTGCAAGGATGCGATCGATGTTGCCGCCGTTGTCCAGCGCATCGTCGCCGAACTCGGAGGCGCGTTGCGCGCTGGCGCGGTACAGGATCTCGCGCAGGTCGCGGTCCTCGCCCCAGGTCTGCACCGGCAGGTAGCACGGCATCTGCAGGGTCAGCTTCCAGCCTGTCTTGCCGTCTTTTTCCGCAGCGGCGCGTGCAGCAGCCTTCACATCGTCCGGCACGCCGGCCAGGCGCGCCGGGTCTTCGACGATCAGCGACCACGCATCGGTGGCGTCGAGCACGTTCTGCGAGAACTTCGCCGACAGCGCCGACAGTTCCTCCTTGATGGCGGAAAAACGCTGCTGCGCGTCCGCATCCAGTTCAGCACCGCCGAGGCGGAAATCACGCAGGGTGTTGTCCAGCACCTTGCGGCGCGCCTCATCAAAACCGGCCGCTTCGGTGCTGGCCGCCAGCGCCTGGTACTGGCGATACAGCGCCAGATTCTGGCCCAGCGCACTGGCAAAGCGGGTCACCCGCGGCAGGTTGCTGTTGTAGGCCTCACGCAGTTCCGGCGTGTTGACCACGCCCTGCAGGTGGCCCACCAGGCCCCAGGCGCGCCACAGGCGTTCGGTGGCGTCGTCCAGCGGGGTGACGAAGGTCTGCCAGGTTACCGGCTGCACCTGCTCGGCAGCGCTGACCGCCGCTTCGGCCTGCGCCAGCAGCACGTCCAGCGCCGGCGCCACATGCTCGGGGCGGATCGCCTCGAAGCGCGGCAGGCCGGAAAAATCGAGCAGGGGGTTGGCAACGGTCACGGCAGGTCTCCAGAGTACGGGCCCGGCAGCGCGGGCAGCCAGATCGATATGGCGCTGGCCGGGCCGGCAGACAAGGGGCGGCGGGCCATTGTTCACGTCGGCCTTACGGCCGCCGGCTGAAGCTTGCGGCGCGGGGGAGACCGCAGCGGAACGTGTCGAGGAGGCCCCACATGGAAGGTCTGGCTCCAGCTCCATCCGCAGTACGTTCACCAACGCTGGCGCTGTCGGCCAGCCCGACTGAACTGGCCTGGATCGCCGCACTGTGCGATGCGGGCGATGATGCGCCGCGCCACCTGCAGCAGTTGCAGGCACTGCAGCGCCAAGGCGGCAGGTTCAGCGACGAGCAGGAATGGTATCCCTTTGAAGTGATCGAGCGCGGTGCCAGCCAGGTGCGGCTGGGCCACGAGCGCGAATTCGTCATCTGCGTGCTGCTGTGGCTGCAGGCTCTGGCCCAGGGCCGGGCCAGCAGCCTGGACCCACGCCTGCACCTGGACGACCGCGCCGTGGAGATCGAGGCCCTGCCCGACGCGCTGCGCGATGCGGTACTGGATGCCTTCATGGCCGCCGGGTATTGAGCGCGATCCAATGCGCCGCTGCGCTCGCCGGGCATGGCCCGGCGCTGCCGACCTGTCCTGATAGCGCCGGGCCATGCCCGGCGGATGCCTGACGGGCTTACAGCGCTTCCAGACTGCACCACGGCAATCCAGGCAGGCCTTGCCCGGCCACCGCCGCCGCTACCTGCGCGTCGGCAGCGTCCACATCGATTCCCTGCCGCACATACCAGGCCGGGTCGTAATAGCTGTGCGCGTAGCGATCGCCGCTGTCGCACAGGATGCTGACGATGCTGCCCTGGCGGCCGGCCTCGCGCATCCACTGCGCGGCCTGCAGCACGCCAATGAAGTTGGTGCCGGTGGAGCCACCGACGCGGCGCCCCAGCTGGCGGCTGACATGACGCATCGCAGCCAGGCTCAAGGCGTCGGGCACCTTCACCATGGCATCGACACTGGTCGGGATGAAGCTGGACTCCACCCGCGGCCGGCCGATGCCTTCCACCCTTGAGCCGCCGTTGCAGGTCATGTCGCGCCACTCGTTGCCGCCGGCCAGGGCAGCCTGGTAGCCATCGTAGAACACCGAGACTTCCGGGTCCGCACACAGGATGCGGGTGTCATGCCGGCGATAGCTGACGTAGCGCCCGAGCGTTGCTGCGGTACCGCCGGTGCCGGGGCTGCACACGATCCAGTCCGGAATCGGGCTGGGCTCCTCGGCCATCTGCTTGAAGATCGATTCGGCGATGTTGTTGTTGGCACGCCAGTCGGTGGCGCGCTCGGCATAGGTGAACTGGTCCATGAAGTGGCCGCCGGTTTCGCGGGCCAGCTTTTCCGAATCGCAGTTGAGGTCGCAGGCGCGCTCGACCAGATGGCAGCGGCCACCGTGGAACTCGATCGCGGCAATCTTCTCCGGCGACGTCGTGGCCGGCATCACTGCGATGAACGGCAGGCCGAGCAGGCGCGCGAAGTAGGCCTCGGAAACGGCGGTGGAGCCGCTGGAGGCCTCGATCACCGGCCGCCCTTCACGCAGCCAGCCGTTGGCCAGCGCATACAGGAACAGCGAACGCGCCAACCGGTGCTTGAGGCTGCCGGTGGGATGGCTCGATTCATCCTTCAGGTACACCTCGATGCCCTCGAACCCGGGCAGCGCCAGCGGGATCAGGTGGGTATCGGCGGAACGGTTGAAATCGGCTTCGATCTTGCGGATGGCGGCGGCCACCCATTCACGCTGCGACATGGCGGGCAATGGTCATCAGGACGGAACGGTGCGATCCGGCCATTGTACGTCGCGGTGCCGTCAGCTGCCGGCCCGTAGAATGACACCCATCCGGCCGGCAACGGCCCTGTCTGAAGGACCTCCCCCATGACCATTCCCGCCCTGCGCGATGTCCCCGGCGTCGCCACCCAGGCCCCGGCCGAGACCACCGGCTTCGTCTTCAACCACACCATGCTGCGGGTCAAGGACGCCACCGCCTCGCTGGACTTCTACACCCGCGTGCTGGGCTACCAGCTGATCGACAAGCGCGACTTCGCCGAAGCCCAGTTCAGCCTGTACTTCCTGGCCTACGTACCGGCCGGCACCGCAGTACCGGAAGATGACAACACCCGCCGCCTGTGGATGGCCGGCCTGCCGGGCGTGCTGGAACTGACCCACAACCATGGCACCGAGAACCAGGAAGGCTCCGTCTACCACGACGGCAACAGCGACCCGCGCGGCTTCGGCCACATCTGCGTGTCGGTGCCGGACATCGAAGCGGCCTGCCAGCGTTTCGAAGAACTGGGCGTCACCTTCCAGAAGCGCCTGACCGACGGCCGCATGAAGAACCTGGCCTTCATCAAGGACCCGGACGGCTACTGGGTCGAGATCATCGCCAACGCCTGACCCAGAAAGGGGCACAATTCCGGTAGCGCCGGGCCATGCCCGGCGGCCTTGAGCAGGCCGCGCTGCGCGCTCGCCGGGCCCGGCCCGGCGCTACCGACTCCGTCCCCCTTTTTTGCGAGGTTCGTATGGAAACGATGGAACTGCACCGCGGGCGATTGATCGACCACATCCAGCTGGTCGTACGCGATCTGGCCGCCAGCCGCCGCTTCTACCAGGCGGTGTTCGACACGATCGGCATCCCGGTGGCCGGCGAAGGCGATGACTACTTCTGGGCCGACGAGTTGTTCATTTCCAGCGCCAGCAGCGAGGCCGCTGCCGGCCAGCTGACCGGTCGCCACCATCTGGCGTTCCAGGCACGCGATACCGCCACCGTCGATGCTTTCCACAGCGCAGCGCTGGCGGCTGGCGGCAAGGACAACGGCGCGCCCGGCGAGCGCCCGTACCATCCCGGCTACTACGGCGCCTTCGTGCTCGATCCGGATGGCAACAACATCGAGGTCGTCTACCACGGCCCGGCGAACTACAGCGCCGATTCGGTGAAGGTCAGCTTCTGATTCCTGCGCTACGCGCTCGCCGGGCATGGCCCGGCGCTACCAACGAAGAAGCCAGGCAATGCCCGGCTTCGTTTCATCACACAGCGCAGGCCTCAGTGGGCCGCCATGTAGATGTCCTGCAGCACGGCCTTTTCCAGCTCCAGCTCGCCCAGCAGGTTCTTCACGATGTCACCCAGGCTGAGGATGCCGACCAGCTTGCTGCCGTCGGTGACCATCAGGTGGCGACGACGCGAGTAGGTCATCAGGGACATGGCCTGCTTCAACGTGGCGTCCGGCGCAATGCCTTCCAGGCCGGTGGACGGCAGGCTGGAAATCACCCGGCGACCGGCCTGCGGGCCATCATCGGCCAGGCTGCGGACGATGTCCTTTTCGGAAATGATGCCGAACGGCGCATCATCCTTCATCACTACCAGTGCGGCGATTTTATTCGCGCTCATCTTGTGCGCGGCGGCACCGATCGTGTCTTCCGTGTCGATGGTGATGACAGCTTCTTTCTTGGATTGCAGGAGCTCGCGGACGTTCATTCTTGTTTCCTGGTGCAGGTCACTCAAGTCAAAAAAGTGTGCTCTGCCGATTCGCCCCCTCCCCGGGAACAGACCTTTCAGTGCACGTCTGGCGCACCCACCTGCCGCTTGGAATGGATCGGCAGACGTCGTGCTGCAACACGAACGAGGGGGTTCAACGGCTCAACCCGGATCTCGGTCAACTCGATTCTACGACTGCGACCATCGGTCACTAGCGGCATCGATGGGACAGTTCGTCGTAGGAACCAACTGACGATCCAGAGAATGGCACCGCGGCTGAAACCGCCGCTGAATACAGGCGATGTCGCGCATTAAAGATTGATTGCCTGCTGCCGACTGCGGACAGAAAACCCGGCAGCTGTCCCACTTGGCAGCGCCAGCGTCGTAAACGAAAGGGGCCACGTGGGCCCCTTTCGCATGCAGCATCCAATGGATCCGAGTGTTACTCCACCGTAACGCTCTTGGCTAGGTTGCGCGGCTTGTCCACGTCGGTGCCGCGCGCCAGCGCGGTGTGGTACGCCAGCAGCTGCACCGGGATGGTGTGCACCACCGGGCTGAGCACGCCGGCATGGCGCGGGGTGCGGATCACGTGCACGCCTTCGGACTCGTTGAAGTTGCTGTCCTGGTCGGCGAACACGAACAGCTCGCCGCCACGCGCGCGCACTTCCTGCATGTTGGACTTGACCTTCTCCAGCAGGCTGTCGTTGGGTGCGATCACCACCACCGGCATGTCCTCGTCCACCAGCGCCAGCGGCCCGTGCTTGAGCTCGCCGGCCGGGTAGGCCTCGGCGTGGATGTACGAGATTTCCTTCAGCTTGAGCGCGCCTTCCAGAGCGATCGGATAGTGCAGGCCACGGCCGAGGAACAGCGCACTGCTCTTGCGTGCGAAGCGCTCGGCCCATGCGGCGATCTGCGGTTCCATGTTCAACGCATGCTGCACGCTGCCCGGCAGGAAACGCAGCTGCTCCAGGTAGTCCGCTTCCTGTGCGGCATCAACGCGGCCATGCAGCTTGCCCAGCACCACGGTCAGCTGGAACAGCGCGGCCAGCTGGGTGGTGAACGCCTTGGTCGAGGCCACGCCAATCTCGGCGCCGGCACGGGTGTAGCAGACCAGTTCGCTGGCGCGCGGAATTGCGCTTTCCGGCACGTTGCAGATCGACAGCGTGTGGGTGTGCCCCAGCGACTTGGCGTACTTCAGCGCTTCCATCGTATCCAGCGTTTCGCCGGACTGGGAGATGGTCACGATCAGGTGCTTCGGATTGGCATACGCGGCGCGATAGCGGTATTCGCTGGCGATCTCCACGCTGCACGGCAGGCCGGCGATGGCCTCGATCCAGTAGCGCGCGGTCAGGCCCGAGTAGTAACTGGTACCACAGGCCAGGATCTGCACGCCCTCGATTCCCGACAGCACCGCTTCGGCATTCTTGCCGAACAGTTCGGCCGGGAAGCCACCAGCATCGATCGCCGCTTCGATGGTGTCGCCCAGCGCACGCGGCTGCTCGTGGATCTCCTTCTGCATGAAGTGGCGGTACGGGCCCAGCTCCAGCGATGCCAGCGAGACATCGGAGAGATGTACATCGCGCTCGATCGGCTGATCGTTGCCATCGAAGATGCTCACGCCATCCCGGCGGATCTCGGCGGTGTCACCCTCTTCCAGGAAGATCACCTTGCGCGTGGCCGACAGCACGGCCGACACATCGGACGCCACGAAGTTCTCGCCCTCGCCCAGCCCGACCAGCAGCGGGCAACCCATGCGGGCACAGACGAAGCGTTCCGGCTCGGCACGGCTGACCACGGCCAGCGCATAGGCACCGGTCAGTTCCTTCACCGTGTGCTGCAGCGCCACCAGCAGGTCATCGCCCTTCTTCAGATGGTGGTGGATCAGGTGGGCGATCACTTCGGTGTCGGTCTGCGACTCGAAGGTGTAGCCCAGCGCGCGCAGCTTCTCGCGCTGCTCCTCATGGTTCTCGATGATGCCGTTGTGCACCAGCGCCACGCCATGGCTGATGTGCGGATGCGCGTTCGCCTCGGTGACACCACCATGGGTAGCCCAGCGGGTGTGGCCGATACCGAGGCTGGCGTTGAAGCCTTCAGCCTCGGCAGCAGTGGCCATCTCCGAGACACGACCGGTGCGGCGTACGCGGCGCACCTCGGGCCGTTCGGCCTGATCGATCACGGCGATGCCGGAGGAATCGTAGCCGCGGTATTCCAGTCGCTTCAGTCCTTCGATCAGCAGCGGCACCACGTCGCGCCCGGCGATCGCACCCACGATTCCACACATGTCACGCATTTCCTTGAAGACGGTCGCCGCATTCTAGCCTGCGTGTCCGCCAGCCCCCTCCTGTCCGCTTAATGAAAGTGTCCGGAAAGGTGTCCGCGGACACCCGGACAGTAGCGACACATGTTCAACTCATTGATGGAAAAGGAAATAAAGTTGGCACGCTATGTGCTTTGTCCTTGGTACCACTCTGGCACCACCGACAGGCACGAACCCGATGATCCGCGACACCTCCGCCCAGGACCAGATCGTTTCCTCCGCTTCAGCCAGTGCCCCCAAGGCCGCATGGCACCGTTACCGCTGGCCGGCCCTGGCGGGTATCGCGCTGCTGGCCGGCATCGGCTGGGCCGTGCATGCGTGGTCCAATGCCAGCAGCTCGTTCGACAGCAGCCGGGTGCGCATCGCCGAAGTGCAGCGCGGCGACCTGGTGCGCGACATCGCCGCCGACGGCCGCGTGATCGCCGCCAACAGCCCGGTGCTGTACGCCATCTCCGCCGGCACGGTGGACCTGAAGGTGGTCGCCGGTGACGTGGTCAAGAAGGGCCAGGAGCTGGCGATCATCGACAGCCCCGAGCTGCGCAGCAAGCTCGCCCAGGAGGAGGCCACCCTGGCCGGCCTGGAAGCCGAGGCCAGCCGCGCCAACCTGGATGCCACCCTGGCCCGGGCCAAGTCGCGCAAGGAAACCGACCAGGCCAGCATCGAGCGGCAGGCCGCCGACCGCGACCTGCAGCGCTACCAGCGCGGCTTCGATGGCGGCGCGGTGCCGCAGATCGATCTGGCCAAGGCCCAGGACACCCTGAAGAAGGCCGACATCAGCCTGGTCAATGCCACCACCGATGCACGCCTGCAGAGCCAGGGCGCGGACCTGGACGCACGCAACAAGCGTTTGCTGGCCGACCGCCAGAAGGCCGTAGTGGCCGAAGTGCGGCGCCAGGTGGACGCACTGACCCTGCGTGCACCGTTCGATGGCCAGGTCGGCCAGGTGCAGGCCACCCAGGCCACCAACCTTGCCGCCAACGCGCCGGTGCTGGGCGTGGTCGACCTGTCCAAGTTCGAAGTCGAGATCAAGGTGCCGGAGAGCTTCGCGCGCGATCTGGCGATCGGCATGCCGGCGCAGCTGACCGGTGGCAATGGCCAGCCGTTCCCGGGCGAGATCAGTGCGGTGTCGCCGGAAGTGGTCAATGGCGAAGTCAACGCACGCGTCCGCTTTGCCGCAGCCCAGCCTGAAGGCCTGCGCCAGAGCCAGCGGATGTCGGTGCGGGTGCTGCTGGATACCCGCAGGAACGTCATGAAGGTCGAGCGCGGCCCGTTCGTGGAACAGGGCAACGGTGTGGCGTACGTAATGGATGGCCGCACCGCGGTGCGTCGTCCGATCGAACTGGGCGTCAGCAGCCTGGGCGAAGTGGAAATCAAGTCGGGTGTGCAGCCGGGGGACCGCATCGTGGTCTCGGGCAGCGACCTGTTCAAGGACGCCGAACGCGTCTCCGTCAACTGACAACTCATACATCCTGGAGAGAGGACACCCCATGTACATGCTCGAAATGCGTTCGGTCGCCAAGGTCTTCCGTACCGAACAGGTGGAAACCCACGCGCTGCGTTCACTGGAACTGCAGGTCAAGGAAGGCGAGTTCGTCGCCGTCACCGGTCCGTCCGGCTCCGGCAAGACCACCTTCCTCAACATCGCCGGCCTGCTGGAAACCTTCACCAGCGGCACCTACATGCTTGATGGCCAGGACGTCAGCAAGCTCGGCGATGATGCCCGCAGCCGCCTGCGCAACCAGAAGATCGGCTTCATCTTCCAGGGCTTCAACCTGATTCCGGACCTCAACCTGTTCGACAACGTGGACGTGCCGCTGCGCTACCGCAAGATGAGCGCCGGCGAGCGCCGCGAGCGCATCGAAAAGGCGCTGAGCCAGGTCGGCCTGGGCTCGCGCATGAAGCACTACCCGAACGAACTCTCCGGCGGCCAGCAGCAGCGCGCGGCGATCGCCCGTGCCCTGGCCGGCAGCCCGCGCCTGCTGCTGGCCGACGAACCGACCGGCAACCTGGACACGCAGATGGCGCGCGGGGTGATGGAACTGCTGGAGGAGATCAACGCCGCCGGCACCACCATCGTGATGGTCACCCACGACCCGGAACTGGCCGCACGCGCGCAGCGCAACGTGCACATCGTCGACGGCCAGGTCACCGACCTGGTGCGCGAGCCGGTGCTGGCCACCCCGCGTCGCATCGTCGCCGTCAACGAGTGAGGGCACGACCATGTTCGCCTACTACGCCCGACTGGCGGTACGCAGCTTCCGCCGCAACAAGGTACTGACCGCGCTGATGGTGGTGGCCATCGCGCTGGGCATCGGTGCTTCGATGACCACCCTGACCGTGTTCCACGTGCTGTCCGGCGACCCGATCCCTGACAAGAGCGACCGCCTGTTCTACGTGCAGGTCGATCCGCGCCCGCGCTCGGGTTACCTGACCGGCGAAGAGCCGGAGACCCAGATGACCCGCTTCGATGCCGAGACGCTGCTGCGCGAGAAGCGTGGCGAGCGCCAGGCGATGATGAGTGCCGGTGACGCGACCATCGAGCCGGAAGGCAGCACGTTGAAGCCGTTCAACATCGACACCCGCTGGACATCGGCTGACTTCTTCCCGATGTTCAATGTGCCGATGCTGTATGGCCGTGCCTGGACGGCCAGCGACGATGACGGTCGCTCCCGCGTGGTGGTGCTGTCCAAGGTGATCAACGACAAGCTGTTCCAGGGAGCGGACAGTGTCGGCCGTGAGATCCGTGCCGATGGCCATTCGCTGCGGGTGATCGGGGTGATGGATACCTGGAATCCGGAACCGCACTTCTTCGACCTGACCGTTGGCAACTACGGCCGCGAAGAGGACCTGATGATGCCGCTGTCCACCGCAATGGACCTCAAGCTCGGCAGCAACGGCAACATGAACTGCTTCCGCGACGGCGCACCCGATGACGACAGCAATTCGATCAACGCGCCATGCACCTGGATCCAGTACTGGGTGGAGCTTGACCCGTCCAAGGCCGAGGACTATCGCCGCTACCTGGTGAACTACTCGGACCAGCAGCGGGCTGCCGGCCGCTTCGAGCGCCCGGCCAACGTGCGCCTGCGCACCGTGATGGAGTGGCTGACCTTCAACAACGCGGTACCCAGCGACGTGCGCCTGCAGATGTGGCTGGCGCTGGGTTTCCTCGGTGTCTGCCTGGTCAACACGGTCGGCCTGCTGCTGGCCAAGTTCCTGCGCCGCAGCGGTGAGATCGGCGTGCGCCGCGCACTGGGTGCCAGCCGCGGGCAGATCTTCCTGCAGTGCCTGGTCGAGGCGGGCGCGGTGGGCGTGGTCGGCGGCGTGCTCGGCATCGGCCTGGCACTGCTGGGCCTGTATGCAGTGCGCCAGCAGCCGGTGGACTACGCCAAGCTGGCCCACCTCGACGGCAGCATGCTGCTGCTCGCCCTCGGCCTGACCCTGCTGGCCAGCATTGCTGCCGGCTTCCTGCCCGCCTGGCGTGCGATGCAGGTCACCCCGGCCATCCAGCTCAAGTCGCAGTAAGCACCAGAACGAGGACTTCCCATGGACATCCGCCCCATCCTCAGCACCCTGCGCCGGCACAAGACCGCAGCCGCATTGATCGTGCTGGAAATCGCCCTGACCTGCGCCATCGTCTGCAATGCCCTGTTCCTGGTCACCCAGCGCGTGGAAAAGATCAGCCAGCCCAGCGGCCTGGCCGAGAACGAACTGGTCATGGTCCGGGTCAGCGGCATCGGCAAGCAGACCAACGCCATGGCCCGCACCAACGAAGACCTGGCATCGCTGCGCGCGATCCCCGGCGTGACCAGCGTGGCCAAGGTCAACCAGCTGCCGTTCCGCCGCAATTCGAGCAACACCAGCATCTCGCGCGAGCGTGACCAGGAACGGCCGACAGCCTTCGTGTCGCAGTACATGGTTGGCGAGAACGCGTTGTCCACGCTCGGCCTGCAGCTGGTCGCCGGCCGCGACTTCCAGCTCAGCGAGTACATCGACCTGGAAGAAGCACAGAAGAATCCGAAGCCCGACCGCGCCGCACCGGTGATCATCAACCAGCAGGTCGCCGCCAAGATGTACCCGGACCAGAGTGCGCTGGGCAAGACCTTCTACATGGGCAACCAGGCCCTGCATGTGGTTGGTGTGGTCGCCCATCTGGCCACCCCCACCGACTACAACGACAACAGCACCCTGTCGATGATCCTGCCGGTACGTACCGACTTCACCCGCGGCCCGTACATGCTGCGCACCTCACCGGAACGCCGCGATGAAGTGCTGAAGGGTGCGCTGGCCGCGCTGGAGCACAACGACCCCAACCGCTTGGTGCGCGAGAAGCTGACCTACCAGGAACAGCGTGCCGACTACTTCAAGAACGACCGCTCGATGGTCGGCCTGCTGGTGACGGTCTGCGTGGCGCTGCTGGTTGTCACCGCCCTGGGCATCGTCGGCCTGGCCAGCTTCTGGGTGCAGCAGCGCAGCAAGCAGATCGGCATCCGCCGCGCATTGGGCGCCACCCGCGGGCAGATCCTGCGCTATTTCCAGACCGAGAACTTCCTGCTGGCCACGCTGGGCATCGTGCTGGGCATGCTGGCGGCGTACGCCATCAACCTGGCCCTGATGAACATGTACGAGCTGCCGCGCATGCCGCTGCTGTACCTGCCGCTGGGCGCAGCGCTGCTGTGGCTGCTGGGGCAGATCGCCGTGTTCGGCCCGGCCCGCCGCGCCGTTGCGGTGCCCCCGGCCGTCGCCACGCGGGGGGCGTGAGATGCGCGCCAGCCTGCTGGTGCTGTTGCTGGCCCTGCCGCTGCCGGTACTCGCCGGCAGCAGCAGCGCGCAGACGCTGGAGTGGCGACAGGACGATGCGCGGCTGGCGCTGCGCTCGACCGAAGGCGTGGTGAGGGTGGATGCGGCCAGCCCGGAGCCGCGCTTCGGCGTGCGCCATGGCGACCGCATCCTGCGCGTGGACGACTCGCCGGTGCGGCAGATCGAACAGCTCGCCGACGCAGTACGGGCGGCATCGACGCCCACCGTCTACCTGCTGCTGCGCCGCGATGGCCGGATGCTCACGGTACCGGTGGCGGTGTCGGCGTGGCGGGCGGCGCTGAACCCGCCAGCACCCCCGCCACCGCCGCCCCCGCCACGGCGCTGAGTCCGGACGCCCCTGCGCTACCGCTGGTTTCGCTATATTGCAGAGCGGCCCGGTAGCGCCGGGCCATGCCCGGCGGTTCCAGCCGCTGCAACTGCACCCGCCCCGCCGGGCATGGCCCGGCGCTACCCTCTTTGCGACCCATGCCTGCGATCCTGATCATCGACGACAACGCCAGCGTGGGAACCGCGCTGGACGTGCTGTTCTCCCTGCACGACATCGACACCCTGCTGGCGCAGAGCCCGGCCGAAGGGCTGGCGCTGCTGGAATCGCAGCCGGTGGACCTGGTGATCCAGGACATGAACTTCAGCGAGGACACCACCTCCGGTGAGGAGGGCGAGGCGCTGTTCGCACAGATCCGCGAACGCCACCCCGATCTGCCGGTGATCCTGCTGACGGCCTGGACCCACCTGAGCAGCGCGGTGGACCTGGTCAAGGCCGGTGCCGCCGACTACCTGGCCAAGCCCTGGGATGACCGCAAGCTGCTGACCACGGTCAACAACCTGCTGGAATTGTCCGAAGCGCGGCGCGAGCTGGACCAGCGACGCCAGCGCGAACAGCGCCAGCGGCATGCGCTGGAAGACAAGTACGCGTTGTGTGGCGCAGTGTTCGCCGACCCCGCCAGCGAGCGGGTGATCGCCCTGGCCTGCCAGGTCGCGCGCTCGGAGCTGCCGGTACTGATCACCGGCCCCAATGGCGCGGGCAAGGAGAAGATCGCGCAGATCATCCAGGCCAACTCGCTGGTGGCCAAGGGCCCGTTCGTGGCGGTGAACTGCGGCGCCCTGCCCTCCGAACTGATCGAGGCCGAACTGTTCGGCGCCGAGGCCGGCGCCTATACCGGCGCCAACAAGGCGCGCGAAGGCAAGTTCGAGGCAGCTGACGGCGGCACGCTGTTCCTGGATGAGATCGGCAACCTGTCGCTGGGTGGGCAGATGAAGCTGCTGCGCGTGCTGGAGACGGGACGTTTCGAACGCCTGGGCTCCAACCGCGAACGCCAGGTCAAGGTGCGCGTGGTCAGCGCGACCAATGCCGACCTGCCGGCGATGATCCGCGAAGGTACGTTCCGCGAAGACCTGTACTACCGGCTCAACACGGTGGAACTGACGCTGCCGCCGTTGGCCGACCGCCCCGGCGACATCGTGCCGCTGGCCGAGCATTTCCTCAGCATTGGCAAGCCACTGTCCAGCACGGCGGCCACCGCACTGCAGCGTCACCTGTGGCCGGGCAACGTGCGCGAGCTGCGCAACGTGATCCAGCGTGCCGAGCTGCTGGCCACCGGCAACCGCATCGAAGTGGCCGATCTCAACCTGCCGCGTGCACCTGCTGCACCGCGCCCGACGCCAAGCGCCGGCAATGATCCCGATCGCGCACGCATCGAAGAAGTGCTGGCGCGCAACCACGGCGTCATCGCACAGGCGGCCAACGAGCTTGGACTGAGCCGGCAGGCGCTGTACCGGCGCATGGACCGTCACGGCATCCCACGCGAATGAAGCGACGCTCCTTCACCTTCCGCCTGTTCCTGCGCCTGCTGCCGGTGCTGGCGCTGGCTGCCGCGCTGCCGTGGCTGCTGGCCTACTGGATGGACCATGGCTGGGTGGTGACCACGGTCTCCACGATCATCCTGCTGTCATTGATGTGGTGGACGCTGCGCCGCGCCACCGCACCGGTGCGCTCGTTGATGCGGGCGCTGTCCGGGACCACCAGCAGCTACCGCGACGGTGAGTACAACTTCGGCATCTACTGGCCCGGCAATGACGAACTGGGCGATCTGGTGCAGGCACACCGCGAGCTGGGGGAAGTGCTGCGCGCACAACGCCAGGGCCTCGTGCAGCGCGAACTGCTGCTGGATACCATGGTGCAGAACACCCCGGTGGCGATGCTGCTGATCGCCGCCGGTGGCGATGGCATTTCCCGCGTGGTGTTCTCCAACCTGGCCGCGCGCAAGCTGCTGCACAGCGGCTGGAAGCTGGAAGGCCAGCGCATGGAAGACGTGCTCGAGCAGCTGCCGGTGGAACTGCGCGATGCCATCGGCCGCGGCGGCGACAGCCTGTTTGCGGTGAAGTCGGAAAGCGAAGACGGCGTGGAAGGCGACGAGGACGACGAACAGGTCTATCACCTGTCGCGGCGCGCGTTCCAGCTCAACGGCCGCCCGCATGACCTGCTGCTGGTACGCCAGCTCACTGCCGAACTGCGCCGGCAGGAAGTACAGACCTGGAAGAAGGTGATCCGGGTGATCAGCCACGAACTCAACAACTCGCTGGCGCCGATCGCATCGCTGGCGCACTCCGGCGGCGAACTGGTCAAGCGCGAACGCTTCGACCGGCTGCCGGAGATCTTCACCACCATCGAAGACCGCGCCCGCCACCTGGAAGGCTTCATCCGAGGCTACGCGCGTTTCGCCAAGCTGCCGCAGCCGCAGCTGCAGACCGTGCACTGGGCGCCGTTCCTGTCCAGCCTGTGCCAGCAGATTCCGTTCACGATGGAGCGTGCACCTGACGAGGAACTGAGCAGCCGGATCGACATCGCCCAGTTCGGCCAGGCCCTGCTCAACCTGCTGAAGAATGCACACGAGGCCTGCGCCGAAGCCGATCCGCCCAACGACGACGTGCAGGTGCAGCTGACCCGGCTGCCGCAGTGGCTGCGGCTGGATGTGCTGGACCGCGGCAAGGGCATGAACGAGCAGGTGCTGCAGAATGCGCTGATGCCGTTCTATTCGACCAAGCGCAACGGCACCGGGCTGGGGCTGGCCCTCACCCGCGAGATCGTCGAGGCGCACGGTGGTCGCGTGTCACTGCAGAACCGCACCGAGGGCGGGCTGTGTGTGTCGATCCTGTTGCCGGTGGGGTAGGTTTGTTCTTCCTTCCTCTGTTGATTGCCTTCAGCAATCAACAGGAGAAGCAAAACTAAAGCACCCGCCGCATCGCCACCCGCAGGTGCATCGGGAATCCCAACGCGGCTTCCTCGGCCATCACCCCTCGCAGGCCCGCGCTCCACTCTGGCTCCGGCAGCAGGGTGAATCCTTCGCTGGCATAGAACGCCGCATTCCACGGTACATCGGACAACGTGGTCAGCACCGCCGCCGGATAGCCAAGCACCTTGGCCTCGGCGAGTACGTGCTGCAGCAACGCCCGTCCGTAGCCACGGCGAGCATGATTGGGATCCACATCCATCTGCAGCACATGGAAATCGCCGTCGAGCGTACCGCCCAGCAGATAGCCGGCGATGCCGCCATCGGCGCCTTCGATGATCCACAACAGGCCACGCCGCAGTCCGGCCTGCAACGTGGGAAGGTCCAGTCCATGGCCGGCGAACACCGGGTACGCCTCGTGCCCGCGCAGCAGTTCACCCGCACGCTGTTCGATGCGGGGCAGCGCACTCAGTTCATCGACGCGCGGTGGCCTCGGCTCAGCTTTTCTTGATGGGGCGCTGCCAGCCATCGATGGTTTCCTGGCGCGCACGGGCTACGGTCAGCTTGCCGTCCGGCGCAGTGCGGGTGATGACCGAACCGGCAGCAATCGTCGCGCCTTCACCGATCAGCACCGGCGCCACCAGCGAACTGTTGGAGCCGATGAAAGCGTTGTCGCCGATGGTGGTGGTCGACTTGTTCACGCCGTCGTAGTTGCAGGTGATGGTGCCCGCGCCGATGTTGACCTTGCTGCCGATCACCGCGTCGCCCAGATAGGTGAGGTGGTTGGCCTTGCTGCCCACTCCCAGGGTGACCTTCTTGGTTTCCACGAAGTTGCCCACGTGCACGCCATCAGCCAGCACGGTGCCCGGGCGCAGGCGCGCGAACGGGCCGATCTGGGCCGCCCCCTCGCTGATCACGCCTTCCACATCGCAGTGCGCACGCACTTCGGTGCCCGCGCCGAGTGTGACGTCCTTCAGCCGGGTGAACGGGCCGATGGTCACGCCATCGCCGAGCACCACCTTGCCTTCAAGAATCACATCGACATCGATCATCACGTCGCTGCCGACGACCACCTCACCACGGATATCGACCCGCGCCGGATCGCGCACGCGCGCGCCCTGGATGCACAGCGCGCGCACCGCGCGCCGTTGCCAGGCCCGTTCCAGCTGCGAGAGCTGCCACGGATCGTTCGCGCCTTCGGCGTCCTGCGCATCGGCCACCAGGGCCATCTCCGCCGGAGTGAACTCGCGGGCGGCAAAGGCGAATACATCGGTCAGGTAGTACTCGCCCTGCGCGTTGCTGTTGGACAGCTGCGACAGCCAGCGGCGGAGCGCCGTCGATTCGGCAGTGATGATGCCGGTGTTGATGATGCGCACCCGGCGCTGTTCGTCATCGGCGTCCTTCTGCTCGACGATCGCCCCGACCTTGCCTTCGGCATCGCGCAGCACGCGACCATAGCCGGTGGGATCGTCGACATCGGCCACCAGCACGGCCAGCCGGCCCGGCTGGGCCAGCAGGTCGCGCAGGGTCTGCGCACGGATCAACGGCACATCGCCGTACAGCACCAGCACCTGGGCGGCGTCGGGCACCTCCGGCATGGCCTGGGCAACGGCGTGACCGGTACCCAGCTGCTGCGCTTGTTCCGCCCACAACAGGTCCGGCTGGTCAGCGAAGTAGCTCCGCACCTGATCCCCGCCGTGGCCGTACACCACGTGGATGGCGGCCGGCTGCAGTTCGCGCGCGGTGGCGATCACATGCGCCAGCATCGGTTGCCCGGCAATCGGCTGCAGCACCTTGGGCAGCACCGACTTCATGCGCTTGCCGGCGCCAGCGGCGAGGATGATCACGTGCAGGGGTTGGGTCATGCGGGCGGTCCACGATTCGATGGCGGTGATTCTAGAACGGGGGCCGTTAACATGGAGCCCCCACCATGACCCCGGCACCATGAGCCTGCTCCGCCAAGGCCGTTCCTATCTCGTCATCGGCCTGCTGCAGTTGCTGCTGGACTGGGCGGTGTTCGTGCTGGCGACGGCGGCCGGCATGCCGGCTGCGCCCGGCAACGTCTGCGGACGCATGGCCGGCATGCTGCTGGGTTTCTGGCTCAATGGACGCATCACCTTCGCCGACGCCAACGGGCAGCGCCTGGGCTGGCGCCGCTTCGCACGATTCCTGCCGCTGTGGCTGCTGCTGACCGCGGCCAGCACGCTGCTGGTGGCCGCCGCCGACCATGCGCTGGGCCTGCGGTACGCCTGGCTGGCAAAGCCGCTGGTGGAAGCGGGCCTGGCGGTGGTGTCTTTCCTGCTGCTGCGCCATGTCGTGTACCGGTAACGGCGTTTCCCCTGCGTTGTCGACACATACAAAAACGCCGGCACTGGGCCGGCGTTCCTGCTTGATGGCGCTGGACCTCAGTGCTTGAGGGTCTTGCGCAGGCGCTCAAGCGCCTGCAGCTGAACGACGGCCTCTGCCAGCTTCTGCTGGGCTTCAGCCACTTCCATCGCTTCGCCGCGGTTGGCCAGGATGCGTTCGGCTTCTTCCTTGGCCTTGCGGACCGAGGCTTCGTCGATGTCCTGTGCGCGGATCGCGGTGTCGGCCAGCACGGTCACCACCTGCGGCTGCACTTCCAGGATGCCGCCGGAAATGGCGAAATCCAGCTGCTCGCCGCTCGGCGTGGTCACTACCACCTTGCCCGGCTTCAGGCGGGTGATCAGCGGTGCGTGCTTGGGCGCGATGCCCAGTTCGCCCAGCTCACCGGTGGCCACGACCAGGGTCGCTTCGCCACGGAAGATTTCCTGCTCGGCGCTGACGATGTCGCAACGGATGGTGCTCATGTAACTCTCTTCGCTAGGGGGCGGGTCGAACCCACCGCAGGGATTCCGCAGCGGTGGGCGCAGGCCCACCCCGTGTCACGGTCGGGACGGGCGTGTGCCCGTCCCCGCCGCATCAGGCCTTCTCGGCCATCTTCTTGGCCTTCTCGACCGCTTCTTCGATGCTGCCGACCATGTAGAACGCCTGCTCCGGCAGGTGGTCGTACTCGCCATCGACGATGGCCTTGAAGCCACGGATGGTGTCCTTCAGCGACACGTACTTGCCCGGCGAGCCGGTGAACACTTCGGCCACGTGGAACGGCTGGCTGAAGAAGCGCTCGATCTTGCGGGCGCGCGACACGGCCTGCTTGTCTTCTTCGGACAGTTCGTCCATGCCCAGGATGGCGATGATGTCCTTCAGTTCCTTGTACTTCTGCAGGGTCTGCTGGACGCGCTGGGCGGTGTCGTAGTGCTCGTGGCCGATGACCAGCGGGTCCATCTGGCGGCTGGTGGAGTCCAGCGGATCGACCGCCGGGTAGATACCCAGCGAAGCGATCGAACGCGACAGGGTCACGGTCGAGTCAAGGTGGGCGAAGGTGGTCGCCGGCGACGGATCGGTCAAGTCATCGGCCGGCACGTAGACGGCCTGGATCGAGGTGATCGAACCATTCTTGGTCGAGGTGATGCGCTCCTGCAGGACGCCCATTTCCTCGGCCAGGGTCGGCTGGTAACCCACTGCCGACGGCATACGACCCAGCAGTGCCGACACTTCGGTACCGGCCAGGGTGTAGCGGTAGATGTTGTCGACGAACAGCAGCACGTCCTTGCCCTTGCCGTTCTCGTCCTTCTCGTCGCGGAAGTACTCGGCCATGGTCAGGCCGGTCAGGGCGACGCGCAGACGGTTGCCCGGCGGCTCGTTCATCTGGCCGTACACCATCGCGACCTTGTCCAGGACGTTGGAGTCCTTCATCTCGTGGTAGAAGTCGTTGCCCTCACGGGTACGCTCACCCACGCCGGCGAACACGGACAGACCGCTGTGCGCCTTGGCGATGTTGTTGATCAGTTCCATCATGTTGACGGTCTTGCCGACGCCGGCGCCGCCGAACAGGCCGACCTTGCCGCCCTTGGCGAACGGGCACATCAGGTCGATGACCTTGATGCCGGTTTCCAGCAGCTCGGTGGCCGGGGACTGGTCTTCATACGACGGAGCAGCGCGGTGGATTTCCCAGGTGTCGCTGGAGGCGACCGGACCGGCTTCGTCGATCGGGCGGCCGAGCACGTCCATGATGCGGCCCAGGGTGCCAGCGCCGACCGGCACGGAGATGCCGCGGCCGGTGTTGGTGGCCACCAGGTTGCGCTTCAGGCCATCGGTGGAGCCCAGCGCGATGCAGCGGACCACGCCGTCACCGAGCTGCTGCTGCACTTCCAGGGTGATTTCGGTGTTGTCCACCTTCAGCGCGTGGTACACCTTCGGCACCGACTCGCGGGGGAATTCGACGTCGACGACGGCGCCGATGATCTGAACGATCTTGCCCTGACTCATTGCTGCATCCTCTAAATGTGTGCTTTTAACGAACGCGGTCAGACTGCTGCCGCGCCGCCGACGATTTCGGAGATTTCCTGGGTGATCGCTGCCTGGCGGGCCTTGTTGTAGACCAGCTGCAGGGTTCCGATCAGCTTGTTGGCGTTGTCACTGGCCGACTTCATCGCCACCATGCGCGCGGCATGCTCGGAAGCGACGTTTTCCAGCAGCGCCTGGTACACCAGCGACTCGATGTAACGCGTCATCACGTGCTCGAGCACGGTCGCGGCATCGGGTTCGTACAGGTAGTCCCAGTCGTGGTGCGCAACCTGCTTCTCAGCGGCCGGCAGCGGCAGCAGCTGATCGAAGCTGGCCTTCTGCGTCATCGTGTTGACGAAGCGGTTGTAGACCAGGTACACGCGGTCGACCTTGCCTTCGGTGAAGGCGTCGAGCATGACCTTGATCACACCGATCAGCGATTCCAGCTTCGGCGTGTCGCCGATGTGGGTCACCGTGCCGACCATGTTCACCTTGACCCGGCGGAAGAAGGTCGATGCCTTCTGGCCGATGGTCACCAGGTCCACTTCGGCGCCCTTGTCCTGCCAGGCCTTGGCTTCGCCAAGCATCCTGCGGAACAGGTTGTTGTTGAGGCCGCCGGCCAGACCGCGATCGGAGGAGATCACGATGAAACCGACCCGCTTGACCTGCTCACGCTCGACCAGGAACGGATGCTGGTAGTCGGTGCTGGCCTGCGCCAGGTGGCCGATCACCTGCTTCATCGCCTGCGCGTACGGACGCGAGGTCTTCATCCGATCCTGCGCCTTGCGGATCTTGGAGGCCGAGACCATTTCCAGGGCGCGCGTCACCTTGCGGGTGTTCTGCACGCTCTTGATCTTGGTTTTGATTTCGCGTCCGCTTGCCATCTTTTATTCCCGTGGCGCGGGGCCGGGGCCCCGCGTTGTTCAACCGTTTGATCGTCTGGTCCAGCGGAGCATCGCTCCGCTCTACAGGACCTCGATTACCAGCTGCCGGTGGTCTTGAACTCGACGATGCCCTTCTTGAAGGCACCTTCGATGTCGTTGTCCCAACCGCCGGTGGCGTTGACCTTGCCGATCAGTTCGCCCTGGGTGTTGGCGAAATGCGCGTGCAGGCCTTCTTCGAACGCCAGCAGCTTGCTGACCGGCACGTCGTCGAGGTAACCCTCGTTGACGGCGTAGATCGACAGCGCCTGGTTGGCGATCGACATCGGCGCGTACTGCTTCTGCTTCATCAGCTCGGTGACGCGCTGGCCGCGCTCAAGCTGCTTGCGGGTGGCTTCGTCCAGGTCCGAGGCGAACTGCGCGAACGCAGCCAGCTCGCGGTACTGGGCCAGCGAGATACGGATGCCGCCGGACAGCTTCTTGATGATCTTGGTCTGCGCCGAACCACCGACGCGCGACACCGAGATACCGGCGTTCACGGCCGGGCGGATGCCGGCGTTGAACAGATCGGTTTCCAGGAAGATCTGGCCGTCGGTGATCGAGATCACGTTGGTCGGAACGAACGCGGAAACGTCGCCGGCCTGGGTCTCGATGATCGGCAGCGCGGTCAGCGAACCGGTCTTGCCGGTCACCGCACCGTTGGTGAACTTCTCGACGTACTCTTCGGACACGCGGGCAGCGCGCTCGAGCAGACGGGAGTGCAGGTAGAACACGTCACCCGGGTAGGCTTCACGGCCCGGCGGGCGCTTCAGCAGCAGCGAGATCTGGCGGTAGGCCACGGCCTGCTTGGACAGATCGTCGTACACGATCAGCGCGTCTTCGCCGCGGTCCATGAAGTACTCGCCCATGGTGCAGCCCGAGTAGGCGCTGATGTACTGCATCGCGGCCGATTCGGACGCGGTGGCAGCCACCACGATGGTGTGCGCCAGGGCGCCGTTCTCTTCCAGCTTGCGCACGATGTTGGCAACGGTCGAAGCCTTCTGGCCGATCGCTACGTACACGCACTTGATGCCGGTGCCCTTCTGGTTGATCACCGCATCGATGGCCAGTGCGGTCTTGCCGGTCTGGCGGTCACCGATGACCAGCTCGCGCTGGCCACGGCCGATCGGGATCATCGAGTCGACCGACTTGTAACCGGTCTGCACCGGCTGGTCGACCGACTTGCGCCAGATCACGCCCGGAGCAACGCGCTCCACCGGAGCGGTCAGCTGGGTGGCCAGCGGGCCCTTGCCGTCGATCGGCTCGCCGAGCGCGTTGACGACGCGGCCCAGCAGTTCCGGACCGACCGGCACTTCCAGGATGCGGCCGGTGGTCTTGGCGACGTCACCTTCGCGCACGTTCTCGTAGCCACCCAGGACCACGGCGCCGACCGAGTCGCGCTCCAGGTTCAGGGCCAGGGCAAAAGTGTTGTTCGGCAGTTCGATCATTTCGCCCTGCATCACGTCGGCCAGACCGAAGATGCGCACGATGCCGTCGGACACGCTGGTCACGGTGCCTTCGTTGCGCGATTCCGCGGCCAGCTTGACCTTCTCGATGCGGTTCTTGATCAGTTCGCTGATTTCGGAGGGGTTGAGCGTGGTTGCCATCGTCAAGTCCTAGTGCCGGCAGCGGGGCCGGACGTTAAATGAATTCAGTTAGCGAGCGCGGTCTGCAGACGGGCCAGCTTGCCCTTCAGCGAACCATCGATGACCACGTCGCCGGCGTCGATCACAGCGCCGCCGATCAGCGAGGCGTCGACCGCGGTGGCCACTTCGACCTCGCGGTTGAAGCGCTTGCGCAGCGCGGCCTTGATCGCGTCCAGCTCGGCAACCGACAGCTCGGCCGCGGAGGTCACCGTGGCCTTGACCACGTGCTCGGCCTCGGCGCGCAGGGCGTCGAACATGCCGGCGATCTCCGGCAGCAGCGGCAGACGATGCGACTCGGCAAGCACAGCCAGGAAGCGCGAGTAGGTCTCGCCGCGGGACTCCGGCGCCAGCAGGGCGATGGCGTCATCGCGACCCAGCTCCGGGTTGGCGAGCAGGGCCGCCACGCGCGGGTCGGCGGCGACGTGGGCGGAGAACGCCAAAGCGTCCGACCACGGCGCGAACGCGCCTTCGTCACGCGCGGTCGCGAAGGCGGCGCGGGCGTACGGGCGGGCAAGCGTGAGGGCCTGGCTCATCCTTAAATCTCCGAGGCCAGCTCGTCGAGCAGCGCCTTGTGGGCGTTGGCGTCGATTTCGCGCTTGAGCAGCTTTTCGGCACCGGTCACGGCCAGCGCGGACACCTGCTTGCGCAGATCTTCACGGGCACGGTTGGCGGCGGCGTCGATTTCGGCCTGGGCCAGGTCCTTCTGACGGGTGGCTTCGGCAACAGCTTCGTTGCGGGCCGCGTCGACGATCTGGTTGGCACGCGCGTGGGCCTGGTCGATGATCTCGTTGGCCTTGGTGCGGGCTTCCTTCAGCGCTTCATTGACCTTGTCCTGCGCCTGGGCCAGATCTTTCTGGCTGCGGTCGGCAGCAGCGAGGCCTTCAGCGATCTTCTGCTGGCGCTCTTCGATCGCGTTCATCAGCGGCGGCCAGATCTTGGTCGCGATGAGCCAGATCAGGGCGGCAAAGGCCAGGGCCTGGGCGATGAGGGTAAAACCGATATCCATGGGGTTCGCTCAGTCGGTTGTGACGGGATGGATGCGCCGCCACACGGGCGGCGCCTCCGAACCTTCATCCGCGACCAGGCGCCTGCGGCGCCCGGTCGTTTCACTTTCGCTGGATCAGCCAGCGATTGCCGGCAGGCGCGAGACGAACTCGCCGACCAGCGGGTTGGCGAAGGCGAACAGCAGGCCCACGGCGACCGAGATGATGAAGGCGGCGTCGATCAGGCCGGCGGTGATGAACATGCGGACCTGCAGGACCGGGATCAGTTCCGGCTGGCGCGCGGCCGACTCCAGGAACTTACCGGCCATGATGGCCAGACCCAGACCGGCGCCCAGCGCGGCCAGGCCGATCATGATGCCGACGGCGAGGACGGTGGAGCTCTGAACTTGGGCGAGATTGGTCAGGACGGCGAAGTACATGGTTTTCTCCAGGAACTTGATTGCTAAGGGTTTAGAAACAAACGGATGAAGGGTGAAGCGAAACTCAGTGAGCGTCTTCCGACAGGCTCAGGTACACGATGGACAGCATCATGAAGATGAAGGCCTGCAGCGGGATCACCAGCAGGTGGAACAGCATCCAGCCGAAGCCGGCGAACGCGCCTGCAAACATGCCGGCGATACCTGCACCGCCCAGCACCCAGATCAGCAGGAACACGATTTCACCGCCGAACATGTTGCCGAACAGTCGCATCGCCAGCGAAATCGGCTTGCTCAGCCACTCGACGATGTTCAGGATCAGGTTGAACGGCATCATCCACTTGCCGAACGGTGCGGTCAGGAATTCCTTGGTGAAACCACCAATACCCTTGGCGCGCAACGCGAAGAACAGCATCAGGAAGAACACGCTGATCGACATGCCCAGGGTGGCATTGACGTCAGCGGTGGGGACCGGCTTCCAGTACGGCACGCCCATCAGTTCGAGCGGCTTGGCGATGAAGTCGGCCGGGATCATCTTGATGAGGTTCATCAGGAGGATCCAGAAGAAGATCGTGATCGCGATCGGGGTCACCAGCTTGCTGGTGCCGTGATAGGTGTCCTTGGCCTGGCGGTCAACGAACTCCAGGCAGATCTCGACGAATGCCTGCCACTTGCCCGGCACGCCGGAGGTGGCCTTGCGGGTCGCCATCCAGAAGGCGACGACCATCACCAGGCCCATCAGCAGCGAGGTTACCAGCGTGTCCACGTGGATCGCCCACGGGGTGCCATGACCTGCAGTCAGATTGTGCAGGTGATGCTGGATGTAGGAGGTGGGTGTAAGCGCCTCGCCTGCCATGTGTCCGGAACCTTAAGTTAAATGAATTCGATTAGCGCCTGGCCATGGCCAGGACCTGGAACATCAGCCCGACGGCGATACCGGCCAACAGCGCCAGTGCAGGCAGCTTGAAGACCAGGAACCCCACCATCAGGACACCAAAAACGAGCGCCCACTTGGCCACGATCGCAACGATCAGGCGTGCCATGGCCGAACCGGCCCCCAGCGCACCACCACCCAGCGCCATCCGTGCCGCCACCCAACCACCGGCCGAAACCGCCACACCGGATGCCAGGGCACCAAGGGCATACTTCGGCCCCACCAGCAGGAAGGCCAGAGCCAGGACAGCCACCGCGGCCAGCGGGTAGACCGCGGCGCGCAGCATCAGTCGCCGACCCGTTTCTACGGAGTTCAGCACAGGACGTCCCGCGTGGTTACAAGTGGATGGCTGAGGCGACTACAGCAGGGGGGGCCTCATCGAGCCGCCAAATTATAGCAATGGGACAATTTGCGAGACAACCGCTGCCTGTTCATATCGGAACAGCGCAAGTTGCGGTAAGGGCTGCGGTTTTGCAGCCCACCACGGGGACAATGCCATCTGCGCGATGTTGCGGTGCAGCGCATTGAACTTTGGTCGCAGGCGGCGGAACTTTCCGCCGACGGCAGTGGTCCCATCTTCCGACCTGCCTGCAGCTACCTCGTCGACGCTTCGCCTGCAGGTCCCCATGATGGCCCCGAAGCGCCGCTCCGGGGCCATCTTTTCGCAGGGCGCTGACAGCGCTGAACCGTCCACATCGCGTGGACCATACCTTCACGAATGGTGGACAGCGACGTCCGGCAAAGTGGCCTTCATTCCGATGAACCACTGCAAGGACTCTTTCGATGCGCTCCGTCCCCACCCTGCTCGCCCTCTCGCTTCTCGCCGCCGGCGCGTCGTTCGCCTCCTCCGCCCATGCCGCCGAAGGCGATGACCGCTTCGCCCTGCGCCTGGGTGCGATGAACATCGACTCGGACAACACCCTGCGCGGCAACACCAATGTCGCCGGCCAGGACATCGGCTTCTCCGAGGACTTCAAGCTGGGTGGCAAGGAATGGGAGCCGCGCATCGACGGCATGTTCCGCATCAGCAACCGCCAGCGCCTGCTGTTCAACTACTTCAAGTACGACAAGGACCGCCGCGAGACGCTTGGCCAGGACATTTCCTTCGGCAACGTCAACGTGCCGGCCGACAGCTTCGTCAAGGCCGAGCTGAAGTACCAGGTGGCCAGCCTGGTGTATGACTACTCGGTGGTGGACACCGAGAAGTTCGATCTCGGCCTGCAGCTGGGTGCCGAATACGCCAAGGTCAGCACCAAGGGCTACGCCGACCTGGGCACGGTGTATGAAGGCCAGTTCCTGGACGAGAAGACCGACGGTGTGGCGCCGGTGGTCGGTGCACGCCTGAGCTTCACCCCGTCCGAAAAGTGGATGATCACCCTGCAGGGCCAGTACCTCAACACGCGCTGGGGCAGCTTCGACGACTACAAGGGTGACCTCAGCCGCGCCAACGCGATCGTCGATTACCGCTTCACCCAGAACTTCGGCGTGTTCGCCGGCTACGACTGGTTCAAGCTGGATGCGGACAAGAAGGGCAGCGACGGCACCATCGGCCTGAAGCAGGAATTCAAGGGCCCGGTGGCGGGTATCAGCGTCACCTTCTAAACCCTGCTCCCCTTCCACAGCATTCTCTCTCCTGGCGCGGCCTCCGGAACATCGGGGGCCGCGTTTTTTTGTGGCTTCCTGGCAGAAGAGCAGAAGCGGGTTGGTCGAGCGCTGGAGGGAGAGGGGGCGGGGTGCGAATGTCCCCCGGCGCCGGCCTGCGGCCGTCACCTCCTCCTATACTTCGCACCCAGCCCCCTCTCCCTCCGCGTGTCAGGCATCCAGGCAGCCGCTGCGGTGGGAGTGGTTGTGGCTTCCGCCTTCCGCAAGCCGAGCCGCTGCGCGGGCGGCAGGCGTTTCGACAAAGTAAAGGAGGAGGCGACCGCCGAAGGCGGGCGACGGGGGACATTTGTCGAAATGCCTGCCGCCCGCGCAGCGGCCCTACAGCTCGCAAAAATCCGGAACGGAGAAACAAAAAAACCCCGGCAATGCCGGGGCTTTTTGTTCGGGAAGGCGCGGGCGCCTTATTTCTTCTTCGGCATGTACAGATCGGTGATCGTGCCGTCGTAGATTTCCGAGGCCATCGCCACCGACTCGCTCAGCGTCGGGTGCGCATGGATGGTGTGGCCGATATCCTCGGCCTCGGCACCCATCTCGATCGCCAGGCCGATCTCGGCCAGCAGGTCCCCGGCGTGCACGCCGACGATCGCACCGCCGATGATGCGGTGGCTGTCCTCGTCGAAGATCAGCTTGGTGAAGCCCTCGGTGCGACCGATGCCGATCGCGCGGCCGCTGGCGGCCCACGGGAACTTGGCCACGCCAACCTTCAGGCCCTTGGCCTTGGCTTCGGTCTCGGTGACGCCAACCCAGGCGATTTCCGGGTTGGTGTAGGCCACCGACGGAATCACCCGTGCCACCCACTCCTTCTTGTGCCCGGCAGCCACTTCGGCCGCCAGCTTGCCCTCGTGCGTGGCCTTGTGGGCCAGCATCGGGTTGCCGACGATGTCGCCGATGGCAAAGATGTGCGGCACGTTGGTGCGCATCTGCCGGTCGACCGGAATGAAGCCACGATCGGTCACCTGCACGCCGGCCTTTTCAGCATCGATCTTCCTGCCGTTCGGCGAACGACCCACGGCCACCAGCACGCGGTCGAAGGTGCCCTGCGCCAATGCCGGCGTCTGGCCTTCCTCGGCGGCTTCGAAGGTCACGGTGATGCCCTTGGCATCGGCGGTCACGCCGGAGGCCTTGGTCTTCAGGTGCACGTCAATGCCCTGCTTCTTCAGGCGGTCGGCCAGCGGCTTGACCAGGTCCTTGTCGGCGCCCGGCATCAGCTGGTCCATGAACTCGACCACGGTGACCTTGCTGCCCAGCGCGCCATACACGGTGGCCATTTCCAGGCCGATGATGCCACCACCGACGACCAGCAGCGAACCCGGCACTTCGGCCAGTTCCAGTGCGTCGGTGGAGTCCATCACGCGCTTGTCGTCCCACGGGAAGTTCGGCAGCTTCACCGCCTGCGAACCGGCGGCGATGATGCACTTCTGGAAGCGCAGCAACTGGGTGCTGCCGTCTTCAGCGGTGATCAGCAGCTCGTTGGCCGACACGAACGTACCAACGCCCTGCACATTGCGGACCTTGCGCTGCTTGGCCATGCCGGCCAGGCCCTTGGTCAGCTGGTTGACGACCTTTTCCTTGTACTGGCGCAGCTTGTCCAGGGTGATGGTCGGCTTGCCGAACTCGACGCCGAAATCACCGGCATGGGCGACTTCGTCGATCACCGCAGCGGCATGCAGCAGTGCCTTGGACGGAATGCAGCCCACGTTGAGGCAGACGCCGCCGAGGCTGGCGTAGCGCTCGACCAGCACCGTATCCAGGCCGACGTCGGCGGCGCGGAAGGCGGCGGTGTAGCCGCCCGGGCCCGAGCCCAGCACGACCATTTCGCACTCGATGTCGGCGGCCTTGCCACTGGCCAGTGCCGGCTTCGGTGCTGCAGGCTCGGCGGGGGCGCGGTGCGACGGCGTCACCGGCGGCTTGCTGGCCGGGGCGGCGGCCGCCGGGGCCGGCGCAGCGGCCTTGGCCGGCGCTTCAGCGGCGCCTTCGGTCTCCAGCAGCACGACGACCGCGCCTTCGGACAGCGTGTCGCCCAGCTTGACCTTGATTTCCTTGACCACGCCGGCTGCCGAGGACGGCACTTCCAGGGTCGCCTTGTCCGACTCCAGGGTCACCAGACCCTGGTCTTTCTTCACCGTATCGCCAACGGCGACCAGCACTTCGATCACCGGCACATCGCTGTAATCGCCGATGTCGGGAACCTTGATTTCAATCGTGGCCATGGTGGGTTTTCCTCGTGCCCGACCGGCGTGGCCGGCGGGCTGTCACTGCGTTTCGACAGGCGGCCGCGCCAGGGGCAGCGGCCGCACGGTGGGGGCGAAGCGGTGCCTTACAGCAGCACGCGGCGCATGTCGGCCAGCACCTGCGAGAGGTACGTGGTGAAGCGTGCGGCCAGGGCGCCATCGATGACGCGGTGGTCGTAGCTCAGCGACAGCGGCAGCATCAGCTTCGGTGCGAACTCCTTGCCATTCCAGACCGGCTGGATGGACGACTTGGAGACGCCGAGGATGGCCACTTCCGGGGCATTGACGATCGGGGTGAACGCGGTGCCGCCGATGCCGCCCAGCGAGCTGATCGAGAAGCAACCGCCGCTCATGTCGGCCGGGCCCAGCTTGCCGTCACGCGCCTTCTTGGCCAGCTCGCCGGTTTCCTGCGCGATCTGCACCACGCCCTTCTTGTCGACGTCGCGGATGACCGGAACGACCAGGCCGTTCGGGGTATCGGCAGCGAAACCGATGTTGAAGTACTTCTTCAGGGTCAGGTTCTCGCCGCTGGCATCGAGCGAGGCGTTGAACTCCGGGAACTTCTTCAGCGCCGCGGCGCTGGCCTTGATCAGGAAGGCGAGCATGGTCAGCTTGATGCCGGCCTTCTCGTTCTCCTTGTTCAGCGCCACGCGCAGGCCTTCCAGGTCGGTGATGTCGGCCTGCTCGAACTGGGTGACGTGCGGGATCATCGCCCAGTTGCGGGCCAGGTTCGCACCGGAGATCTTCTTGATGCGCGACAGCGGCTGCACTTCAACGTCGCCGAACTTGCTGAAATCAACCTTCGGCCACGGCAGCAGGTTGAGGCCACCGCCGGCAGCCACGGTGCCACCGGCAGCTGCCGGAGCGCCGCCGCTGAGCGCGGCCTTGACGAACTTCTGCACGTCGGCCTTGGTGATGCGGCCGCCCTTCTCGCTGCCACTGACCTGCAGCAGGTCGACACCGAGCTCACGGGCGAACACGCGCACCACCGGCGATGCGTAGGGCACCTTGGCCGGCAGCACGCCATCGGCGTTGAACTGTACCGGCGGGCTGGTCGGCGCGCCGGCCGAGGGGGCGCTGGCGATCTCGCGGGCGGCCAGCTTGTCCGGCTGGGCCGGCACGGCGACCGGCTCGACCTTGGTAGCGGTCTCGGCGGCGGCCGGGGCAGCAGCGGCGGCAGCCTTGCCCGGGGCCGGGGCGGCAGCGCCTTCGGCTTCGATGATGGCGACCACGTTGCCCTGCGACAGGTTGTCGCCGACCTTGACCTTGATCTCCTTGACCACGCCGGCGACCGACGACGGCACTTCCATGGTGGCCTTGTCGCTTTCCAGCGTGACCAGGCCCTGGTCCTTCTTCACCGTATCGCCCACGGCGACCAGCACTTCGATGACCGGAATGCCGCTGTAATCGCCGATATCCGGCACCAGGGCTTCCACCGCGCCGCCGCTGGCAGCGGGGGCGGCAGCAGCGGCCGGAGCGGGAGCGGCCTGGGTGGCAGCGGCCGGAGCAGCGGCCTTGGCCGGTGCGGGTGCAGCGGCGGGTGCAGCGGCAGCGGCCGGCTGGGCAGCCTCGCCGTCGGCCACTTCGATCAGTGCCACGACCTTGCCTTCGGACAGGCTGTCGCCCAGCTTGACCTTGATTTCCTTGACCACGCCGGCCACCGAGGACGGCACCTCCATGGTCGCTTTATCGCTTTCCAGCGTGACCAGGCCCTGGTCCTTCTTCACCGTATCGCCGACGGCAACAAGCACCTCGATTACCGGGATATCGCTGTAGTCACCGATATCGGGGACACGTGCTTCCTTGATTTCGGCCATGGGGAGAACTCCGGCAATCTGGTGTAGGGAAACGTCTATTGTGCGGCCAGCGGGAGCCAGCGCCAACCGTTACAGGTGTTTTCAGTACGCACGCAGCCGGGACACGCTGTTGCTCATGGCCCGCCGGCGCTTCCAGTCGGTAGCGTATTGTCCTGCCGATGTCCGCTTGATGTCGCCAGTGCGACGGCCACCGGCTGCCAGGCCTGGCGCAGGCGCGGCAAGGACCACGCTGCGTTGGCCGGACTGGTGGACGGCAGCGCCAGCACCTTGGCCGACGTGGCCAGCTGCGGCTGCACCCAGCGCTGGAAGGCCTGCATCGCCGCGCCACCGTTGCAGCCGATCAGCTGCAGGTCAGGCAGTGCGGCGATCAGTGCGGGAAGTGCATTGGCCACTTCCGTGCCACGCACGATGTCCGCATCCAGGCTTCCGCGTCGTTTGCAGCGGCCGATCACATCCCACAGGCCGACACCATTGGCTGCCAGCGCCTGCAGTCGCTGCGCGTACGGCATTGCCGGGTCGAAGCCGCACAGATCGCCGAGCAAGGGCCAGAAACGATTGCGCGGGTGCGCGTAGTAATGCTGTGCCTGCAACGAAGCGATACCGGGCATTGAACCCAGCAGCAACACCCGGCAATCCGCGTTCACCTGCGCAGGCAGGCCGATGCACAACGTTGCAGCGCTCACATCTTCTCCAACTGCATGAATATTCCAGGAGGACAGAAACCGCATGGAAACAGGGATTTCGCGCTGTTCGCTGAACAGTGCGAACTAATTTTTAACGCGCGTCGGATTCGATTCATGTTGGGGCGACTACGGTGTGCTCGCCCCGCAACCGGGGGCCCAAAACAAGAAACATTAGGAGATTCCCCCATGCGCTCCATCCGTATCCTGAGCCTCGCCCTGCTGACCTCCGCCGCGTTTGCACCGGCTGCCTTCGCGCAGGACAGCAGCACCACCGATACCGCCTCGGGCAAGCATTTTGCCGTGGTTGGCGGCGTCTCGCTGCTGCAGCCGAAGAATGACCCGATCGACGGCATCAAGAAGGTCGATGGCGGCCCGGCACCGACCGTCAGCTTCAGCTACTACATCAACGACAACTGGGCCGTTGAACTGTGGGGCGCTGCAGACAAGTTCGACCACAAGGTGAAGGGCCCGGGCAATGCCCGCCTCGGCAACGTCGAGCAGCAGCCGGTCGCGCTGAGCGGCCAGTACCACTTCGGCCAGGCTGACAACGTGTTCCGTCCGTTCGTGGGCGTGGGCTACTTCCAGTCGGCCTTCAGCAATGAAACCCTGGCCGACGGCAGCGACTCCGACATCCGCCTGAAGGACGCCAAGGGCGTGATCGGCACCGTCGGTGTGGACATGAACATCAACTCGACCTGGTTCGCCCGTGCCGACGCCCGCTACATGCGTTCGCGTCCGGACGTGAAGGTCGGCGGCGAGAAGATCGGCGAAGCGAAGATGGATCCGTGGACCGTCGGCTTCGGCATCGGCGCCCGCTTCTAAGCGCTTCTGCGTCATTGTTGTACCGCGACGGGCCCTTCGGGGCCCGTCGTCGTTTCCGTCACCCGGGTTCTGTAGAGTCGACTGACAGTCGAATCTACACAGAAGGGATGCGGAGGCGCGATGCACGAGGTCGACCTGCTGGTGATCGGCGCTGGCATCAACGGCGCCGGTATCGCCCGTGATGCCAGCGGCCGCGGCCTGAAGGTGCTGCTGTGCGAACAGCACGACCTGGCAGCACACACCTCCAGCGCCAGCAGCAAGCTGATCCATGGCGGACTGCGCTATCTGGAACAGGGCGAGTTCGGCCTGGTGCGCAAGGCGCTGGGCGAGCGCGAGGTGGTGCGTCGGCAGGCGCCGTTCCTGGTGCGGCCGCTGTGCTTCGTGCTTCCGTGGCAGCCGCACCTGCGCCCGCGCTGGATGCTGCGGCTCGGGCTCTGGCTGTACGACCATCTGGGCCGGCGCGGTCCCGCCTTTCCTGCGTCGCGCGCCGTGGATCTGCACGACGATCCACTCGGCGCGCTGCTGTCGCCACAGCTGCAGCACGCCTTCAGCTACGCCGACGCGCAGGTGGATGATGCGCGGCTGGTCATCCTCAACGCGCTCGATGCTGCGCAGCGGGGTGCATGCATCCTGACCGGCACGCGCTGCGTGGACCTGCAACGCGGGCACGGACGCTGGCACGCCGTACTGGAAAACGCCGCAGGCCATCAGCAGACCGTGCAGGCACAGGCGGTGGTCAACGCCGCAGGCCCCTGGGCCGGCGGTCTGCTGGAGCGCATGCACGCCCGCAGCGGCGGACCTGCGCTGCGCCTGGTCCAGGGCAGCCACATCGTGCTGCGCCGCGCCTGGCCGAACGACCGCGCCTGCCTGCTGCAGCAGCCCGACGGCCGTGTGGTGTTCCTGCTGCCCTTCCACGACCACCTGCTCATCGGCACCACCGACACCGACTATCGCGGCGACCCCGCACGCTGCAGTGTGCTGCCCGCGGAAGTGGACTACCTGTGCAGCGCTGCCAACGGCTACCTGCGCGATCCGGTCGCACCTGCCGAGGTGGTCTGGCAGTTTGCCGGCGTGCGCCCGTTGCTGGCCGACCCGGACCCGCGCGCGGCCAAACTGAGCCGTGACTATCGCCTGCAACTGGACGCCGACGGTGCGCCTGCGCTGCACGTGCTGGGCGGCAAGCTGACCACGTACCGGGTACTGGCCGAGGAGGCACTGGACCTGCTGCGCCCCTATCTGCCGCACGCCCGCCCCGCCTGGACGGCGGCAGGCGAGCCACTGCCCGGCAGCGACTGGGGCGATGCCGGGCAGGCACGGGAACAGCTTCGGCACCAGGCCCCCTGGCTGCCGGAGGCCACGCTGCGGCGCTGGGCCAGCGCCTATGGCAGTCGCAGCATCGATCTGCTGCACGGCGCACGCAGCCTGTTCGATCTGGGCGAAGACTTTGGCGCGGGCCTGCACGCACGCGAGGTGGCGTTCCTGTGCGACCACGAGTGGGCCCGCAGCGCCGAGGATGTACTGTGGCGGCGGAGCAAGCTGGGGCTGCAGATGGACGCGACACAGGCGGCACGGCTGCAGGCCTGGATGGATTCACGTCGCCGGTAATGCCGCGCGCGGCCCGGCGCCACCGATGCATTACGATCCCAACATCGCCACCGGAGACGCTGCATGACGCCCCGCTACGTGCTGGCCATCGACCAGGGAACCACCAGTTCGCGCGCGATCCTGTTCGATCGCGCCGGCGACATCGTCGGCAGCGCGCAGCGCGAGTTTGCCCAGTTGTTTCCACAGCCGGGCTGGGTCGAGCATGACCCGCGCGAGATCCTGACCAGCGTCTATGCCACGATCACCGAACTGCTCAGCCGCGAACAGATCGATCCCCGCCACATCGCCGCACTGGGCATCACCAACCAGCGCGAAACCACCGTGGTCTGGGACCGTGCCAGCGGCCAGCCGATCCACAACGCCATCGTCTGGCAGTCGCGGCAGAGCCAGGCGATCTGCGAGCGGCTGAAGTCCGACGGCCACGAAGCGCTGATCCGCGAGCGTACCGGCCTGCTGATCGATGCCTATTTCTCGGCCACCAAGATCCGCTGGATCCTCGACCACGTCGACGGCGCGCAGCAGCGGGCCGAGCGCGGCGAGCTGCTGTTCGGCACCATCGACAGCTGGCTGGTGTGGAATCTCAGCGGCGGCCAGGCGCACGTGACCGACTACAGCAACGCCGCGCGTACGCTGCTGTTCAACATCCACACCTTGGACTGGGACGAGGACCTGCTGGCCCTGCTGGACATTCCGCGTGCGATGCTGCCGCAGGTGCGCGATTCCAGTTCGGTGTACGCGCACACGCGCCCGCAGTTCTTCTTCGACCATCCGATCCCGATTGCCGGCATCGCCGGCGACCAGCAGGCCGCGCTGTTCGGCCAGGCCTGCTTCCAGCCAGGCATGGTCAAGAACACCTATGGCACCGGCTGCTTCATGCTGATGCACACCGGCACGCAGGCCGTGCGCTCGCGCAATGGCCTGCTGACCACCATTGCCTGGGGCCTGGAGGGAAAGGTGGAATACGCGCTGGAGGGGTCGATCTTCATCGCCGGCTCGGTGGTGCAGTGGCTGCGCGATGGGCTGCGCATGATCGATCGCGCTGCTGACAGCCAGGCCTTGGCCGCACAGGTGCCGGACAGCGCGGGGGTGTACCTGGTGCCGGCCTTCGTCGGCCTGGGTGCACCGTACTGGCGCAGCGACGTGCGCGGTGCGATGTTCGGCCTGACCCGTGGCACAGGCAAGGCCCACTTCGTGCGCGCAGCGCTGGAGGCGATGGCCTACCAGACCCGCGACGTTCTGGATGCGATGCAGTCCGATGCGGGCATCTCGCTCAGTGAACTGCGCGCCGATGGCGGCGCGATCGGCAACGACTTCCTTGCCAGCTTCCAGGCCGACATCCTCGGCGTCCCCCTGCTGCGACCGCGGGTGACCGAGACCACCGCGCTGGGTGCGGCCTATCTGGCCGGGCTGGCGGTCGGCTTCTGGGAGAGCCGCGAACAGATCGCGGCACAGTGGGGGCTGGATCGCCGCTTCGAACCGCAGATGGCGGTGGCCCGGCGCGAGAAACTCTACGCCGGGTGGCAGCAGGCCGTGGCCGCCACCCTCGCCTTCCACGTCGACTGACGGTAGTGCCGGCCGCTGGCCGGCAACACCGTGATCTTCGGGTACACCTGCTGGGTTGCCGGCCAGCGGCCGGCACTACCCCAGAGTCAGAACGCCGGCAGCACCGCGCCCTTGTACTTGGTCTCGATGAAGGCCTTCACCTGCGGTCCGGTCAGCGCCTTGGCCAGCTTCTGCACGCGGGCGTCGTCCTTGTTGTCCGGGCGGGCGACCAGGAAGTTCACGTACGGCGAGTCCTTGCTCTCGATCGCCAGCGCGTCCTTGGTCGGGTTGAGGCCGGCATCCAGCGCATAGTTGGTGTTGATCAGGGCCAGATCGACCTGGTCGAGCACGCGCGGCAGCATGGCCGAATCCAGCTCGCGGAACTTCAGGTTCTTCGGGTTGGAGACGATGTCGCGCTGGGTGGCCAGTGCGTTGGTCGGATCCTTCAGCTCGATCACGCCGGCCTTGTGCAGCAGGATCAGCGCGCGGCTGTTGTTGCTGGGGTCGTTGGGGATCACCACATCGGCCCCTTCACGCAGTTCGGCCAGCGACTTGATCTTGCGCGAGTAGGCACCGAACGGCTCGATGTGCACGCCCACCACCTTGGTCAGGTCGGTCTTGCGATCACGGTTGTAGGCGTCCAGGTACGGTTCGGTCTGGAAGTAGTTGGCATCCACCTGCTTCTGCACCAGCTGGTCGTTGGGCTGCACGTAGTCGTTGAACACGCGCACGTCCAGCTCCACGCCTTCCTGCTTGAGGATCGGCTTGACCACTTCCAGGATCTCGGCGTGCGGCACGGCGGTGGCGGCCACCACCAGCTTCTGCGAAGGCTCACCGGACTTGCCGCAGGCGGTCAGGGCCAGCGCAGCGGCGAACAGGGGCAGCAACAGGGTCTTCTTCATGGGCGCAATCGATCTCGGGGGAGGTGTCAGGATTTTTCGTAGTTGGTCAGGGCCAGTTCCAGCAGTGCCTTGGCCTGCTCGCGCAGCATCATCGGCTCGACGATCTCGGCATCGGACCCGTAATGCAACACGTCCATCAACAGTTCGCGCGACACGCTGTAGGGCACTTTCAATTCGTAGCGGCCATCGGCGAGGAAGCGTCCCTGCTGCTTGGAGTGCCAGTGCTCGTCGGCCACCCAGCGCGCGGCCTTGGCACTGAACAGGATGGTTGCCCAGCCCTTGGGCGCACCGGAGAAGATGCCGTAGCTGGCGCCGAGCTGCTCGTCCAGTTCGCTGTCGGCGACATCGCGGGCGGTGCTGTCGATCACCCGCGCCTTGTAGATGCGGTCCACCGCGAAGCTGCGCAGGGCCTCGCGATCATGGTCCCAGCCGTCCAGGTACCAGTTGTCGCGGTAATGGGTCAGCCGTTGCGGCGATACGGTGCGCTTGGTCGCTTCGTCGGTCGAGCGGGCGCGGTACTCAAAGCCCAGCTGCTTGCGCTCCAGCACCGCCGAGGCCACCGAACGGAAGCTGGCTTCATCGAACTTGCGGCCACGGTGCGGAATCACCCGCACCCGATCCACCGGCCAGCTGGAAACACCGGCCTGGGCGGCCAGCAGGCTCTCGATGCGCTGCTGCAGCGGCGCCAGCACCGAAGACAGCACGCCGCCGCCGGTACGGGCCAGCAGGTGCTGCGAGGCCAGCAGGGCGTGCAGCTCCTCCGAGCTCAGCCACAGGCCGGGCAGCTCGAAGCGGTCGCTCTCGTCGGCCAGGTAGCGGAAGCCGGCCTCGCCATCGCCCTCGATCGGCGCCATCAGCGCATCGCGCAGGAACGCCAGGTCGCGGTAGACGGTGGCCCGGGAGCAACCGAGCTTGTCCTGCAGGGTCGCCACCGTCACCGGATAGCGTGCGGACTTGAGCAGACGATGCAGGGCGGTGATGCGTTCGTATCGGTCCATGCCCCCGATTATGTCCGAGTCTCGGGCGTTGTGGCGGACGATTGGGCTATCGTGGGCGCCCCCTGCCCCGTGGAGCGCCCGATGCGCCGGTTGTCTGTCCTGCCCCTGCTGGCCTGCCTGCTGCTGGCCGCCTGCGACCGCGCACCGGCGCCCACCGACGCTGCGACGCCCGTCCCCGCTGCCGATCCGGCGCAGGCGGTGCTGTCTGCCAGCCAGCGCTTTGCCGCCCTGCGCAGCTTCCATGCCGAGCTGGAGGTGCTGGGCGCGCAGCAGCCGGTGCGTACCGCGATGGACTTCGTCGCCCCGGACCGGTTCCGGGTACAGACCCCTGCCGGACCACAGGTGATCATCGGCGACACCATGTTCCTGCAGGCCGACGATGCGATCCGCCAGGTGCCGACCCCGCCGGGGCTGCTGGAGCAATGGCGCAGCCCGCTGCCTGCCGATATCCCCGCACAGGCCCTGCAGGCCGAAGACCTGGGCGAGCAGACGCTGGACGGCGTCAGCACCCGCCACTACCGCCTGCGTGGCGCCACGGCCGGTGAGCGCCTGGAGTACTGGGTGGATGCGCAGGGCCTGCCGCGGCAGATCGTGCGCAGCGGCCACAACAACGGCAAGCCCTTCCAGCTGCGGCTGCGGTACTCGCGCTTCAACGATCCTGCCCTGCAGGTCGACCTGCCCTGAATGGGCCTGGCCGACAACGCCTGCTGAAGCAGGCGGGACGGGCGATTCGGACGGTCATCACGCTTCCAGTATCATCACCGGCTGCCAACCGCTTCGGAGAAGCCTCGATGTCCCTGCGCGTGTCCCTGCTGGTCCCCTTGCTGCTCTGCGCCCCGCTGGCGTATGCGCAGGATGCCTCCGAACTGGCGGCGATGTCCTCGCCGTGGAGCGGCAGTGGTGGCGAACTCGGCTTCGCGTCGGCACGTGGCAACAGCAGCACCGAGAGCTTCAACGGCCGCCTGCGCCTGCGCTACACCGATGGCGACTGGGTGCACAGCATGGACCTGTTCGGCCTGCGCTCCAGCTCCAAGGTGACCGAAACCAGCGACGACGGCACCACCACGCGCCGCAACAACACCACCGCCAACCGCTACACCGGCAGTGCAGGCAGCGCGCTGCAGCTGGGCGAACATCGCCAGCTGACGGCCACGGTACGTACCGAGCGTGATGACTTCGCCACCTACGACCGGCAGAGCTCGTTCGGTCTGGGTTACGGCACCCGGCTGTGGAACACCGAGCGTTTCTCGTTCGATGCGCAGATCGGCCCCGGTGTGCGCCGCACCCACAGCACCGAGGACGACCGCACCCGCACCGGCCTGATCGGTCGCGGCCTGTTCGACCTGAAGTACTCGCTGACCGACAACACCGACCTGATCAACACGCTGCTGGTCGAATCGGGTTCGTACAACACCTTCGGCCAGAACGATTTTGGTGTCTCGGTGAGCATGAACGAGCACCTGGCGCTGAAGGCCGGCTGGCAGGCGCGTTACAACAGCGACGTCGCCGAGGACAAGCGCAAGACCGATACGCTGACCACGATGAACGTGGTCTACAAGTTCAAATAAGCGAAACGGGCGCCTGGCGCCCGTTCTGCTTTTGGTAGTGCCGGCCGCTGGCCGGCATTACCTGCGGTGGCTCAGACGTTCAACAGCTCGCCAGCACCCGCATCCAGCAGCATCTTCGCCACGCGCTGGCCCAGCACTTCCGGGTCGCTGGCCGGGCCCACGGCGTCGGCACGCACCGCGCGGCCGTCACTGGCGCTGCCGACCAGCCCCTGCAGGTGCAGGTCCTGGCCCTGCCACTGCGCGATCGCCGCCACCGGCACATGGCAGCTGCCATGCAGCGCGCGGTTCATCGCCCGCTCCGCTTCTACACAGGCGCGCGTGGCGGCGTCATCCAGGCCTGCAAACAGCGCCATCAGCGCGGCATTGCCGCCATCGCACTCCACCGCCACCGCGCCCTGCGCCGGCGCCGGCAACCACTGCGGCGGCTGCAGGCGGGCGACGATGCGATTGCCCAGGCCCAGCCGTTCCAGCCCGGCCACGGCCAGCACGATGGCGTCGTAGCCGCCGTTGTCGAGCTTGGCCAGACGGGTGTTGACGTTGCCGCGCAGGTCCAGCAGCTCCAGGTCCGGGCGCAGCGCACGCAGCTGGGCCTGGCGGCGCAGTGACGAGGTACCGACGCGCGCACCGATCGGCAGTGCATCCAGCGAGGCATACAGGTTGGAGACGAAACCATCGGCCGGATCGTGGCGGGTCAGCATTGCCGGCAGCGCGAACGGCGCATCCAGTTCCATCGGCACATCCTTCAACGAGTGCACCGCGCAGTCGGCCTCGCCACGCAGCATGGCCAGCTCCAGTTCCTTGAGGAACAGGCCCTTGCCACCGATGGCCGCCAGCGAGCGGTCAAGCACTTCATCGCCGCGGGTGCTCATCGGCACCAGTTCCACGTGCAGATCGGGATGTGCCTGGCGCAGGCGGTCGGCGACGTGTTCGCTCTGCCAGAGGGCGAGCGGGCTCTTGCGGGTGGCGATGCGGACGGTTTCCATCCTTTCATTATCGCGCCTATCGGCGGGATACGGCCAACGGCGGAGCCCCTCGTGGCTGGTGTGGTCGTGCAAGCAACAGCTGTGCTTGGCCGGGCGGGGTGGGCTGCGCGGGGGACGCCGTAAACCCATCCCTGGGGGCTTGGCCGCGGCATCCATGCCGCGGACACCCCCACGCAGTCCACCCCCGTG
>NZ_JFYS01000019.1:0-76306 GCF_000632045.1 Stenotrophomonas sp. RIT309
GGGTGAGGGCGCTTTGCTTGCGAAGCACTGCTTCGCAAGCGCCCGAACGCACAGCCGCCAGCGGCTGGGCCGGACCGCGGAGCGGGGTTCACGGCGTGTCCTGCCTGGGCCACCCGTCACCCTCGTCCCATTTGCAGTAGGGCGCCGAACGCCCGCTCTACTTCGCGTAGTGCCCACCGCAGTCGGCATCCTTGCCCGGCCCCAGTTCGATGGTGGCCAGCAGTGCCGCCGGCGGCGCGATGCTGCCCAGCGTCAACGCCACCGCACCCCGGATACCCAGCGCCTTGAAGTCCGGGCGGAACGACGGGTCCTTGAAGGTGCCGCCGATGCGCAGCGGCGAGCGCAGCACCAGGATGCTCCTGTCCTTCGGTCGTGGCTTCAGCAGCAGGTCCAGCGTTTCATCGCGCAGGCTGACATCGCCCTCGCCGAGGATGATCGTATCGGTGGTGTCCACTGCCATCGACCGGGTATGCATCAGGCCCTCGCGCACGCCGAAGTCGGCGAAGGCGCAGCGCAGCGGAATCTGCTTGTCGCCGGTGAACAGGAATTTCAACGACTCGGTGATGTCCAGTCCCGCCACTTCCATCAGCAGGTTGCCGACGTGGCCGCGGCCCATGCCCAGCGCCACGTTGCCGCTGCTGCTGCCGAGCATCGCTGCGATCGAGTTGCCGTTGCCGGTCAGGTCAATGGCGCCGCTGATACCCCCCTTGGCCTGTTCGGCCAGCTTGGCGTCGGGGAACAACTGGCCCAGCTGCACGCCGCGCACGCTGGCCTTCAACGAGGTTGCAATCTGCGGGCGACGTGCGTCCATGCGGATCGTGCTGCGGATGTCGCCGCCGGCAACGCCGAAGTTCAGCGGGTCCAGCCGCAGTACACCATCGTCCAGCAGCAGGTGTGCATCCATGTCGTCCAGCGGCAGCTTGGGTGCATTGATCCGCTGGGCCTTCCAGCGCACGTCGGCATCCATCGCGCGCAGCTTGCCCAGGTTGTACGGCGTGGCCGGCAGCACTTTGGCGCTGGCGGCCACGCGCGCAGCCTCGGCCCGCTGTTCTGCATTGGCGGTCTCGCCGCCACCGGTCTTCGGGGGGGCACCGACGAAGCCGGCAAGGTCATCGAAATCGAGGCGGCGCGACACCAGGTTCGCGGTCATCCGTGGGCGTTCCCTGGAGACATCGAACTGCACATCGCCGCCCAGGTCACTGTCGCCGACTTTGCCGGTGAAGCGCTCGTAGCGCCAGACCTGGTGATCGCGCTTCAGGCGGCCATCCAGTGCGTAGGGCGGGGAAGGCGGAATGGCGATGCCCAGCAATGGATACAGGTCGGCCAGGTCTTGACCGCTCAGCGCGAACTGCAGGTCGAACACCTGCAGCTGGAACGGGTTGGTCAAGGTGCCGCTGGCAACGGCATGGGTGGCTCCGGCGCGGCCATCCAGATGGATGCGGAAGGGGTGTGCGCTGTCAGTCAGTTCCAGCGGCGATTCGGTCCCACCGCTCAGGGTAAAGGGATTGCCCTGCCAGCGGCCCTTGCCGGCCACCAGCAACGGTGGTGCGGCGTCGGCCTGTTTCGGTTGCCCGCTGCGCACGTTCACCAGGATGTCGGTGCGGCCGAGTGCGTCCAGGAACTGCAGGCGACCGTCGTCAATGTGCAGGCGCTTGAGCTGCGGCGTGGTGCCGCCCTTGCTGTCGCCGAGGAAGTTCCAGTTGCCGGGGTCACCTTTGCGCGGGGCGGTTTCCAGCAGTACGTCCGGGCGGGTCAGGCGCACTTCGGGCAGTTGCACGCTGCCACGCAGCAGCGGCCACACCCGTACGTCGATCTCGACCCGGTCGGCGCTGACCATGGTGGGCTGCTTCGCCCAGGGCGCATTGGCAAAGGTAAGGGTATCGGCGCGCACGGTGCTGGTGCGGCCGAGGTCGACATCCAGGTTGCCGATGTGCAGGGCGCGGCCGGTGCGCGCCTGTACCGCACGTTCGACCGGGCCCTTGAACCAGTTCCAGTCCCACAGGGCGATGAGGACCAGCAGTGCCGCGAACAGGAACACCAGCACGGCGAGCCAGCGCTGCCCGCGGCGACCGGGACGACGCAGGCGCCAGCGCGGCACCTTGGGAGCAGCAGGAGCAGAGGCAGCATTCACACCGCCATGGTTGCCCCGTCGGGGTGGACGGGGCGCGAAGCGATCATGTGCATCGTGTGCAGAGCCGGTGCCTGCTCGCCGGCCAGGGGCCTGGCGTTACCCTCAATACGGGGTCACAGCACCTGTCGGGTCACGGCGACGAAGTGGCAGACGCTGCCACCGATCACGAACAGATGCCAGATCGCATGCGAATAGGGGATGGATTCGCGGTGGTAGAAGTACGTGCCCAGCGTATAGGACAGGCCACCGCCGAACAGCCAGGCAAGCGTCCCACCATCGATCGAGGCCCACATCGGCTTGATCGCCACCACCACCAGCCAGCCCATGGCGATGTAGATCACCGTGGACAGCAGCTTGAAGCGGCCGGTGTAGAACAGCTTGAACACCACGCCGCCGAGCGCCAGCGCCCAGATCGCGGTGAACATGCCCCAGCCCCAGGGGCCGCGCAGGCCGATCAGGGTGAACGGGGTATAGGTACCGGCGATCAGCACATAGATCGCGCAATGGTCGAACACCTTCAGGCGGCCCTTGGCCTGCGGGTGCTGGATGGCGTGGTACAGCGTGGAGGCGGTGTACAGCAGCAGCAGGGCGATGCCGAACACGATCGCACTGGCCAGCTGCCAGCCATCGCCGTAGATCGCGGCCAGGGTGATCAACACCGCGCTGGCGGCCAGGGCAAGCACCGCACCCAGCCCGTGGGTCAGGGCGCTGGCAATTTCTTCGCGGATCGAATCAACGGAAGTCGTGGACATGGCATGGGCATCGTCTGCAGGGAGGGGGACCTGCACCCCCCTATCATCGCCGCGATGGCGGGCGCGTGCACCCCCGCCACCGTATGGTCGCTGGAATCAGTTGCCGGTGACCGTATGCGCGGCTTCACGGGTTGCCGAGAAACGCACGTCCGGCGCACGTTCCTGCGCCAGCTGCAGGTTGACCCGGGTCGGCGCCAGGTAGACCAGGTGGCCGGCCGCGTCGAGGGCCAGGTTCAGCGCGTTCTTCTCGCGGAACTCCTCCAGCTTCTTCTCGTTGCTGCAGTGGACCCAGCGCGCCGTGGTCACGCTGACCTGCTCGAAGGTGGCTTCCACGCCGTATTCGTCCTTCAGGCGGTAAGCGGCCACATCGAACTGCAGCACGCCCACCGCGCCCAGGATCAGGTCATTGCTGGTCAGCGGACGGAAGAACTGGGTCGCGCCTTCCTCGGACAGCTGTGCCAGGCCCTTCTGCAGCTGCTTGAGCTTGAGCGGATCGCGCAGGCGGGCGCGACGGAACAGTTCCGGGGCGAAGTTGGGGATGCCGGTGAAGGTGATCGCCTCGCCTTCGGTGAAGGTGTCGCCGATGGAAATCGTGCCGTGGTTGTGGATGCCGATGACATCGCCCGGCCACGCCTCGGCGGCGATTTCACGGTCGCTGGCCATGAAGGTCAGCGCATTGGCCAGCTTCATGTCCTTGCCGGTGCGCACGTGCAGGGTCTTCATGCCGGCAGTGAACCGGCCCGAGCAGACGCGCATGAACGCCACGCGGTCACGGTGCTGCGGGTCCATGTTGGCCTGGATCTTGAACACGAAGCCGGTCAGCTTCGGCTCCTGCGGGGCGACGTCGCGACCGGTGGTGGAGCGCGCCTGCGGCGACGGTGCGTGTTCGACGAAGAAGTCCAGCAGCGGCTGCACGCCGAAGTTGTTCACGCCCGAACCGAAGAACACCGGGGTCTGCTTGCCGGCCCGGTAGGCCTGCAGGTCGAACGGGTGGCTGGCACCCTGCACCAGTTCCAGTTCGTCGCGCAGGTCGGCCAGCATCCGCTCGCCGATCTTCTCGGCCAGCCCGGGCGAATCGATCGAGGGGAAGATGGTCGAATCCTGACGGGTGAAGTTGCGGCCCTGCTCGTACAGATGCACTTCGCCGGTGATCAGGTGGACCACGCCCTTCAGGCGCTGGCCCATGCCGATCGGCCAGGTGACCGGTGCGCACTGGATGCCGAGCACGCTTTCAACCTCGTCCAGCAGGTCGATCGGCTCCTTGCCCTCGCGATCGAGCTTGTTGATGAAGGTCATGATCGGGGTGTCGCGCAGGCGGCACACTTCCATCAGCTTGATGGTGCGCTCTTCCACGCCCTTGGCCACGTCGATCACCATCAGCGCCGAGTCCACCGCGGTCAGCACGCGGTAGGTGTCCTCGCCGAAGTCGGCGTGGCCTGGGGTGTCGAGCAGGTTGATGATCTTGCCTTCGTACGGGAACTGCATCACCGAGGAGGTGACGGAGATGCCGCGCTCCTTTTCCAGCGCCATCCAGTCCGAGGTGGCGTGGCGGGCAGCCTTGCGGCCCTTCACCGAGCCGGCCATCTGGATCGCGCCTCCGAACAGCAGCAGCTTTTCGGTCAGCGTGGTCTTGCCGGCGTCAGGGTGGGAAATGATGGCGAACGTGCGGCGACGCGACGCTTCGGTGGCGACTTCGGACATGGCAGTGGCGCCCGCACGGGGCGCTTTTCAAAGAGATAAGCGCCCGATTATACCGGCCTGCCGGCGTCGGCGGGTCAGCGCCCGGCGCTGGCGTCCCCGCTGCCCTCACGGGCGAAGTGCAATTCGCCCTGCGGGGCGAGGATGCGCACCGGCACCGAACGCAGCCCCATGCCCCGGTTGAGCTGCACCACGAAGTGCAGGTGCGGTGCGGTGCTGTAGCCACTGTTGCCGGACAGGCCGATCGGCTGCCCGGCCTGCACGGCCTGGCCGGGACGCACGCGCATGCCGCCGGCCTGCAGATGGGCGTACATCGCCATGCTGCCGTCGCTGTGCAGGATACGAACGAAGTTGGCGCGTCCGGCATCGCGTTCACGGTCCAGGCCATTGCCGCGGAAACCGTCCTGTACCTGCATCACCGTACCCTCGCGGGCGGCCAGGACCTGCGTTGCTTCGGGCAGGGCAAAGTCGATGGCGTCGCGGTTCTCCTCGTCATCGTGGCTGAACCGGCCCTGCGGCGCCTGGTCCACGCGCAGCTGGGCAGCCTGGAACGGCAGGCGATAGGCGACGTCTTCGGCGCGCGCGGCCGGATTGCCCGGCACCGACTGCAGACGAAGATCCAGTGCCTTGCCATTGGCAGGAGAGGGAAGATGGCCCACCACCAGGCTGCCGGTGGCCTGCACCAGTGACTGCAGCGGCAGGCCCTCCACCTGTGTGCCGGGGGCGGCGCGCAGCTCGATCTGCACCGGGCCGGACAGTGGGTTGTCGATCCGCGCCTGCCACTGGTCGCCCAGCGACTGCAGGCGCAGGCGGGCCATCGGCGCCGCGTGCGGCGTGGCGCCGGCCGTGCGCGCGGCCGGCGTCTGTGGCACCAGTCCCCAGCCCTGGCGCCAGTCGGCAGCGTTCGCGGGGGCGCTCGCCAACAGGGGCAGCAGGAGGCAGGGCAGGGGCAGGCGGCGCATCGAAGGCTCCAGCGACATGGACCGCCGGGACTCTACGCAAGCTGTCGGGACGGGGGAAGGGTGGGGGCTTTGCATTCATCCATCTCTTTATCCGCATGAAGGGATTGACATGCCCGAAAAGGACTGGCATCGTGGCTCCACCATCGAGACCGGCAGAGGGACAGGCCCTTTGAAGCCGGGGCAGCCCGCAGACGCGAAAGCGCCTGCGTAGGTGCCAAATCCTGCGGGGACCGTGGCGTCCACCGAAAGATGGTTCGAACCTGCACCCAACGTGCACTTCGAACGCGAGCCCCGCGAAGGCTCGATGGCCGATTTCCCTACCGGAACCCGCCATGAGCTTCGCCACCAGCACCGTGCTTCGCCCCGAACCCTTTGTCCCCGTCAGCGTGCCGGTCGATGACCGCGTGCACGCCGAGCGCGGCGAGTTCGCCGCCGTGCTGTCGATGCGTCATGCCGGCCCCTGCCCGGTGCGCCTGCGCTATGAGTGGGTCGGTCCGGTCAACGCACCGGTGGTGGTGCTGGCCGGCGGCATTTCCGCGCACCGCCATGTAGCCTCCAATGCGCAGTTCAGCGAGAAGGGCTGGGCCGAAGGCCTGGTCGGCAGTGGCCGCGCACTGGATCCGCAGCAGCTGCGTGTGCTCGCGTTCGATTTCATCGGCGCCGACGGTGCGTTGGATGTGCCGATCGATACCGCCGACCAGGCCGATGCGTTGGCGCTGCTGCTGGATCACCTCGGCATCCGCGCATTGAAGGCATTCGTCGGCTATTCCTACGGCGCGCTGGTCGGCCAGCAGTTCGCGATCCGCCACCGTGCCCGGGTACGCCAGCTGGTGCTGGCCAGCGGTGCGCACCGCCCGCACCCGTATGCCGCCGCCTGGCGTGCGCTGCAGCGCCGTGCCGTGGCGCTGGGCCAGCTGCAGTGTGGCGAAGACCACGGCCTGGCGCTGGCCCGCCAGTTCGCCATGCTCAGCTACCGCACACCGGAAGAATTCGGCGAACGCTTCGATGCAGCACCGGAGGTGGTCAATGGCCGCGTCCGTGTCGCGGCCGAAGACTATCTCGACGCGGCTGGTGCGCAGTACGTCGCGCGCACGCCGGTCAATGCCTACCTGCGCCTGTCCGAGTCGATCGACCTGCACCGCGTGGACCCGAGCGCGATCCTGCCGCCGACCGTGGTGGTTGCCGTTGAAGGCGACCGCCTGGTTCCGCTTGCCGACCTGGTCGGCCTGGTCGAGGGACTGGGCCCACGCGGCAGCCTGCGCGTGCTGCGCTCGCCCTACGGTCACGACGCCTTCCTGAAAGAAACCGATCGCATCGACGCGATCCTCGCCACCGCCTTCCGCACTTCTGGAGAGTCCGCATGAGCCTGCACGCCGCTGAACCGTCCTGTTGTCGCACCACCGCCGCCGTCCGCGCCGGCATCGATCGGGACACCGCCCATGGCGCGGTCACGCCGCCGATCGTGCTGTCGTCGAACTTCAGCTTTGAAGGCTTCGGCAACAAGCGCCAGTACGACTACACCCGCAGTGGCAATCCCACGCGCGACCTGCTGGGTGAGGCGCTGGCCGAACTGGAAGGCGGCGCCGGCGGTGTGGTGACCGCCACCGGCATGGGCGCGATCAACCTGGTGCTGAACGCACTGCTGCAGCCCGGCGACACCCTGGTGGTGCCACACGATGCGTACGGCGGCAGCTGGCGCCTGTTCAACGCGCTGGCAAAGAAAGGCCATTTCGAACTCGTCACTGCCGACCTGACCGACCCGCGCGCGCTGGCCCAGGCCCTGGCCACGCAGCCGAAGCTGGTGCTGGTGGAAACCCCGTCAAACCCGCTGCTGCGCATCACCGACCTGCGCTTCGTGATCGACGCGGCGCACAAAGCCGGTGCGCTGGTGGTGGTCGACAACACGTTCCTGTCACCGGCATTGCAGCAACCGCTGTCGTTCGGCGCGGATCTGGTGCTGCACTCCACTACCAAGTACATCAACGGCCACAGCGACGTGGTCGGTGGTGCGGTGATTGCCCGCGATCCCGCCGTGCATGAACAGCTGGTGTGGTGGGGCAATGCACTGGGCCTTACCGGCTCGCCGTTCGATGCGTTCCTGACCCTGCGCGGCCTGCGTACGCTGGATGCACGCCTGCGCGCGCACCAGGAAAACACCGCCGCGATCGTGGCGCTGCTTGATGCGCATCCTGCGGTGGCCAAGGTCTACTACCCGGGCCTCGCCGATCATCCGGGCCACGCCGTTGCCGCGCGTCAGCAGAGTGGTTTCGGCGCGATGCTGTCCTTCGAACTGGCCAGCTGTACCGGCGATGATCCGCATGCTGCTGTACGCGCGTTCGTCGATGGCCTGCGTTACTTCACGCTGGCCGAGTCGCTGGGAGGCGTGGAAAGCCTGATCGCACACCCGGCGACCATGACCCACGCGGCAATGACTGCCGAAGCACGCGCGGCTGCGGGCATCAGTGAAGGCCTGCTGCGTCTGTCGGTCGGTATCGAGGGCGAGCGCGACCTGCTGGCCGATCTGGGCAGCGCTCTGGCGCGCGCCGAGGCGGTGATCGATGCGGTGGCGCGCGGCAAACAGGTGGCAGACGCATGAGCGCTTTGCCTGTCGAGATTCCGCTGCTGGGTACTGGCCGCCTGGCGCTGCTCGGAACCGGCACCGTCGGTTCGGCCTTCGTGCAGCGCTACCAGGCGTTGCAGGCGCGTGGGCTGGAACTGCCCAGCGTGCAGTGGCTGGCCAATTCACGCACCGCGCTGGCGATCGACCGCGATCTGGCGTTGCCGCTGGAACTGGCACGGCGTGCGCCGCGTGATGGGCAGAGTTCGCCGCCGTGGGCCAGCGCTGAAGGGCTGGAGCGTGGCGACGTGGTGGTCGATGCCACCGCCAGCGAAGATGTAGCGGCGCGCCACGTGCAGTGGTTGGCGCGCGGTGTGCACGTGGTGACCGCCAACAAGCTTGGCCGCGGTGCCCAGCTGTCGCGCGCGCAGGCCATTGCCGATCGTTGCGCCGATAGCGGTGCGCGTTATGGCGACAGCGCCACCGTCGGCGCCGGCCTGCCGTTGCTCAGCAGCCTGCGCGCGCTGGTTGCCGGTGGCGACCACATCCATGCCATCGAGGGCGTGCTTTCCGGTTCGCTGGCGTGGCTGTTCAATCGTTATGACGGCCAGTCGCCGTTCTCGGCGGCGGTGCGTGAAGCGCTGGCGGCCGGCTACACCGAGCCGGACCCGCGGCTGGATCTTTCCGGCGAGGATGTGCGCCGCAAGCTGTTGATCCTGGCCCGCAGCAGCGGATTGGCGCTGGACGCGTCGCAGGTGCAGGTCGACTCACTGGTGCCGGATGCGCTGGCTGCGCTGCCGCTGGAAGATGCAGTGAATGCGCTGGAGCAGCTGGATGCACCGCTGCAGGCACGTTGGCAGCGGGCGCGCGACAACGGCCGGGTGCTGCGTTTTGTCGGGCGCGTCGATGGCGAGGGTGCGCAGGTGGGCCTGCGTGAGCTGGCTGCCGACCATCCGCTGGCGCAGGGCGCGGGCACCGACAACCGCGTGGCCATCCACAGCGATCGCTACCGCGCGCAGCCGCTGTTGATCCAGGGGCCGGGCGCGGGTGCGGAAGTGACCGCAGCGGCGCTGCTGGATGACGTGCTGCGGATCGTGGGGTGAGCCCGGCCGCCGCTGCGCTCGCCGGGCGTGGCCCGGCGCTACCCACGCCGATCCTCGTAGCGCCGGGCCATGCCCGGCGGTTATGGAACTTCAACGCGCCTTGAGTGCCTTCAACAATGCGGCATTGAACTGCTTCGGGTCCTGCACCTGCGGCGAATGGCCCAGTGCCGCGAACTCGACCAGGGTCGAGCCGGGTATCGCCGCCGCTGCCGCTTTGCCCAGTGCCGGGTAGTTGCCCAGCGTCGCCTTCAGTTCGGGCGATGCCTGGTCACGGCCGATCGCCGTGCGGTCCTTCTGGCCGATGAACAAGGTGGTCGGCACCTGCAGGTTCTTCAGTTCGTAGACGACGGGTTGGTTGAACACCATGTCCGAGGTCAGTGCCTGGCTCCAGGCCACCTGCTGCTTGCCCGCGCCTTCGTACATGCCCGACTGCATGCGCGCCCACGGTTCATACGCCGGCTTCCACTTGCCGTCGTAGTACACATCCAGCTGGTAGCGGCGGATGCTGTCATAGCTGATGTTCATTTCGCCGGCATACCACGCGTCCACGCTGCGCCAGGGCACGCCCTGCGCCTTCCAGTCTTCCAGCCCGATCGGATTGACCAGCGAAAGACTGCGCATATCCTGCGGATACATCAGCGCATAACGGATGGCCAGCATGCCGCCCATCGAATGGCCGACCACGTGCACCGGTACATCACCCAGCTGCAGCTGCTGCAGCAGCGCATGGGTATTGTCGGCCAGCTGCCCGAACGAATACTGGTAGCGCTCGGGCTTGCTGGATTTGCAGAAACCCACCTGGTCCGGCGCGATCACCCGGTAGCCTGCCGCCACCAGCGGCTTGATCGTCTCCTTCCAGGTTGCCGCGCAGAAGTTCTTGCCATGCAGCAGCACCACCACGCCGATCGGCTTCTTCTTCGGCGCAACATCCAGATAGGCCATCTCCAAGGCCTGGCGCTGCGATTCCAGTGCAAAGGTCTTCACTGGATAGCCGTAGTCGAAGCCCTCCAGCCGCGGCCCGTAGGTTGGCGCAGCGAGAGCGGACAGCGGAAGGCAGGCAAGCAGGGCGGTGGCGATCACGCGCATGGGACATTCCGGGGCAGGGGGATGCCCGAGCCTAACCGGAAAACGGTGACGGTGTTGTCCGGTCGAGAACGGCACTGCAGAGCCGGGTCGATGCCCGGCCCTGCAGTAGAGCCAGGCCATGCCTGGCCCTGCAGACCATCAGCACTCGATGACGTTCACCGCCAGGCCGCCGCGGCTGGTTTCCTTGTACTTGTCCTGCATGTCGCGGCCGGTATCGCGCATGGTCTTGATGACCTTGTCCAGCGACACCTTGTGCTTGCCGTCGCCGCGCATGGCCATGCGCGAGGCGTTGATCGCCTTCACCGCACCCATCGCGTTGCGCTCGATGCACGGAATCTGCACCAGGCCACCGATCGGATCGCAGGTCAGGCCCAGGTTGTGCTCCATGCCGATCTCCGCCGCATTCTCGATCTGGCTCGGGTTGCCGCCCAGCGCCGCGACCAGGCCACCGGCGGCCATCGAACAGGCTACGCCGACCTCGCCCTGGCAACCCACTTCGGCGCCGGAGATCGAGGCGTTTTCCTTGTACAGGATGCCGATCGCCGCCGAGGTCAGAAGGAAGTCGAACACCCGCTGTTCGTTCGCGCCCGGGCAGAAGCGGTCGAAGTAGTGCAGCACCGCCGGCAGTACACCCGCCGCGCCGTTGGTGGGTGCTGTGACCACGCGGCCACCGGCAGCGTTCTCTTCGTTCACGGCCAGTGCGTACAGGTTGACCCAGTCCAGCGTGGTCAGCGGGTCGCGCATCGCCGCTTCCGGCTTCGACGACAGCTCGCGGTACAGCGCCGGCGCGCGGCGGCCCACTTTCAGGCCACCCGGCAGCACGCCTTCCTCGCGGATGCCGCGCGCCACGCAGGCCTGCATTGCGCTCCAGATCTCGCGCAGGTTGTCGCGGATCTCGTCCTCGCTGCGCCAGCATTTCTCGTTCTCGAACATCAACTGGGCGATGCTCAGGCCACTGCGCGCGGTCTGCGCCAGCAGCTCGTCGCCGCTCTTGAACGGGTAGGGCAGCGGCGTTTCGTCAGGCACGATACGGTCATCGGCCGCATCGTCCTGGTTGACCACGAAGCCACCACCGACCGAGTAGTAATCGCGGGTGGCCAGCACTTCGTCATCGGCGTTGTACGCGGTGAAGCGCATGCCGTTGGTGTGGTAGGGCAGCTTCTGCCGCTTGTTCAGGCCGAGGTCGCGCTTTTCGTCGAAGGCGATCTCGTGCTGGCCCATCAGCATGATCCGCTTGCTGCTGCGGATGCGCTCCAGCGTGGACGGAATGATGTCCGGGTCGATCAGGTTCGGACGCTGCCCTTCCAGGCCGAGCAGGATCGCCTTGTCGGTGCCGTGGCCGCGACCGGTCAGTGCCAGCGAGCCGTACACGTCGGCACGGATGCGCGCGACCTGCGCAAGCTTGCCCGGGTCGAGCAGCCACCGATGGATGAAGCGCTCGGCGGCCCTCATCGGCCCGACGGTGTGCGAGGAGCTCGGGCCAATGCCGATCTTGAAAACGTCGAACGTGCTGACAGCCATGGTTGCCGTACTGCGGGTACCGGGAGAGACCGCTATTCTAGCGGTTCACGCCGCACTTCCATGACTGCGGCGCAGCATTTCCGTCAAGGGAGCAAACCCCGGTGTTGACCCTGTTCCAGCGTGACGACTGCCATCTGTGTGACATGGCCCTGGCCGAACTGGCCAGAGCGCGGGCGCCCGAGTTCGAATCGGTGTTCCTCGACGACCAGCCGGCGCTGGAGGCGCGCTATGGGGCGCGGGTGCCGGTGCTGCGCGATGAGCGCGGTGGGCGGGAGCTGGACTGGCCGTTCGATGCGGCCACGGTGCAGGCCTGGCTGTTGGCAGGCAGGTAACGCCGGGCCATGCCCGGCGAGCGCGAAGCGCGGCCAGCGGTGGAAGCCGCCGGGCATGGCCCGGCGCTACCAGGACGAAGGCGTCTTATTTCGCGTCGAACTTCACGATCGTGCTGATCGCGGTTTCGTCCGGGATGGTCTTGGTATCCGCCCAGTCGCCGCCACCGACACCGAAGTCCAGGCGCTTGACCGTGGCCTTGCCGGTCAGCACCGGCTGCGCGCCGGGCTTCCAGGTGAAAGTGAAGGTGACCGGCTTGCTCACGCCGCGCAGTTCCAGCGTGCCGTCGGCGGCGAACTGGTCGTTGCCGAGCGCGCGGAAGCCCTTCGCGGTGTAGCGTGCGGTAGCGAACTTGCCGACGTTGAAGAAATCCGCGCCCTGCAGGGTGGAGTCGCGGTCGCTGTTGCCGCTCTTGGCGCCGGCCAGCGGAATCACCACGTCCAGCGAACCTGCGGACGGATTGGCCGGGTCGAAGCTGAGCTTGGTGGCAAAGCCCGGGAAGCTGCCGGTGAACACTTCACCGTCGTACTTGGTGGCAAAGGCCAGGAACGAACCGGCACCCGGCGCCTGGGCGTAATCGGCGGCGAGCACCGGTGCGGTGGCCAGCATGCCGGCAAGGGCGGCGGCCACGGCGGCCGGAGTGGTCAGTTTCAGGTTCATCGGTCAGTCCTTCTGGGGAGAGGCGAGCCAGCCACGCGGCAACATCCGGGACAGGGTGGCATCGCGCTGGAACAGGTGGTGGTAGAAGGCGGCACCGGCATGGGCCAGCACCACCGCGATCAACAGCCAGAAGCCGTATTCGTGCAGGGCATGGGATGCCGCCACGATCTGCGGATCCGGTCCGCTCAGCTTGGGCACATCGACCAGACCGAACCAGCGGAACGGACGCAGGCCGCTGGCCGAGTCGTACAGCCAGCCCGACAACGGGATGGCGAACATCAGCACATACAGCAGCACATGGGTGGCGCTGGCGATGCGCTCCTGCCAGCCCGGCACGCCGGGTACCGGCTTGGGGGCACCGGCATACAGGCGCCAGCCCAGGCGCAGCACCACCAGTGCCAGCACGGTGATGCCGATCGACTTGTGCGCGGTATAGACCCAGAAATACTTTGGCGTCTTCGGCAGCTCGCCCATGGTCAGGCCGACGATGCCCAGGGCGAGAATCAGCAGTGCGATCAGCCAGTGCAGGGTCTGGCTGACACTCCCCCAGGCGGCAGGGGTGTTCTTGGCGGTCATGAAGGGTCCTTGGTGGCCGTCTGGCTGTCGGAGTGGGGTTGGGGCGGGGGAGTTCCCGGAGAATCGCTGCGGTCGAGCGTGGCTTCAGCCTCGATACGCACCTGCACCGCATCACCGATCACGCCCGGCCATGCGGTGATGCCGAAGGCACGCCGGCTCAGCGTGGTGGTGGCGGAGAACCCTGCAGTACGCCGGAACGGCGGCAGCGGATAGCGTTTGACCTGGTTCAATGTCACCTCCAGCGCGACTTCCTGGCTGACCCCGCGCAGGGTCAGGGTGCCCAGTACGCGCGCATGGCGGGCATCGATCGGTTCGACATGGTGGGAGACGAAGCGGGCGGTGGGGAAGCGTTCGCCATCGAGCAGGCTGCGCGCCAGGGTTGCCTGGTTCCACTTGGCATCACCAAGGTCCAATCGCGACACCGGAATCTCGACGTCCAGTGTCGCATCGCGCCAGTTGTCGCTATCGAACTGCAACTGGCCCTGGCTTCCGGAGATCGTACCCAGCGCCTGCGAGTAGCCGGCATGGTCGATCGCAAACAGCACACGGGTGTGCACCGGATCGATGCGGTAGGCCTCGTTGCCTGCCCAGGCGGGGGCCACGGCAAGCAGCATCGGCAGCAGGGCCAGGCAGTGGCGCATCGGCGGGGGGCTCCGGGAAAAAGACCGTTCGATCATACCCATAGCCCCCGCGCAACGCTGTGTGCACGGCTGCAACAGTTCGTGGTGCCGATGTGGCCGGAAACAGGCTGTTGCAGCGATGGCTGCAGCCCTGTGTGACAATCGGCACAGGACAGGGGGTTCAGGATGAAGAGCGGCTGGCGCCGGTGGTGCCAAGGCATTGCAGGAGCAGGTCTGGTGCTGTTGGCGCTTTCGGCTGCAGCGGCGACCTTGGACATGGCCGGTGAAACACCGCGCCTGCGCCGTTTCGGCGCGGCCGAGGGATTGCCCTCGCGCATGGTGGTGGCGCTGGCCGAAGACCGACAGGGCCGCGTGTGGGCCGCCACCGACGGCGGCCTGGCCCGCTATGACGGCGGTGAGCTGCGGGTCTGGCAGCACGACCCGGCACAACCGGATACGCTGCCCGGCAACGAGATCGAAACACTGCTGGTCGACCCGCTCGACCGGGTATGGGTTGGCATCAACGGCAAGGGGCTGGCCCGGCTGGATGCCGACCGCGAACGCTTCAAGACCTTCGATTCCGTCACTGAAGGGTGCCAGGGACAGTTCTGGACCCTGGCCTACGCCGAGGATGCGCTATGGGTCGGCAGCAGCAGCCATGGGGTCTGCCGCGTCGGCGAAGATGGCTCGCTGCGCCATTTCCAGCATGATCGGGCGCAGCCCGGCGGTCTGCCGAGTGACACCGTCTTCAGCAGTCTGGTGGATGCGCAGGGACGGCTGTGGGTGGGCACCGAAGCCGGTGTGGCGCGCTGGAACGGCCACGCCTTCGAAGCCGTGGCGCCGCGCGAACTGGCGGCGGTGAGCGTGCTGCGGCTGAGCCGCGATGCCGATGGCGCGATCTGGGTCGGTACGCAGAACGACGGCCTGTACCGCATCGATGCGCAGGATCGGGTGACGCGACCGGCCTGGGCCGACAGTGCCCGCCTGCGCTCGGCACTGGTCCTGGCCGACAGCCACGGAGGCTACTGGGCGGGAACTTCCGATGGCCTGCTGCGTGGTGACGGCCAGGTGCTGCGCAGGCTGGAAGGCGACCGTGGCAGTGGTTTCCTGACCGGCCACAGTGGCGTGCTCGACCTGATGCAGGACCATGAGGGAGGGCTGTGGGTCGCACTGCTGACCCAGGGCCTGGCTTACCTGCCGCCCGACTGGCGACGCTTTTCAACCTGGTACCAGTTCGATGGCAAGCCGCTGGACAGCCAGTACCTGTTGAGTGCTGCCAGCGACGGCCGCAGCTACTACGTCGGCTCTGCGCATGGCGTCTACCAGATCGATGCACAGGGGACGTTGAGCCTGCTGGTCAGCGACCGCGAACTGGGCAGCGGCGCGGTGTGGTCGGTGCTGCCACGTCCCGACGGCAGGCTGTGGCTCGGCCGCGCGGGGCGCATCAGCGTCTACGACCCCGCCACCGGTGTGCTGCGCGACTGGCGTATTGGCGGTGGCGCCGACCTTCGGCAGCGGATCGATCTGATGCGGCAGGCCCCCGATGGCACGGTCTGGGTATCGGTGATGAACCTGGGCCTGCAACAGCGCAGTGCCGACGGCCGCCTGCTGCGCAGTTTCGACGGCGCTACGCTGCGAGGCAGCACCGACGCGCCGGTCGAGCAGATCCGCTTCGATGCCGGCGGGCACGCCTGGGTGGTCGGGGAAATGGGCATCTGGCGCGAGCAGGGAGACCGCTTCGAAGCGGTGCCCGGCGTTTCCAGGGGGCCCATCTACGATCTGGTATGGATCGATCCCCGGCAGTTGTGGATCGCACGCCAGGGCGCATTCGAGCGCTACCAGTGGGATGGCCTGAGCCTGCGCCTGATCCAGCGTGTCGATGCCAGTGCCGGCGTGCCGCCGGTCAGCATGGGTGGGCTGGCCCTGGCCCGGAACGGCCAGTTGTGGGCGACGACGCCCCGCGGCCTGCTGCGCTGGGATCCGAAACAGCGTCGCCTGCAGATCTTCAATGAACGCGACGGCCTGCTTGATGCCGAGTTCACCGGACGCCCACCGGCAATCGATGCCGATGGCCGGGTGCTGGCCGTTACCCAGACCGGCATGGTGGGCTTCGATCCGAATGCTGCCGACGCCGAGCTGCCACCCTCGCAGCTGGTGATCGCGCAGGTTCGCGTCCGTCGCGATGATGCGCGCGGCTGGCAGCCCTTGCCGACCTCCGGCCTGCTGTTGCTGGGGCCCGACGACCGTGACCTGCAGATCGATGCACGCCTGCTGTCCTACGCCAACCCGCAGGGCAACCGCTACCGGTTCCGCGTGCAGGGATACGACCAGAACTGGGTGGAACAGGGCGGGGACGGCCAACGCACGTTGTCGCGGCTGCCGCCCGGCACCTACGCCATCGAGGTGCAGGCCGCGACGGCCAGTGGTCCGTGGACGCCCTCGCAGCAGTTGCACATCAAGGTACTGCCCCCCTGGTGGCGCAGCGGCATGGCGATTTTCGGCTATGCAATGCTGGGCTCGCTGTTGCTGTTGGCACTGCTGTGGTCGATCCGCAGGCGGCTGCGGCGACGCCAGCAGTGGCAGTTGACGGTGCACAAGCAGCAGATCGCCGAGCAGGCATCGCAGGCCAAGAGCCGCTTCCTGGCGACCCTGGGCCACGAAGTGCGCACGCCGATGACCGGTGTACTGGGCATGAGCGAACTGCTGCTGTCCACCGAACTGGACCCGGTGCAGCGCAGCTATGCCGGTTCGATCCAGCAGGCCGGCAGCCATCTGCTGCGCCTGGTCAACGATGCGTTGGACCTGGCCCGGATCGAGGCCGGCCGGCTTGAACTGGACATCCGCCCGTTCGACCTGGGCGGACTGCTGGACCAGGTGCAGGCGTTGATGCAGCCGATGGCACAACAGCGCAGGCTGGCGTTCCAGCGCGGGGCGGCATTGCCAGGCCCGATCTGCGTCAGTGGCGATGAGATGCGCGTCCGCCAGATCCTGCTGAACCTGCTGGGCAACGCGATCAAGTTCACCGAGCGTGGCCATGTTGGCCTGGCGGCGCGCCTGGACGACGACGGCGGCGCGGTGACGTTCGAGGTCAGCGACAGCGGGCCGGGCATCAATGCCGAGCAGCAGCAGCGCCTGTTCCACCGCTTCGAACAGGCCGATGGCCCGCGTACCGCCTCGCGCTATGGTGGCAGCGGGCTGGGCCTGGCGATCTGCCAGGAGCTGGCGGTGGCGATGGGCGGCCGCATCGATGTCGACAGCCAGCCGGGGCGTGGCGCACGCTTCGCCGTGCGGCTGCCGCTGCCGTGGAGCCGGCAGCAGGCCTCCAGCCCTGGCGAGGCAGCGTCGCCGATGCTGCCTGCACTGCGCATCCTGCTGGTCGAGGACGATGCCACCGTTGCCGAGGTCATCGCCGGTCTGCTGCGCAGCCGTGGCCATGAGGTGGTGCACGTGCTGCATGGCCTGGGCGCACTGTCGGAAATATCCACCGAGGGGTTCGACGTCGGCCTGCTCGACCTCGACCTGCCGGCACTCGATGGCACCGCCATCGCCCGCCAACTGCGCGCGATGGGCTACGAACTGCCGTTGGTGGCCGTTACCGCGCGCTCGGATGCCTATGCCGAGGCGCAGGTGCTTGCGGCCGGATTCGATGGTTTCCTGCGCAAGCCGGTGACCGGCGATCTGCTGGTGGCGGCGATTGCCCAGGCGCGCAGTAAACGCCAGATCATCAGCTGAGCGCGGCATCCTGCGGCGTGAATCGCGCAACTTTCGGTTTACCATGCCGACGCCCACGGCGTGGGCATCATCAACAGCAGCGTGAGGAGGCCATCGGTGGTGTATCTGCGGGCAGTGACGCTGCTGATGCTGCTGCTGTGCTGCCTGGTGCCCGCTGCCGCGCAGCCGGTGCCACCTTCGCCGCGCCAGGTCACCGTGTTCGATGGGCTGCCGTCCAACACCGTCAACCGCATGGCCGAGGACCGCTACGGCTACCTGTGGATTGCCACCAACGATGGCCTGGCCCGGTACGACGGGCGCAACTACCGCATCTGGCGTTCCGAAGACGGCCTGCGCGACAACCGCATCTGGAGCGTGTTGGTCGATGCCCGCAACGAGCTGTGGATCGGCACCGAAAATGCCGGCCTGGTGCGGATGTCGGCCGATCGCCGCCAGCTGCGCTTCTACGATCGCAGCAGCCAGCCGCTGATGGGCAGCAACACCGTCTGGAGCCTGGCTGCGACACCGGATGGCGCGATCTGGTTCGGCACCCACGAGGGCGGCCTGTACCGGCTGGACAGCAATGACCGTCTGCAGCGGTTCCTGCCCGAAGCGAACAACCCGCGCAGTCTGCCGGCCGCGTCGGTGCCCTACCTGGCCACGCTTGCCGATGGCAGCCTGTGGGTCGGCACCAAGCATGGCGTGGCGCGCTGGACCGGTACCGATTTCGAACGCATCGGCGGCGACCTGGTGCCCAGCCTGCTGATCAATGGACTGACCGCAGAACCCGACGGCAGCCTCTGGATCAGCACGCTGGCCGGGGCCACGGTGCGGCGCCCGGATGGCCGTTTCGAATCCGTTCCCTGGACATTGCCGGCCGGCGACCAGGTGCTGGGCATGATGCTGCGCGACGAGCAGGGCGGGCACTGGCTGGATACGCGCAGCGGCCTGGGCCGGGGCATCGATGGCCGCTACCAGACCGTGCCGCTGTACAGCGCCATCGCCCGTGGCCTGGTGCGGCCGAACTGGACCGGTGCCTATGAGGACCGCGAAGGCGGCATCTGGCTGGCCAGTACCAATGCCGGCCTGTGGCACCTGCTTCCGCGCTGGTGGCAGTTCTCGGTGTTTTCGCGGCTGGAGGATGATCCGTCCTCGCTGCGCAATTCCTATGTGCTCGGTACCAGCCCCTCCAGCAATGGCGGGGTGTGGACGGTCGGCAGCCATGGCGCGCTGGACCGCTTCAATCCGCGCACGGGCGTGATCGAGCAGCACCGCACCTTCGTCAACGGCATGCACTGGCTGACCTCGGTGCGCGAAGACCGGCAGGGCCAGGTGTGGGTGGGCTCGACCGACGCCCTGATGCGCTACGACCCGCGTCGTGGCGAGCTGCGGCGCTGGGGGCGGGACTCGGGCGCGGACGCGACCATGGAAGGCAACATCGAGGCGATGATGACCTGCGATGGCGACAGCCTGTGGTTGATGCTGTCATCGGGGCTGCAGCAGCGTGATCTGGACGGGCACGTGCGCCGGCGGCTGGAAAACGGCCAGGACGGTCTGCAGGCCGGTCAGCTCAATCTTGACGTGGAATGCGGCCCGCAGGACCGGATCTGGCTGGCCAGCAGCCGCGGCCTGCTGCAATGGCAACCGGATGCGCAGCGCTTCCAGCCGGTGCCCGGTGCGCCGGCCACTGCGGTGTACGCCCTGCATGTGGGCAAGGACGGCCAGGTCTGGTTGTCCGAGGATGGTCGCCTGTCGCGGTATCTCTGGAGCCAGGGCCGGCTGGAACGGCAGGCGGTAGTGGGCGCCGAGCAGGGCTATCCGGCGATTTCCGCTACCGGCCTGGTGGTCGACGCGCAGGGCGTGGCGTGGGCCACCAGCGCCCGCGGCCTGGTGCGGGTGAGTGCCGATGGCGAGAGCGTACGCCTGTACGGGGTGCACGATGGGCTGCCCAGCCAGGAGTTCCGCGAACACACCCTGATCGCCTCCTCGGCGGGGCGCATGGTGGCAGGTACCCCCGCCGGTGTGGTGGTGTTCGATCCCGAGCAGGTGCGGCCTTCCACCCGCCGTGCGCCGCTGGTGATCGAGCGGGTGGAGGTGCGCCGCAACGAGCAGTTGCTGGACCTGACCCATGACTCGCCGCTGCAGATCGCCGATGGTGACCGCGACCTGCGTATCGTCGCGCGCCTGTTGTCCTTCGCCGATTCGGCTTCCAACACCTACCGCTACCGGTTGGCCGGCTACGACCCGGATTGGGTCGAGGTGGGCCCGGCAGGCGAGCGCCTGTTCTCCCGCCTGCCACCCGGCGCCTACCGGCTGGAAGTGCAGGCGCGCTCGGCCGACCACGTGTGGTCGCGGGTGCAGACCCTGGAATTCCATGTGCAGCCGCCGTGGTGGCGCAGCTTGTCCGGCCTGCTGGTGCTGGCCTCGATCGGGTTGCTGCTGACCAGCTGGTTCGCCTGGTTGTACCGGCGCCGGCTGCAGCGCCAGCACGCCTACCAGCTCGCCCTGCACAAGCAGGATCTGGCCGAGCACGCATCGGCGGCCAAGACGCGCTTCCTTGCCAATCTCGGCCATGAAATCCGCACGCCGATGACCGGGGTGCTGGGCATGAGTGAACTGCTGCTGGCCTCGCCGCTGGATCCGCAGCAACGCGGCTATACCCAGTCGATCCGGCATGCGGGCGAGCATCTGCTGCACCTGGTCAACGATGCGCTGGACCTGGCGCGGATCGAATCGGGGCGCCTGGAACTGCAGTCCAACGCGTTCGGTCTCAATCGCCTGCTGCAGGACCTGGCCGCGCTGATGGGGCCACTGGCTGCACAGAAGGGCCTGCGGTTCATCCTCGACAACCAGTTGCCGGCGGGGCTGCAGGCGACCGGCGATGCGATGCGGGTGCGGCAGATCCTGCTCAACCTGCTGTCCAACGCGGTCAAGTTCACCAGCCGCGGCAGCATCACGCTGCATGCGCGTTGCGAGGAAGGGCCGCGTGGGCTGTATTTCGAGGTGCGTGATACTGGTCCGGGCATCAGCCAGGAGCAGCAGCAACGGTTGTTCCGGCGCTTCGAGCAGGCCGACGGTGCGCGCACCGCAGCGCAGTACGGCGGCAGCGGCCTGGGCCTGGCGATCTGCCGCGAGCTGGCACTGGCCATGCAGGGCCGGATCCGGGTGGAAAGCCAGCTGGGCAGCGGTACCTGCTTCGGTGTCAGCCTGCCGTTGCCGCTGCAGCAGGGGGCGGCCAGCGACGGAGGTGCCGACAGTGACGCCGCCGCTGCTGCGGTCAACATGCCGCCGCTGCGGGTGTTGCTGGTGGAGGACGATGCGACCGTGGCCGATGTGATGTGTGGGCTGCTGACCACCCGTGGCCATGAGGTGGTTCACGCGGCCCACGCACTGGCCGCGCTGCGTGAAATCAGCGCGGGTGATTTCGATGTCGGCCTGCTCGATCTGGATCTGCCGGGCCTGAGCGGTTTCGAACTGGCCCAGCATCTGCGCAACCAAGGTTACACGTTGCCGCTGCTGGCGGTGACCGCACGCACCGACCCGGACCTGCAGCAGCAGGTGGAAGCGGCCGGCATCGGTGGTTTCCTGCGCAAGCCGGTGACCGGTGAGCTGCTGGTGGAAGCGATCGCCCGCGTGCTGGGGCGGTAGGGGTTAGGCAGGGCTGCGCCCTGCACCCGCCTAATCAACGGCAAAGCAAAAGCAAAAGCAAAAGCAAAAGCAAAAGCTGGCATTCCGTGGGATGGCGGGGTGGGTCCGGTGGCGGGGGACGCTGCAAGTACGCCCATGTAAGCTCGGTCGCCGCATCCATGCGGCTCACGCCCCCGCAACCGGACCCACCCCGCCTTCGACAGATTTTCGCGATCTGTCGGAACCGCGTTCTGTGTTGCTGTTGGCAGGTGTCGACCTTGGTCGACCAGTAGATCCACGCCACGCGTGGATGCTTTTCGAGATATTCGATTTCCAATGGAGATTCATCCACGCATGGCGTGGATCTACTGCAGATCGCGGAAATCCGACACCGCCCCGCCATCCCACGGAATACCTGCTGTTGCTGTTGCCGTCGCCCTTGCTTCGGCCTCTGCAGGTGCAGGGCGCAGCCCTGCCGAACCCTCTACTCCGCTACTTCTTCTACCTGGCGCGGCTCGGGCTTGGTGTCGGGCAACTGCCAGAAGATCAGCGTCGACGTGAGCGTGATCGCGCCCACGCACAGGAACGTGGCGTGCAGCGCAGCCGTGGCGCCGTGGCCTTCCAGCTGCGTGCCGAATGCGGCCAGCAGGCTGCCTGCGGCGGCTGCACCGAAGCCGGCGGCGAGCATCATCACCATCGACAGCAGGCTGTTGCCGGAACTGGCGAACTCGCGGTCGAGGTCGCGCAGGGTGACGGTGTTCATCACGGTGAACTGCAGCGAATTGACCGCACCGAAGAACGCCAGCTGCAGCAGGCGCACGGCAAGGTGCTGGCCCGGTGTCATCAGGATGAAGCTGGCCATCGCCAGGCCGACCAGCACGGTGTTGGTCATCAGCACGCGGCGATAGCCGTAGCGTTCAACCAGTTTCACCGCCAGCTTCTTCGACACCATGCCTGCGGCGGCCACCGGCACCATCATCAGGCCGGCGTTCATCGGCCCGAGGCCAAGGCCGACCTGCAGCAGCAGCGGAATCAGCATCGGCATGGCACTGCTGCCGATGCGCGAGAACAGGTTGCCGAGAATGCCGATGCGGTAGCTGGGCACGCGGAACAGTGCAAGTGAGAACAGCGGTGCCGTTGAATTTGCCGCGTGCAGCCAGTAACCGACCAGCGCGGCCAGGCCGGCCACGGTCATCAGCATCACCAGCGCGTGAGGTGTACCGAGCCCGGAAATCCCATCCAGTGCCAGCGACAGCACCACCATCGCAAAGGCCAGCATGGCGTAGCCGCGAAGGTCGAACCGGGTGCGGTGGCTGGCGTAGTGGTCGGGCATGATCTTCATCGCCGCGATGAAGCCGATGACGCCGATCGGCAGGTTGATCAGGAACACCCAGTGCCACGAGGCGATCTCGACCAGCCAACCACCCAGCGTGGGGCCGATCAGCGGACCCACCAGTGCGGGAATGGCGATGAAGCTCATCGCACGCAGGAAGTCCTCGCGTGGCACCGAGCGCATCACCGCCAGGCGCCCGACCGGCAGCAGCATCGCGCCGCCGATGCCCTGCAGTACGCGCGCGGCCACCAGCTGGTGCAGCTGCTGCGCCATCGCGCAGGCCAGCGAGCCTAGGGTGAACAGGATGATCGCCACCAGGAAGGTGCGTCGGGTTCCGTAGCGGTCGGCGATCCAGCCGGAGGCGGGAATGAAGGTGGCCACTGCCAGCGCGTAGCTGAAGACCACCGACTGCATCTGCAGGGGGCTTTCGCCAAGGCTGGCCGCCATCGCCGGCAAGGCGGTGTTGACGATGGTCGAGTCCAGCATCTGCATGAAGATCGCCAGCGAAACCAGCCACAGCAGGGGACGCTGGCGGGTGTAGGTCGATGGCGCTGTGGACATGGGGCGTGGCCGGTGCAACGTGGGGGCGCCATGATCGCGCACTGCGGGTCACGGCGCGATCAACATCGCGCCGTGATTGCCTGCGCGATGCTCAGCGTTGGCTGTGTGCGTGCACTGCGTCGACCAGCACCTGTACATGGGCCGGGTCCATGTCCGGCGACATGCCGTGGCCGAGGTTGAACACATGGCCCTCGCGTGAACCACCGTTGCCGGCGGCATAGGTATCGAGCACGCGTGCGGCCGCCGCGGCGATCGCATCAGGCGAGGCATACAACGTGGTCGGATCCAGGTTGCCCTGCAGCGCTACGCGGCCACCGGTGCGGCGCAGCGCTTCGTCCAGGTCCAGCGTCCAGTCCAGGCCGAGCGCATCGGCGCCGGTCTGCGACAGCGCTTCCAGGTGCAGGCCGGTGCCCTTGCCGAACAGGATCAGCGGCGTGCGCTCGCTGCCTTCGCCGCGCTCCAGGCCTTCGGCGATGCGCTGCAGATAGCGCAGCGAGAACTCGCGGTACATTGCCGGCGACAGCACGCCGCCCCATGTGTCGAACACCTGCAGGGCCTGCGCACCGGCCGCGCGCTGCGCGCCGAGGTAGGCAATCACCGCGTCGGTGGTTACCTCCAGCAGGCGGTGCAGGGCCTGCGGATGGTTCAGCGCCATCGCCTTGATGCGCGCGAAATCCTTGCTGCCGCCGCCTTCGACCATGTAGCAGGCCAACGTCCACGGGCTGCCCGAGAAACCGATCAGCGGCACCTGGCCATCCAGTTCGCGGCGGATCAGGCGCACCGCGTCCATCACATAGCCCAGATCCTGCTCCATGTCCGGCACCGCCAGCCTGGCGATGGCCGCTTCATCGCGTACCGGGTGGCGGAACTTCGGGCCTTCGCCTTCGACGAAGTACAGCTCCAGGCCCATTGCATCGGGAATGGTGAGGATGTCCGAGAACAGGATGGCCGCGTCCAGCGGGAAGCGACGCAGCGGCTGCAGGGTGACTTCGCAGGCGATCTCCGGGTTCTTGGCCATGGCCAGGAAGCTGCCGGCCTTGGCCCGGGTGGCGCGATATTCCGGCAGGTAGCGGCCGGCCTGGCGCATCAGCCAGACAGGGGTGCAGTCCACCGGTTCGCGGCGCAGGGCGCGCAGCAGGCGATCGTTGCGGAGAGGGCTGGTCACAGTGGGCATTCCTTGGGCGAAAAGAGCAGCGGCGCAGTCAGTCGCCGTGCGAAAGAATCTGGAAGCCCCGATGCAGTTCGGCATCGCGGGCCTTGTCGTAGGCGTGGCGGGCTTCGTCGGCCGTCAGGTACAGCTCGCGCCGCAGCTGCGAGCGGGCGCCGACGCGGCCGGATTCACGCAGCAGTTCCCAGCCGCCGAACAGGTCCGGGACCAGGGTCAGGCGCAGGAAGCGCGGTGCCTGGGCACCGTCGGCGGGTTGTTGCAGGTGGACGTGCATGGCACCGATTGTAGCGGGGGCGAGGTGAGCCCTGCCGCAACGCTGATCCGGTAATGCCGGCCGCTGGCCGGCAACCTCATGAAACCTCCCAGGTAGCGCCGGGGCATGCCCGGCGAACGCGGAAGCGGTCAGCCTGCGCCCAGCACCTTCAGTACCGCCGCTTCATCCACGTCCGGTACGACTTCGGCGCGGCCCATGCCACGCCACAGCACCAGGCGCAGGCGACCGGCCACGTTCTTCTTGTCCAGGCGCATGCGGCCGAGCAGGGCCTGCGGGTCCAGCCCGGCGGGGATTGCCACCGGCAGGCCAAGCTGTTCAAGCAGCGCCTGCAGGCGCACCCGGTCGGCGTCGTCGGCCAGGCCCAGGTGGGTGGAGAGGCGTGCCGCCAGCACCATGCCCACCGCTACGGCCTCACCGTGGTTCAGCGCATCACGCCCCGGTGCCGAGTAGCCCTGTTCGGTTTCGATCGCGTGGCCGAAGGTGTGTCCCAGGTTGAGCAGGGCTCGCTCGCCCTTCTCGAAGGGATCGCGCTCGACGATGGCGGCCTTGTGCCGGCAGCTGCGGGCGATGGCCTCGGCGATGACCGCGTCTTCGCCGGCCACCAGTGCGTCGGCATGCTGCTGCAGCCACTCGAAGAACACCGCATCGCCCAGCGCGCCGTACTTGACCACTTCGGCCAGGCCTGCGCGCAGTTCACGCGGCGGCAGGGTGGCCAGCACGCGGGTGTCGGCGATCACCGCACGGGGCGGGTGGAACGCACCGACCAGGTTCTTGCCGGCCGGGATATCCACGGCGGTCTTGCCGCCCACCGAGGAGTCGACCATCGCCAGCAGCGTGGTTGGCAGCTGCACGCAGTCGACGCCGCGCATCCAGCAGGCCGCGGCAAAGCCGGCGAGGTCGCCGACCACACCACCACCTAGGGCGAACACGCAGGCATCGCGGGTCGCGCCGAGTGCGGCCAGCGCCTCGATGACCGAGCCGAACTCGGCCAGGGTCTTGGAGGCTTCGCCGGCGGCCAGCACATGCTCACTCAGGATCAGGTCCGGGCGTGCGGCCAGCAAAGTTTGCTTGACGGCATCCAGATAGCGTGGCGCAACCTCGGTGTCGCTGACCAGCAAGACATGGCGGCCACGCACATGGCTGGCCAATGCGGCGCCATCGGCCTGGGCGCCGGCACCGATGGTGATGGAATAGGGACGGTCGCCGCCAACGGCGACCTGCAGCAGGGCAGGGGAGGTCATGCAGTGGGGTCCTGTCGCTGCCAGTGCGTGGCCAGCTTGACAACAAGCTGGGCAGTGGCATCGGCGGCGGTAAACGGGTCGGTATCAAGAGTGACATCGGCGAGGTCGCGATACAGCGGGTCGCGATGCGCGGCCAGATCATGCAGCACCTGTTCGCGGTCCGGCCGCTGCAGCAGTGGCCGGGCCTTGTCGCGTGACAGACGCTCCAGCTGGGCTGCGACGCTGACCCGCAGGTAGACGACAAAGCCTCGCTTGGCGATCAGGGCGCGATTGTCCGGGTCAAGCACGGCACCGCCGCCGGTGGACACCAGCTGGCCACGGCCGGCCAGCACCTGCGCCAGCGCCTGGCGCTCATGGGCGCGGAAACCGGCTTCGCCGGAATGCTCGAAGATCGTGGGGATGCTGGCCCCGGTCGCATCGACGATGGCCTGGTCGACGTCGACGAAGTCCAGCGTGAAGCGCTCGGCGAGGCGGCGGCCGATGCAGGTTTTACCGGCACCCATCGGGCCGATCAGGATCAGGTTCGGAGCGGGATTCATGCCCTCTGATGCTAACACCTCCGTGCCTTGGCCTTTACGTTCTTCACGTCAGGGTGGAGGTTCCTGCGGGGTATCCCGCGCCTGATGGAGTGCCTGCCATGTCGGTTGCCAAGGTCATCGAAATCAATGCGTCCTCGCCCAAGAGCGTGGAGGACGCAGTGCGCAGCGGTTTGAAGAAGGTGTCCGGGACGGTCAAGGGCATCCAGGGCGCCTGGATCAACGAGACCAAGGTGGTCACCGACGGCAACGGTGAGATCACCGAATGGCGGGTGAATCTGCGGGTCACCTTCCTGGTGGAGTGAGGCTGCTCAGCGCAGCCCTTGCACCTGGCGCTGGGCATCCAGCGCCACTACCCGGTCGGCAATGGCCGGCAGCGCACGCAACGCCTGCCGGCTTACCCGCTCGTAGTACTGCACGAAGCGCTCCAGCTGGGGTCGGTTCATTCCGTGGCGCCCCGGCTGGGCCGCCTGCAGGTTCTGCTCCTGCTGCCAGCGCCAACGTGGCACCACCGAAAAATCAGGAGGTTGCAGGAACCACAAGCGGTCGCAACGCTGCCACAGCGCCGGATAGTCGCGGGCCAGCGCCTGGTTGCACCAGCGCCGCCAGCGGCCATCGGCATCCGCCTCGCGCTCCAGGGCGTTGAGCGGGACATCCAGTTCGGCATCGTCCTGCGCCGGGGTGCCCAGGAACCAGCCCTCGAACACCAGCAGGTCCAGCGGCGTTTGCAGCTGCGGCCACTGCGCTTCGGGCAGGCGCTCGTCGGCCAGCTTGTCGAAGCGGGGCAGGGCCAGGGGCTGTCGTGCGGCCACTGCGTCCAGTACCGCATGTGCCAGCGGCAGGTCGTGGGTGCCAGGTGGGCCACGGGTGATCAACAACGGATGCACCTGCCGGGCCAGGCGCTGGCGTTGTGCGCGGGTCAGGTAGACATCGTCGATGGACAGCGTTGCGGCGTTCAGGCCACGCGCCTGGGCACGGGCAACCACCTGCGAGGCCAGCGTCGATTTGCCGCTCCCCTGCAGGCCGCTGATCGCCAATACTGGAACGGCTGTGCTGCTGCCCAGCGCGTCATCCAGCGCCTGCTCGACCATTGTTTCGGGGAATCCTTTCACCTGGGGCATGTACGCAGCGGCGACCATGCCGCCACAATAGCCCAAACCGTGTGAGAAGAATGCTGTCATGAGCGACCTGTACGCCGAAGCCCTGTCGACCTTTGCCGCCCTTTTCGAAGAAGCGAAACAGAGCCGCGAAGTCGAGCCCAATGCGATGACCGTGGCGACCGCCGATGTGCAGGGCCGGCCATCGGCGCGCACCGTGCTGTTGAAGGCGTTCGATGAGCGCGGCTTCGTGTTCTACACCCACCTGGACAGCCACAAGGGTAACGAGCTGCAGGCCAATCCGCAGGCGGCGCTGCTGTTCCTGTGGCGCAGCCTGCGCGAGGCCGGCATCCAGGTGCGCATCGAGGGCCGCGTTGAGCAGGTGGCCGATGCCGAGGCCGATGCCTATTTCGCCAGCCGTCCGCGCATGAGCCAGATCGGCGCGTGGGCGTCGCTGCAGTCGAAGACGTTGAACTCGCGCGACGAGTTCGACGCGCGCGTGGCCGAGGTCGAGGCGCGCTTCGAGGGCAAGGACGTGCCGCGCCCGGACGGTTGGAGTGGTCTGCGGGTGGTGCCTGACCGCATCGAGTTCTGGTACGGCGCGCAGTTCCGCCTGCACGAGCGCTGGTGCTATGAAGCGGGTGTCGAAGGTCGCTGGAGCAAGCGCTTGTTGTACCCGTAAGGCACCGTGATGCAACGCGTGCCGCTGTATCGCGTGGTGGTGTTCGTGCCGGTGCCTGCCCTGGAGGCGGTGAAGCAGGGCATCCTTTCGGTGGATGCACTGGCGGCCGGCGATTACGAGCACGGCCTGTGGTGGTCCGCGCCGGGGTTCGAACAGTTCCGGCCACGCGTGGGTGCGATCCCCACGCAGGGCGAGGCGGGGCAGACCGAGGTGGTCGACAGCGTGCGGCTGGAGTTCTGCCTGCCGCGCGATCCGCAGCGGCTACAGCGCATCCTCGAGCACGGCATCGTGCCGCATCACCCGTGGCAGGTGCCGGTGGTGCAGGTGGAAGAGATCGAGCTGCTGCTGGCCGGGTAGATCCACGCCATGCGTGGATGGAAAGGTCGGTACACCTGCATCGTAGGGTCGAGCCTGTACGACTGCCATTGTTCCAACGCGTACCACTGCGAGAGCCTTTTGTCGCGAACGGACCGGCCAGCTTCATGTGCGAGCAGGCCAGCAAACGGCACACTCCGACCGATGCCCTCGAAATCCGGAGTCGCCATGCCCTCCTGGCGTTGCCTGTTTACCGTGCCACCGCCGCGCCAGGGCGTGGAAGCGCTCCTGTTGCTGCTCGCCCGTGTCGTCGCCGGGGTGATGTTCTGCGTATCGGGCTGGAACAAGGTATTCACCGACGCCGGGCGCGAGCGCATGGTGCACACGCTGATCGATGTGGGCATTCCATTTCCAGTAGTCGGTGCGCCGGTGCTCGGCGGCATTGAATGGATCGCAGGTGGACTGCTTGTACTGGGCCTGCTCAGCCGCCCATCGGCACTGCTGCTGGCGGCGATCTGCGCGGTGGCGGCGCTGACCGATGGCATCGCGCGTATCCCTGCGGGGCTGAGCGTACCGGATTGGCTGAGCTGGTTCTTTTACCTGAGCGAAGTGCCGCTGGGCGTGCTGCTGCTATGGGTTGCGGCCGTGGGCAGTGGACGGTTCGCCATCGAAGCGCGCGCGGCGCTCCAGTAGATCCACGCCATGCGTGGATGGGGTACTTGGGAAAAAGCGGTGCGAACCAAGGTTCGCGCCCACCAGGCATCGGTCTGCCCTCAACAGACATCGGCGGTTCGCGCCCTGCCTTGCATCGGTTCTGCACCACCCAGACGGCAGGACGTTACAGCCCCTCCGCGCGCAGCCATCGCCACAGCGTGGTGCGTGACACACCCAGTGCCTGCGCCATGCCTTCGCGGTCATTGCGGTGTTCCTGCAGCAGCGCTTGCAGCTGCGCACGCGGCGGGCGCTTGCCGTTGTTTTCCACTGGCAGTGTGGCGGCGCCTTCGTTCACCAGCTCCGGCGCCAGCTGCAGCAGGCGCGCTGCATCGATCAGCCCCTCACCCGGCTGCCAGTGGATGCGCAGCCTATCCACCAGATTGCGCAGTTCACGTACGTTGCCTGGCCAGTCGGCAGCGCTGAGCAGGGTCAGCGCTTCTGCATCCAGCGGTGCATCGATGCCGCGCAGTTCGCGGAAGAAGTGCGTGGTCAGCAGCGGGATATCGCCTCGACGTGCACGCAGAGTGGGCAGTGCGATGCGCAGCGCGGCCAGCCGGTAGTACAGGTCGCGACGGAAGCTGCCAGCCGCCGCGCGCTGCTCCAGCGATTGCAGGGTGGCGGCAACCACGCGCAGGTCGACCGGGGTCGGTTCGGTGGCGCCCACGCGCAGCACTTCGCGTTCTTCCAGCACCCGCAGCAGGCGGGTCTGCAGCGGCAGCGGCAGTTCACCGATCTCGTCCAGGAACAACGTGCCGCCATCGGCTGCCTCGACCAGGCCGACGCGCCCCCCGCGACGCGCACCGGTGAAGGCGCCGTCGCTGTAGCCGAACAGCTCCGCTTCCAGCAGTGATTCGCTGATCGCACCGCAGTTCAGCGCAACGAAGCGACCGCGACGACCGCTGGCGGCGTGCAGCTGGCGTGCAACCAGTTCCTTGCCGGTGCCGGTCTCGCCGGTAACCAGTACGGTGCTGTCGTGCGGGGCGTACAGCGCGATCTGTGCGCGCACGTCGGCCATCGCATTGCTGTCGCCGAGCAGGGCATGCGCATCGTTGCGTGCGGCGGTGCGGCGGCGCGGAGCAGGCCGGCTGCCGCCGGAGCGAGCCATGGCCTGGGTCAGCTCCAGCGCATGCTCGAACGCCTGCCGCACCGAATCAGCCGAGTACAGCAGCACGCCGGGCAGTCCGGCCTGTTCGGCATGGTCGATGGCCATGCCGGTGCCGACGATCACTTCGATACCGTTGGCGCGCAGGTCGGCGATGCAGTCGCGGGCATCTTCGCGGGTGACGAAGCGGCGGTGCTCGATGTCCAGGCCGAAGCTCTGCTGGAAGCTGCTGAACACCGGCACGTCGCTGGCATGGGTGACCAGGCCGATGCGTGGGGCGATGCGGCGGGCGCGCGCCAGCGCTTCCATCAGGTCGAAGCCATTGGCGTGGATCGGTACCAGCGGCAGGTCCAGACGACCGCGCAGCCAGGCTGCGTTTGAGCCGCCGGCAATCACCACGTCGCAGTGCTCGCGGCGCAGGCGCTGGCCGATCACTTCCACGGCCTCCTCGAAGCCCAGGTTGATCTGCTCGATGCGCGCGCGGCGGTCGAATTCGGGAATGACATCGCCCAGCAGGCCGGTCAGGCGCGAGACGCTGACCGTCCAGATCACCGGGCGGCCGGGGTCGGCATCGGCGTGGCGCAGGGGCGAGCGGGGCAGGTACATGCACGGATACCGGGAGGCGATGTTTCATGATACATCTGTTTCAGTGTTTCATATGTTTCAGTTTTGCGGGCCGGTCATCCCCGTGAAATCAACCGCTTGCAGGTTGGCATGGTGTTTGCGCTTACCCCTGTGTCCTTCAACCTGGATCGCCGCATGACCGTTTCGACCCTCTCTTCCGCCGGTGCCCGCTTCCGCGAGGCGCTGGCTGCCGAATCGCCACTGCAGGTGATCGGCGCGATCAACGCCAACCATGCGCTGCTGGCCAAGCGCGCGGGTTTCCGTGCCATCTACCTGTCCGGTGGTGGCGTGGCCGCCGGCTCGTTGGGCCTGCCGGACCTCGGCATCAACACCCTGGAAGACGTGCTGGTGGACGTGCGCCGCATCACCGACGTCTGCGACCTGCCGCTGATGGTCGACATCGACACCGGCTTTGGCCCCAGCGCGTTCAACATCGCGCGCACGGTGAAGTCGCTGATCAAGGCTGGCGCGGCCGCCTGCCATATTGAAGACCAGGTCGGCGCCAAGCGCTGCGGTCATCGCCCGGGCAAGGAGATCGTCTCGCAGGGCGAAATGGTCGACCGCGTGAAGGCCGCTGCCGATGCCAAGACCGATCCGGACTTCTTCCTGATCGCGCGCACCGACGCCATCCAGGTGGACGGCGTGGACAAGGCCATCGAGCGTGCCATCGCCTGCGTCGAAGCCGGTGCCGACGGCATCTTCGCCGAGGCCGCCTATGACCTGGATACCTACCGCCGCTTCGTTGATGCGGTGAAGGTGCCGGTGCTGGCCAACATCACTGAATTCGGCGCGACCCCGCTGTTCAGCCGCGACGAGCTGGCCTCGGCCGGCGTGGCCATCCAGCTGTTCCCGCTGTCCGCTTTCCGCGCCGCCAACAAGGCCGCCGAGAACGTCTACCAGACGATCCGCCGCGAAGGTCACCAGCGCGACCTGATCGACAGCATGCAGACCCGCGAGGAGCTGTATGACCGTATCGGCTACCACGCCTTCGAGCAGCAGCTCGATGCGCTGTTCGCCGCCAAGAAATAAGCAGTACCCTGCACCATCAAGTTTCGGAGGGAAACATGAACGATACGACCGCAACCCCGACCTTCAAGCCGAAGAAGTCCGTCGCCCTGTCCGGCACCGCTGCCGGCAACACCGCGCTGTGCAGCGTCGGCCGCAGTGGCAACGACCTGCACTACCGTGGCTACGACATCCTGGACCTGGCCAACACCAGCGAGTTCGAGGAAATCGCCTACCTGCTGGTGCATGGCAAGCTGCCGACCCGCGCCGAGCTGGTCTCCTACAAGGCCAAGCTGAAGTCGCTGCGTGGCATTCCGGCCGCGGTGAAGGCCGCGCTGGAAGAACTGCCGCCGTCGGCGCACCCGATGGATGTGATGCGCACCGGCGTGTCCGTGCTCGGCTGCGTGGCGCCGGAGAAGGATGACCACAACCATCCGGGCGCGCGCGACATCGCCGACAAACTGATGGCCTGCCTCGGTTCGATGCTGCTGTACTGGTACCACTGGAGCCACAACGGCCGCGCGATCGACGTGGAAACCGACGATGACTCCATCGGTGGCCACTTCCTGCACCTGCTGCACGGCGAGAAGCCGCAGGATTCGTGGGTGAAGGCGATGCACACCTCGCTGATCCTGTACGCCGAGCACGAGTTCAACGCCTCGACCTTCGCCTGCCGCGTCATCGCCGGCACCGGCAGCGACATGTACAGCGCGATCTGCGGTGGCATCGGCGCGCTGCGCGGCCCCAAGCACGGCGGCGCCAACGAAGTGGCGTTCGAAGTGCAGAAGCGCTATGACAATCCGGACGAAGCCGAGGAAGACATCAAGGCCCGCGTGGAGCGCAAGGAAGTGGTGATCGGTTTCGGCCACCCGGTCTACACCGTGTCCGATCCGCGCAACAAGGTGATCAAGGACGTCGCCCGCGAACTGTCCGAAGAGCAGTCGAGCATGAAGATGTACGACATCGCCGAGCGCCTGGAAACGGTGATGTGGGACATCAAGAAGATGTTCCCGAACCTGGACTGGTTCAGCGCCGTCAGCTACCACATGATGGGCGTGCCGACCGCGATGTTCACCCCCCTGTTCGTGATCGCCCGCACCGCCGGCTGGAGCGCGCACATCGTCGAACAGCGTATCGACGGCAAGATCATCCGCCCGAGCGCCAACTACATCGGCCCGGAAGATCGCGACTTCGTGGCCATCGACAAGCGTTCCTGATCATCGCCACTGTTGCACTGCTGCATGCATCCGGCCGACCCCGTGCCGGCCGGATGCCGTCACCGCCGTATTGCCGGCACCCGGCCCGCCACGAGCATTCCGCCAGCCCATGAATACCGATTACCGCAAGTCCCTCCCCGGCGCCTCGCTGGACTATTTCGATGCGCGCGCCGCCGTCGACGCGATCCAGCCCGGCGCCTACGCCACGCTGCCGTACGTATCGCGCGTGCTGGCCGAGAACCTGGTGCGTCGCTGCGATCCGGCCACGCTGACCGACTCGCTGAAGCAGCTGATCGAGCGCCGTCGCGACCTGGATTTCCCGTGGTTCCCGGCGCGCGTGGTGTGCCATGACATCCTCGGCCAGACCGCGCTGGTGGATCTGGCGGGCCTGCGCGATGCGATCGCCGACAAGGGCGGTGATCCGGCCAAGGTCAATCCGGTGGTGCCGGTGCAGCTGATCGTCGATCACTCGCTGGCAGTGGAGTGCGGTGGTTTCGATCCGCAGGCGTTCGAGAAGAACCGCGCCATCGAGGACCGCCGCAACGAGGACCGCTTCCACTTCATCGACTGGACCAAGCTGGCCTTCGAGAACGTGGACGTGATTCCGCCGGGCAACGGCATCATGCATCAGATCAATCTGGAGAAGATGTCGCCGGTGATCTACGTGCAGGATGGCGTCGCTTTCCCCGATACCTGCGTGGGCACCGACAGCCACACCCCGCATGTGGATGCGCTGGGCGTGATCGCCATCGGCGTGGGTGGCCTGGAAGCAGAGAACGTGATGCTGGGCCGTGCGTCGTGGATGCGCCTGCCGGACATCATCGGTGTCGAGCTGACCGGTCGGCCGCAGCCGGATATCACCGCCACCGACGTGGTGCTGGCCCTGACCGAATTCCTGCGCAAGGAGCGCGTGGTCGGCGCCTGGCTTGAATTCTTCGGCGAAGGTGCCGCTGCACTCACCATCGGTGATCGCGCCACCATCTCCAACATGTGCCCCGAATACGGCGCAACCGCCGCGATGTTCTACATCGACGGCCAGACCATCGACTACCTGCGCCTGACTGGTCGCGAGGAAAAGCAGGTCGCACTGGTTGAAAGCTACGCGCGCAGCACCGGCCTGTGGGCCGATGACCTGGCCACTGCGGAGTACGAGCGTGTACTGCACTTCGATCTCTCGACGGTGGTGCGCAACATGGCCGGCCCGAGCAATCCGCATCGCCGCCTGCCGGTATCGGAACTGGTCGAGCGCGGCATCGCCGATGCCGCCAAGCTGGAAGCCGGCAAGGCCGAGCAGGCACAGGGCCTGATGCCCGATGGCGCGGTGATCATCGCTGCCATCACCAGCTGCACCAATACCTCCAACCCGCGCAACGTGATCGCCGCCGGCCTGCTGGCACGCAAGGCCAACGAGCGCGGCCTGCTGCGCAAGCCTTGGGTGAAGTCGTCGCTGGCACCCGGTTCCAAGGCAGTGCAGCTGTACCTGGAAGAAGCGGGCCTGCTGCCGGACCTGGAGAAGCTGGGCTTCGGCATCGTCGCCTTCGCCTGCACCACCTGCAATGGCATGAGCGGCGCGCTGGATCCGAAGATCCAGCAGGAAATCATCGACCGTGACCTGTACGCCACGGCGGTACTGTCGGGCAACCGCAACTTCGACGGCCGCATCCATCCATATGCGAAGCAGGCGTTCCTGGCCTCGCCGCCACTGGTGATCGCCTACGCCATTGCCGGCACCATCCGCTTTGACATCGAGAAGGATGTGCTGGGCGTGGACACCGACGGCAACGAGGTGCGCCTGAAGGACATCTGGCCGAGTGACGCCGAGATCGATGCGGTGGTGAAGGCGGCGGTGAAGCCGGAGCAGTTCCGCAGCGTCTACAACCCGATGTTCAACGTACGCGTCGAACACGGCGCAGCGGTGAGCCCGCTGTACGACTGGCGCCCGCAGAGCACCTACATCCGTCGTCCGCCGTACTGGGAAGGTGCACTGGCCGGTGAGCGCTCGCTGGCCGGCATGCGTGCGCTGGCGGTGTTGCCCGACAACATCACCACCGACCACCTGTCGCCGTCCAACGCGATCCTGGCCTCGAGTGCGGCTGGCGAATACCTGGCGAAGATGGGCCTGCCGGAAGAGGACTTCAATTCCTACGCCACCCATCGCGGTGACCACCTGACCGCGCAGCGTGCCACCTTCGCCAACCCGAAGCTGTTCAACGAGATGGTGCGCAATGAAGACGGCAGCGTGAAACAGGGTTCGCTGGCGCGCGTCGAGCCGGAAGGCAAGGTGATGCGCATGTGGGAAGCGATCGAGACCTACATGGAGCGCAAGCAGCCGCTGATCATCATCGCCGGTGCCGACTACGGGCAGGGTTCTTCGCGTGACTGGGCCGCCAAGGGCGTGCGCCTGGCCGGCGTGGAGGCCATCGTTGCCGAAGGCTTCGAGCGCATCCACCGCACCAACCTGATCGGCATGGGCGTGCTGCCGCTGGAGTTCAAGCCGGGCACCACCCGTCTGACCCTGGGCATCGATGGCACCGAAACCTTCGACGTCATCGGTGAACGCACGCCGCGCGCCGAGTTGCGCGTGGTCATCCACCGCCGCGACGGCCAGGACGTGATCGTGCCGGTCACCTGCCGCCTGGACAGTGACGAGGAAGTGGCGATCTACGAGGCCGGCGGCGTCCTGCAGCGCTTCGCGCAGGACTTCCTGGAAGGCGCCAAGGTGGCGTGATGCCGGGCTGAATGCCTGCCCCCGGAGGTGGGGGCAGGCTTGTCCGACATCAGGGCAGGGCGCACACTGACTTGGCAAAAACTGCCAATGGAGAGTCTCATGGCCACCATGAACATTTCGCTGACCGATCCGCTCAAGCAGTTCGTGGACGAGGAAGTGCGCGAAGGCGGTTACTCCAGTACGTCGGATTACGTGCGCGACCTGATCCGGCAACGCCAGCGGAGCAAGGCCGAGGAGTTGCTCAAGAAGCTGATCGCCGAGGGGCTGGCATCCGGCCCTTCGGCGCCTCTCCCGCCCGATCACTTCGACAAGCTGCGTGAGCGTGCACGGAACCGCAAGTGAAACCCTCGCACTGGTCCCCTGCAGCGGTTCGAGATCTTGACCAGGCTGCAAGCTGGTATGGAGATCAAGGCGGAGAAGCATTGGAGATCGGCTTCGTCGATGCGGTGGAATCGGTGGTGAGACTGATCGAAACACACCCCGGTGCCGGCTCCACACTGCATGCGGATCTGCTGCCGACCCTTTCAGCGCCGTTGCGCTTTCATCCGGTTCGTCGCTTCGACGGCTATCTGGTCTATTACGTGGAGCTACCTGCGCACGTTTTCATCGTGCGTATCTGGAATGCCTCGCGGGGCATGGAGGCACTGTTCGAAGACGAGGAGCTCAACCCCGATATTGGTTCGTCGCATCCAGGATACTGATCCATGACCTTTCTCCCGCAACTCCGTATTCCCGCTACCTACATGCGCGGTGGTACCAGCAAGGGCGTGTTCTTCCGCCTGCAGGACCTGCCCGAGGCCGCACAGGTGCCGGGTGCCGCACGCGATGCGCTGCTGATGCGCGTGATCGGCTCGCCCGACCCGTATGGCAAGCAGACCGACGGCATGGGTGGGGCCACCTCCAGCACCAGCAAGTGCGTGATCATCTCCACCGCCTCGGTGCCGGATCACGACGTGGATTACCTGTATGGCCAGGTATCGATCGATACCGCATTCGTGGACTGGAGCGGCAACTGCGGCAACCTCAGCACCGCCGTTGGTCCGTTCGCGATCGCCAACGGCCTGATCGATCCGGCCCGCGTGCCGCGCGATGGCCTGTGCACCGTGCGCATCTGGCAGGCCAACATCGGCAAGACCATCATTGCCCATGTGCCGATGCGCGATGGGCAGGTGCAGGAGATCGGCGATTTCGAGCTGGATGGCGTGACCTTCCCGGCTGCCGAGATCCAGCTGGAATTCCTCGATCCGTCCGACGATGGTGACGCCGGTGCGATGTTCCCCACCGGCAACCTGGTCGATACGCTGGACGTGCCGGGCGTGGGTAGTTTCGAGGTGACGATGATCACCGCCGGCATCCCGACCATCTTCCTCAACGCCGCCGACCTCGGTTACACCGGCACCGAACTGCAGCCGGCGATCAATGAAGACAAAGCGGCGCTGGAGCGTTTCGAGAAGATCCGTGCCTACGGCGCACTGCGCATGGGCCTGATCCAGAAACTGGAAGACGCGGCGACCCGCCAGCACACGCCGAAAGTGGCCTTCGTCGCCCCTGCGCAGGACTACGTTTCGTCCAGCGGCAAGGCGATCCCGGCCGCGGACATCGATCTGCATGCCCGCGCGCTGTCGATGGGCAAGCTGCACCACGCGATGATGGGCACCGCTGCAGTAGCGATCGGTACCGCCGCGGCGATCCCCGGCACGCTGGTCAATCGTGCTGCTGGCGGCGGCGAGCGCGAGGCTGTGACCTTCGGGCATCCGTCGGGCACGTTGCGCGTGGGTGCGCAGGCCGCACTCGTTGACGGCCAGTGGACGGTGTCCAAGGCCATCATGAGCCGCAGCGCCCGCGTGCTGATGGAAGGCAAGGTGCGCGTGCCGGCCGGGTGATGGCCTGGTAGTCGCCAACCTTGGTTGGCATGGCGCCGGCTATGCGCGGGTGGCGCTGCACCTGCTCTGGTAGGTGCCAACCTTGGTCGGCATGGAAGCGGCATCGCGCGGGTAAGGCCCAGCGCCAACCAAGGTTGGCGACTACCGGGTTTGTCGCAGCGTGCAACCCCACGAGGAGACCGAACAATGTCCGACAGCCACACCCCATCCAACGCCCGTGCAGCCTGGGATGCGCTGCTGGTGGACATCGTCGACTACGTGCGTGACACGCGCATTGACTCGCCGCTGGCGTTCCAGACCGCGCATCACTGCCTGCTCGACACGTTGGGCTGCGGGTTGGAGGCGCTGTCCTTCCCCGCCTGCAGCAAGCTGCTGGGCCCGCTGGTGCCGGGTATCAGCGTGGCCAACGGCGCGCGCGTCCCCGGCACCAACTTCGTGCTCGATCCGGTGCAGGCGGCTTTCAACATCGGCGCGATGGTGCGCTGGCTGGATTTCAACGACACCTGGCTGGCCGCAGAGTGGGGCCACCCCTCGGACAACCTCGGTGGCATCCTCGCCGTGGCCGACTGGCTTGGCCGCAACGCGGCGGCGTTGCGACGCCCGCCGCCGACCGTGCACGACGTGCTGCTGGCGATGATCAAGGCGCACGAGATCCAGGGCGTGCTGGCGTTACGCAACTCTTTCAACCGGGTCGGCCTGGATCACGTGCTGCTGGTCAAGGTGGCCACCACCGCCGTCGTCGCACAGATGCTGGGTCTGGACCGCGAGCGCATGCTCAATGCGGTGTCGCTGGCCTGGGTGGATGGACAGGCGCTGCGCACCTACCGGCATGCGCCCAACACCGGTTCGCGCAAAAGCTGGGCGGCCGGTGATGCGACCAGCCGTGGCGTACGCCTGGCGCTGATGGCCGCCACCGGCGAGATGGGCTACCCCAGCGTGCTCAGTGCACCGACCTGGGGCTTCGAAGCGGTATCGATGCATGGCCAGGCGCTGACCCTCGGCCGCCCCTTCGGCAGCTACGTGATGGAGAACGTGCTGTTCAAGATCAGTTTCCCGGCCGAATTCCACGGGCAGACGGCGGTGGAGGCGGCGATCATCCTGCACCAGCAGCTGCGCGCGCAGGGGCGAACGGCCGAGGACATCGAACACATCGCGATCCGTACCCAAGAAGCCTGCATCCGCATCATCGACAAGCAGGGGCCGCTGCACAACCCGGCCGACCGCGATCACTGCGTGCAGTACATGGTGGCCATCGCGCTGCTGCATGGGCGGCTGGTGGCCGAGGATTACGAGGACGACATGGCGGCCGATCCGCGCATCGACACGCTGCGCGCGAAGATGACCTGCCATGAAGACCCGCAGCTCAGCGCCGACTACCTGGACCCGGACAAGCGCAGCATCGCCAACGGGCTGACGGTGCGCTTCAACGACGGCAGCGCGCTGCCGGAGGTGCTGGTGGAGTACCCGCTGGGCCACGCACGCCGGCGCGCAGAGGGTATCCCGCTGCTGATGGACAAGTTCCGTCGGCACCTGGCGCACCGCTTCCCCACCGCCCAGCAGCAGCGCATCCTGGCCGCCTCGCTGGACCCGGTGGCGCTGGCGGCGATGCCGGTGACCGACTACGTGGACCTGTACCTGCCGGGGTAGGGGGCACTTTGGTAGGTGCCAACCTTGGTTGGCACGGACCCAACGCCAACCGGGGGTGGCGGCTACCGCGCCGGGCATGGCCCGGCGCTACCGTTCCGATGCATTCCTGCCGAATCCGCGTCAACGCCTTGACGCGACGCGCCTATAATGGCCACCTCGATCAAGGAGTGACGACATGAGCGGTCCGGCACGGCGGATGCGGTGGGGATGGACGGCAGCATTGCTGGCAGGAGGGCTGTTGCTGGGTCTGGCCGGTTGCCGCAACGACAGCGGGCAGCTGCCAAAGGCCAGCGGCGAAGCCATCGCCACCAAGGCCGAGCAGGTGAAGGAGTTCACCCTGCTGCGTGCCTACCCGGACCAGAAGAGTGAAGGCCTGTCGCTGGCGCTGGAGTTCTCGCGCCCGCTGGTCGGCACCCAGGACTTCGACAAGCTGGTGCGCTTCGAAGAGAAGGTCGGCAACGATGACAGCAGCTGGACCCTGTCCGATGACGGCCTGACCCTGCGCTATCCCTTCGTCGAAGCCGGCAAGGAATTCAGCCTGGTGGTCTCGCCGGACCTGCTGGCCGCCGATGGCAGCCGCCTGGGCAAGGAACTGAAGCAGAAGGTCTTCAGCGGCGAGCTGAAGCCGGTGGCCGGTTTCGCCTCGCAGGGCAGCGTGCTGCCGGCCAAGGACAGCCGCGGCCTGCCGGTGGTGTCGGTGAACGTGCCGGAGGTCGATGTCGAGTTCCTGCGCGTGCGCGAAAAGGATCTGCCGACCTTCTTCAGCCAGTACCAGCGCGGTGGTCGCCGCGGCAGCTGGGAACTGAGCAGCGACTACGAGCGCAGCCCGATCAACAAGCTGGCCGAACCGGTCTACGTCAACCGCTTCATCCTGGGCGGCAAGCAGAACGAGCGGGTGCTGACCTACCTGCCGACCCAGGACATCAAGGAACTGCAGGAGCCGGGGCTGTATTTCGCCCTGCTCAAGCGCACCGGTGACTACGAGGGCGAGTTCGATACCGCGTTCTTCTCGGTCAGCGACATCGGCCTGCACACCCGCGCGTACAAGGACAAGCTGTTCGTCCATACCGCCGCGCTGAAGGACGGTGCATCGCTGAAGGGCATCGACCTGCGCGTGCTCGATGCCAAGGGCGAAGTGGTGCTGAAGGGCAGTACCGACAGCAACGGCAATGCGCTGTTGAACTACACCCTGGATGCCACCCACGTGCTGGTGGCCAGCAGCGGCAAGGACACCAGTTTCCTGCCCTTCAACCAGCCGGCGCTGGACCTGAGCGAGTTCGCCGTGGCCGGCCGTGACAACGCCTGGTTCGATGTCTATGCCTGGTCGGGCCGCGACCTGTACCGCCCGGGTGAGACGGTGCGCCTGTCGGCGCTGCTGCGCGACAACGACGGCAAGCCGATCAAGAGCCAGCCGGTGTTCCTGCGCCTGAAGCAGCCCGATGGCAAGACCTTCCGCGAAACCCGCGTGCAGCCGGGCGAACAGGGCTACATCAACTTCGAGCAGACCATTCCCGCCGAGGCGCCGACCGGGCGCTGGCAGGTGGAGTTCCGCACCGACCCGGCCAGCAAGGAAGCGATCCAGGGCATGACCCTGCGCATCGAAGAGTTCCTGCCGGAGCGCATGAAGCTGGACCTGGACAGCGCGCAGAAGACGCTGAAGCCGGGGGAAGACCTGCGCCTGCAGGCCAACGGCGCCTATCTGTACGGTGCCCCGGCCGACGGCAACCGCTTCACCGCGCGCATGGCGGTGGCCGCCGAGCAGAAGCCGGTGGAGGGCCTGCCGGGCTACTTCTTCGGCGACCCGACCCTGCAGCTGCCGCGCGAAGCCAAGGATGTCATCGACACCACGCTGCCGGCCAATGGCCAGCTGCGCGAAGACGTGTCGTTGCCGGAAGAGGCGACCAAGGCGAAGGCGCCGATCGCGGTGGTGCTGTCCGGCAGCCTGTATGAAACCGGTGGCCGCACGGTCACCCGCACCCTGAAGCGGGTGGTATGGCCGGCCGCCGCACTGGTCGGCGTGCGCCCGTTGTTCAATCCGGACGACGGCGCTGATTCCAACGGCAACGCGCGGTTTGAACTGATGCGCGTGGATGCGGCCGGCAAGCCGCAGCCGGCCAAGGGCCTGAAGATCACCCTGGTGCGCGAGCTGCGCGACTACCACTGGACCTTCAACGACAACCGCTGGGACTACGATTTCACCCGCCGCTTCGAAAACAAGGAAACCCGTACCGTCGATGCCGGCGGCAGCGCGGTGGCCTTCGACTTCCCGGTGGAGTGGGGCGAGTACCGGGTGGACGTGTTCGATCCGTCCACCGGCCTGACCAGCCGTTATCCGTTCCGCGCCGGCTGGAGCTGGGGCGATGACAACCGTGGCCTCGATGCCCGCCCGGACAAGGTCAAGCTGGGCCTGGACAAGACCGGCTACAAGGCCGGCGATACCCTGGAAGTGACGGTGACCCCCCCGCACGCCGGCAAGGGCGTGCTGATGGTCGAGACCGACCGCATGCTGTACGTGCAGGATATCGACGCCAAGCCCGGTGCCACCTACAAGATCCCGGTCACCGCAGACTGGGAGCGCCACGACGTCTACATCACCGCGCTGGTGTTCCGCGGTGGCAGTGCACCGAGCAAGATCACCCCGGCCCGCGCGGTGGGCGTGGTGCACGTGCCGATGGACCGCAAGGGCCGCACCGTGGCCGTCGGCCTGGCCGCGCCCAAGCAGATGCGACCGGAGCAGGACCTGCCAGTGACGGTCAGCGCACCGCAGCTGGCCGGCAAGGTCGCGCACGTCACTGTGTCGGCCGTGGACGTGGGCATTCTCAACATCACCCGCTTCCCGGTGCCCGATGCCGGCGCGCACTTCTTCGCCCAGCGCCGCCTCGGCATCGATGCCTATGACATCTACAGCCGGGTGATCGAGAGCTTCGACGGCGGCAGCGGGAAGCTGAAGTTCGGCGGCGACATGGCGCTGCAGGCGTTGCCGCAGGCCAAGCGGCCGACCGCGCGCGTGCAGACCGTGGACCTGTTCTCCGGCCCGGTGCAGCTCGATGCCAAGGGCATTGCCCGCATCCGCCTGAAAGTGCCGGATTTCAATGGCACCCTGCGGGTGTCGGCGCTGGTCTACAGCGATGACCAGTACGGCAAGCGCGATGTGGAAACCGTGGTGCGTGCACCGATCCTGGCCGAGGCCAGCATGCCGCGCGTGCTCGCCCCGGGCGACCGCAGCACGGTGACGCTGGACGTGCAGAACTTCACCGGCAAGCCCGGTCAGTTCAACGTGCGCGTGGACAGCGAAGGCCCGCTCAGCCTGGGCGAAGGCACGCGCAGCGTGCAGCTCAATGCCGATGCCAAGACCACGTTGAGCTTCCCGTTGTCGGCGCGCGAGGGCCACAGCGTGGCCAAGGTGCGCGTGCGTGTGGATGGCAACGGCTTCAAGGCCGACCGCCGCTACGATCTGCCGGTACGCGCGGCGTGGCCGCAGGTACTGCGCTCGCAGGTGCGCACGCTCGATCCGCTGGCGGCGGTGAGCCTGGATGGCAGCCTGATGGACGGGCTGATGTCCGAATCGGTCAATGCCCGCCTGCTGGTCAGTCCGCTGCCGCCGATCCCGTTCGCCAGCGCGCTGCAGGGTGCGCTGAACTACCCGTACGGCTGTGCCGAACAGACCACCAGCAAGGGCTACGCCGCGCTGATCCTGGACCAGGCCACGTCGTCCATGCTCGGCGCTGACGGCCTGGACGCGAAGACCCGTCGCGAGCGCATGGAAGGTGCGTTCGGTCGCCTGGCGTCGATGCAGGTGGCCAACGGCAACTTCTCGATGTGGGGTGACGACGGCTACGTGAACCCGTGGCTGACCCCGTACATCGCCGAGTTCCTGCTCGATGCCAAGGACGGTGGCTTCGCGGTGCCGGACAACGTGCTGCAGAAGGCGCTGAACCGCCTGAGCGAAGACCTGCTGTCCGGTGGCAACCAGTTCTACGGCCAGGAAAAACGCGAAAGCCTGAAGTTCGCCAACCAGGCGTACTCGGGTTACGTGCTGGCCCGCGTCAACCGCGCGCCGCTGGGTACCCTGCGCACGCTGTACGACAACGAACGCAGCAAGGCCGTGGGTGGTCTGTCGCTGGTGCACCTGGGCGTGGCGCTGTCGCTGCAGGGCGATACCAAGCGCGGCCAGGCGGCCCTTGCGGCGGGCTTTGCCAAGTCCAGCAGCGAGCGCCCGTCGTACTTCGGCGACTACGGCAGCGCCGTTCGTGATGATGCGCTGATGATCGCGCTGACCCACGAAAACAAGCTGGCCAAGCCGGCATGGGATGCACGCGCGGTTGATCTTGGCCGTGGCCTGGATGCGCGCCGCAACAGTGGCTGGATGTGGCTGAGCACGCAGGAACAGGTGTCCATCGCCCGTCTCGGCAAGGCGCTGGCCGCCAACCAGAAGGCGCTGGTGGCCGGTGAGCTGGTGATCGGTGGCAACAGCGAGGCCATCGGCGAACGCAAGCTGTTTGGCCGCAACTTCGATGCAGGGCAGCTGGCAGCGGGCGTGCGCTTCACCCCGCAGGGACAGCCGCCGATGTTCGCCAGCATCGACGTGGCCGGCATTCCGCGCAGTGCGCCGGCGCCGGACAACAGCGTGATCGGCGTGGAGCGAAGCTACTTCGGCACCGATGGCAAGCCATGGTCGCCGCGTCCGCTGAAGGAAGGTGAAGCACTGATCGTGCGAGTCACCATCACCGCCGACAGCGAGATGCCCGATGCGCTGCTGACCGACCTGCTGCCGGCAGGCCTGGAGATCGAGAACCTCAACCTGGGCGATGCCAAGCAGTGGGCCGATGTGGTGGTCGATGGCATCACCATCAGCGACCGCAGCGAAGCGGCCGATACCAAGCACGAAGAGTTCCGCGATGACCGCTACGTGGCGGCGCTGAAGCTCTCGCGTGGCAGCAAGGCCAACGTGTTCTACCTGGTGCGTGCGGTCACTCCGGGTACCTACACGGTGCCGCCGTCGCTGGTGGAGGACATGTACCGGCCGCAGCTGCGTGGCGTCGGCCGCAGCAACCCGACCACGTTGACGGTGGTACAGCCGTGACCGTGCGGACGGGCCGCGACGGCGCGGCCCGTCCCACTGGATGCCGTGGATGAAGGTGGGATCGCTGAAAACGCGGCTGCCGCGCCTGCGGCAGCGGCTGCAACCGCTGTGGCCGTGGCTGCGCTGGGGCACGGCGGCGTTGCTGGCGCTGCTGCTGATACTGGATTTCGCCTTCCCGCCGCCGTTGCCCCGGCAACGCGACACCAGCACGCTGGTGGTCTCCGCTGACGGCAGCCCGATGCGGGCGTTCGCCGATGCCGAGGGCGTGTGGCGCTATCCGGCGTCGGTCGACAGCGTGTCGCCGCTGTACCTGCAGGCGCTGCTGACTTACGAGGATCGCTGGTTCTGGCAGCACCCGGGCATCAATCCGCTGGCGATCCTGCGTGCCGGTGGGCAGCTGCTGCGGGGTGGCCGCATCGTCTCCGGAGGCTCGACCCTGACCATGCAGGTGGCGCGCATTCTCGATCCGCATACGCGCACGCCCTGGGGCAAGCTGAAGCAGATGCTGCGTGCGGTGCAGCTTGAGGTGCACCTGTCCAAGCGCGAGATCCTCGCGTTGTATCTGGAGCGCGCGCCCTACGGTGGCACCATCGAAGGCGTGGAGGCGGCCAGCTGGGCCTACCTGGGTAAGCCGGCCGCGCAGCTTTCGCATGCCGAGGCCGCGTTGCTGGCGGTGCTGCCACAGGCACCCAGCCGTTTGCGCCCGGATCGTCATCCCGAAGCCGCGCAGAAGGCTCGCGACAAGGTACTGGCGCGCATGGCCGAGCTCGGCGCATGGACGCCGGAGGAAGTGGAAGATGCGCGCATCGAGAACGTGGTCGCACGCTCGCTGCGTCCACCGCTGCATGCGGCACTGCTGGCCCAGCGCCTGCACTCGGCGCATCCGGGGCAGGCGCGGATCCAGAGCAGCATCGACATCGGCCTGCAGCGCACCCTTGAAGAGCGCGTGGCCAGCTATTTCTCCACGCTGCCCGAGCGCACGTCAGCCGCACTGCTGGTGGTCGACAACCAGACCCTGCAGGCGCGTGCGTATGTCGGCACGCTGTCTTTCGGTGATCGGCAACGGCTGGGCCACGTGGACATGGTGCAGGCCTGGCGCTCGCCGGGCTCCACGCTGAAGCCGTTCCTGTATGCGATGGCACTCGATGATGGCCTGATCCATTCCGAGAGCCTGCTGGTGGATGCGCCGCAGAGCTTCGGCAGCTATCGGCCGGGCAACTTCGACATGGCCTTCAACGGCCCGGTCAGTGCTGCCAGTGCGCTGCGCCTGTCGCTGAACGTGCCGTCGGTCGACCTGCTGCAGCGGGTAGGTGCGGCACGCTTCGCCGCGCGCCTGTCGCACGCCGGCATCCAGTTGCGCTTCCCGCCGGGCAGTTCGCCCAATCTGTCGCTGATCCTCGGCGGCACCGGCGCGCGGCTGGAAGACCTGGTCGGTGCGTTCGCTGCGCTCAACCGCAACGGCATTGCCGGCCGCGTGCGCTACACCGATGACGAACCGATGATCGAGCGGCGGCTGGCTTCGCCCGGTGCCAGCTGGATCGTGCGCGAGATGCTGGAATCGAATCCGCGCCCGGGATACGGCGTTGGCACGTTCGACGTTGGCGGGCGGCCGCGCGTGGCCTGGAAGACCGGAACCAGCTATGGCTACCGCGATGCGTGGGCGATCGGCAGTACCCGCCACTACACCGTGGGCGTGTGGGTGGGGCGCCCCGATGGCACGCCGTTGCCGGGGCAGTATGGCGCGGTCACCGCCTTGCCATTGATGTTCGAGGTGGTCGACAGCCTGCCGCGCCAACGCGGCGATGCGGCGGCCGCGCCGATGCCGGCCAGCGTGACCCAGGCAGACATTTGCTGGCCAACTGGAGAACTGGCCGAAGGGTTGCCAGCGGCACTCTGCCAGCGACGCCTGTCGGCCTATCTGCTGGACGGTGCGGCACCGCCGACGTTCCCCGAACGCGAGGCACGGCGATGGCAGCCTGGCCGCCAACGCTACCTGGCTGACGCGCGCACCGGACTGCGCGTATCGGCTGATTGCAGCGCGCCGCATGAGGAAGTCGCGCGGGAAATCGCGCGATGGCCGGCGCTGTTGTCACCCTGGCTGCCCAAGGCCACCCGCGATGCCTCACAGCTTCCCGCGCTGTCGCCGGACTGTCGCGATGATGGCCGTGAGGCCAGCGTGGCCCTGCATATCGATGGCCTCAACGAAGGTGCGACGCTGGCGCGTGCACCCAATGCCGAACACGGCGTACGCCTGCAGCTGCGCGCGTTGGGCAGCGAACAGGCCGTGGACTGGCTGATGGATGGTCGATGGATCGCGCAGACGCGCGGTGCGCAGCTGATGCAGCGCGAGTTCTCCGATCCGGGGGCGCATACGTTGACCGCGCTGGCTGCTGACGGCGCTTGGACGCAGGTACGGTTCAACGTGCTGCGGTAGCGCCGGGCCATGCGGGGCGGATGTCACGTGATCGGGCACCAACCCGCCGGGCATGGCCCGGCGCTACCGGTCCGCCATGACCCGGTAGATGCCAACCTTGGTTGGCACGCGCAGAAGCCACCCACCAAGGTGGGCATCTACCAGGGCGTTCGCCGGGCATGGCCCGGCGCTACCGGTCCACCATGACCCGGTAGTCCACCAGGACCCGGTAGGTGCCAACCTTGGTTGGCACGCGCAGACGCCGCCCACCAAGGTGGGCAACTACCAGGGCGTTCGCTGGCATGGCCCGGCGCTACCGATCCATCATGACCCGGTAGGTGCCAACCTTGGTTGGCACGCGCGGAATCCGCCCACCAAGGTGGGCGACTACCAGGACGTTCGCTGGCATGGCCCGGCGCTACCGATCCACCATGACCCGGTAGGTGCCAACCTTGGTTGGCACGCGCAGAATCCGCCCACCAAGGTGGGCGACTACCAGGGCGTTCGCCCGGGCATGGCCCGGCGCTACCGATCCACCATGACCCGGTAGGTGCCCACCTTGGTTGGCACGCGCGGAAGCCGCCCACCAAGGTGGGCGACTACCAGGGCGTTAGCCGGGCATGGCCCGGCGCTACCGGTCCACCATGACCCGGTAGGTGCCAACCTTGGTTGGCACGCGCGGAAGCCGCCCACCAAGGTGGGCGACTACCAGGGCGTTCGCTGGCACGGCCCGGCGCTATTCCCCGATCCACCCATCCAGCAGGTCGGCGAACTCATCGGCGTGCTCCTCCTCCTGCGCCAGGATCTCCTCCAGGATGCGCTTGGTGGTGGTATCGCTGTCGCCGATGAAGTTGATCATCTCGCGGTAGCTGTCGATGGCGATGCGCTCGGCCACCAGGTTCTCGCGGACCATGTCGCGCAGGTCGCTGCCTTCCTTGTATTCGGCGTGCGAGCGTGCGGTCAGCGTGTCCGGATTGAGGTCAGGCTCGCCGCCGAGCTGGACGATGCGTTCGGCCAGCTTGCCGGCGTGCGCCTGCTCCTGCTGTGCGTGTTCGAGGAACTCGCCCTTGACCGCATCGGCCAGCATGCCCTTGGCCATGAAGTAGTGCCGGTAGTAGCGCAGCACGCATACATATTCGGTGGCCAGCGCGTCGTTGAGCAGCTTGATCACCACCTTGCGGTCGGCGCTGTAGCTGTCGGTGATCGCTCCGCCCTCGATGTTCTTCCGTGCCCGCTCGCGCAGGGTCTGGCGATCGCTGATGCCAGCGACCTTGGCGGAAGGGGAGGTGTTGCTGGCTTTGGCTGGCTTGTTGGACATGGCTGGCCGGTTTCCTCTGCAGTCAGGGTTTCAGGTGGGCAGGTGATCCAGTACGTAGTCGGCTGACGACACCTCGAACTGGCCGGGCTCCTCGATCCAAGCCGCGCGCACCGTGCCGTCCACCACGTACAGGGCAAAGCGACGCGAACGCGTGCCCATGCCGGATGAACTTGCATCCAGCTCCAGGCCAAGTGCACGGGTCAGTTCGGCATTGCCGTCGGACAACATCAGCAGGCCGTCGGGTACGTGCTGGTCGGTGGCCCAGGCTTTCATCACGAACGGGTCGTTGACCGCCACGCAGTAGACATCGATGCCGCGATGGCGGAACGCCTCGAACTTTTCCACGTACCCGGGCAGGTGGCGGGCCGAGCAGGTGGGGGTGAACGCACCGGGCACGGCGAACAGCACCACCTTGCGCCCGTCGAACAGGGCGTGGGTATCGAGGGTCTCGATGCCTTCGCGGATGCGCTTGAGGGTGACTTCCGGAATACGGTCGCCGACATGGATGGTCATGGGAACTCCTTGCTGGGTGAGGGTAGGGGCCAGGAGGGGACGGACGCGTCAAGACATTGGAAAACCCATGTATACACCCCATCTCCGTCGTCCGCGGCGGGCGGTCAGCCACAGCATGGGGCCGGGCGATGGCAGGCGCATTGCGCTGGATCAGTCGGCCTCACCGTTGCCGCACGACCGGCGACGTAGCATCGCCGGCGCGTAGAATGAACCCGGGGCGGCGCCCACCGGCGCGGCCGAAGCGAATCGAGGTAGCTGGATGGAATTCAAGGATTATTACGCCACCCTGGGGGTGGAACCGAGCGCGGGCGAGGCGGAGATCAAGACCGCCTATCGCCGGCTGGCACGCAAGTACCACCCGGACGTCAGCAAGGAGGCCGGGGCCGAGGACAAGTTCAAGGCCATCAACGAGGCCTACGAGGCGTTGCGCGATCCCGAGAAGCGCAACGCCTATGACCAGTTGCGTGCGCAGGGCTATCGTCCGGGCGAGGAATTCAACGTGCCGCCTAACTACGGCGGTGGCGGTTTCAATTTCGAGGAAGTGTTCGGCGGCGGTGGCCCCAACGGTGGTTTCAGCGACTTCTTCGAGAGCCTGTTCGCGCGCCAGCGCGGCGGCCAGGGTGCAGGCCCGGGCCCGGGCTTCAGCAGCCATGGCCATGCGCCCAACCGCGATACCCGGGCCAAGCTGTCGGTACCGCTGGAGGCGGCCTACAGCGGCGACAGCCTGCGCATCACCGTCAACGGCAAGCAGCTGGACGTGCGCGTGCCCAAGGGCATCCGTCCCGGGCAGGTGATCCGCCTGGCCGGGCAGGGCAATCACGGCGGCAACCTGCTGCTGGAAGTGGAGTACGCCGCGCATCCGCAGTTCGAGGTCGACGGCCGCAACATCCTGTACACGCTGCCGGTCACCCCGTGGCAGGCCGCGTTGGGCACCAGCATCAGCGTGCCGACCCTGGGCGGCGCGGTGGAACTGAAGATTCCGGCCGATTCCGACGCCGGTCGCAAGCTGCGGCTGCGTGGGCGCGGCCTGCCGGGCAGCCCGGAGGGCGACCAGATCGTCGAGCTGGAGATTGTCGCCCCGGCGGCGACGGACGACGCGCAGAAGAAGGCCTATCGGAATCTGGCCAAGGCGTTTGGCGAAACGATCTGAAATTCGCTTCGGTGGGTGCGGACCTCGGTCCGCACGCCTTGCGGTAGTGCCGGCCGCTGGCCGGCAGAGGCGTGCCAACCAAGGTTGGCATCTACCAGAGCAGAGGCGTGCCAACCAAGGTTGGCATCTACCGGAGCGGTGGGTCAGCCTTGACCGGCACGTCTTGCGGTAGTGCCGGCCGCTGGCCGGCAGAGGCGTGCCAACCAAGGTTGGCACCTACCAGGGCGGCGTCAGCCTTGACCGGCGAACACCCGCTCCAGCACTTCGGACAGTTCGTCTTCCGAGAACGGCTTGGTGATGTAGGCCTTGGCGCCCTGGCGCATGCCCCACATGCGGTCGGTGTCCTGGTCCTTGGTGGTCACCAGGATCACCGGAATATGCCGGGTCGCCTCATCGCGGGCGAGCGTGCGGGTCGCCTGGAAGCCATTGAGGTTGGGCATCACCACGTCCATCAGCACCAGGTCGGGCAGCTCGGCCTTGGCGGTCTCCACCCCGGCCGCACCATCGGTGGCGGTCAGGATCTGGTGCCCGAGCTTCTCGACGATGCGCTGTATCCCCAACAGCTGCGACGGTGAGTCGTCGACGATCAGAATGCGTGCCATGTTGTTCCCCATGTGATGCCGGAAGTGTAGTGCCGGCATCCTGTTGGCGGGAGGGCGACAGCTGCCGTCCGTCGCCTGCCTGCGACGTTCAGTCGATCCGCACCACCGTGCGGCCAAGCGAGCCGCCCGCCAGCATGCGATCGAACACCGCAGGCAGACCGTCCAGACCGACTTCGGCGGTGCAGATGCGGTCCAGGTGCTGCGGTTTCCACGCGTCACCCAAGCGTGCCCACACTTCTTCGCGCAGCGCGCGCGGGGCATTGGCCGACGAAACGCCGAGCAGCGAGACACCGCGCAGGATGAAGGGCATCACGGTCATGTCCAGCGTCGGGCTGGCGGCCAGTCCCGCACTGACCACGCTGCCGTAAGGCACGGTCTGGGCCAGCAGACTGGCCAGCATCGGCCCGCCGGCGTTGTCCAGGCCACCGCCGAAACGTGCCGACTGCAGCGGACCGGTGTCGGCAAGGGCATCACGCGGCAGCACCTCGGCAGCACCGATACCGCGCAGGAAGTCGCTCTGTTCCGGTTTGCCGCTGATCGCGTGCACGGCATAGCCGGCGCGGCTGAAGATGTCCACGGCCAGAGCCCCGACCCCACCGCTGGCGCCGGTAACCGCCAGTGGCCCAAGCTCGGGTGTCTGCCGGTTGTCCTGCAGGCGCAGCAGAGCAAGTGCGGCGGTGAAGCCGGCGGTGCCCAGCACCATCGCCTCGCGTGGGCTCAGGCCCGCCGGCTGGGCGATGACCGCGCTCGATTCCAGTCGCACGTACTGGCTGTAGCCGCCATCACGGGTTTCGCTGAGGCCACAGCCGGTGGCCAGTACCGCATCGCCCTCGCGCCAGGCCGGATCGGTGGAGGCGACCACCGTGCCGGCCACGTCGATCCCGCCCACCAGCGGGAAGCGGCGCAGGATGCGGCCTTTGCCGGTGCCGGCCAGGGCATCCTTGTAGTTGACCGAGGACCAGTGGGCGCGGATCAGCACCTGGCCGGGGTTGAGGTCGTCCAGACGCAGCGGGACCAGGCCGCTGCGGTAGCCGGCGTCGTCTTTTTCGATGCGGAAGGCGGTGAACGGGGTGGTGGGGGCCATCGGCGTTGCCTGACTTCGAGGAAAACGCCACCTTACCCGCTCCGGCCCCTTTCAATCCTGCCGGTCCGCCCCATCTTGTATGATCGGTAGTGGTTAACGGCTGGCGTTGCGGGAAGGGCCCGCGTCGCAGCCCACATCTTGATGGAGCGTGCATGGCCTGGAATACACCCGGCGGCAACAAGGGCGGACAAGGCCCCGAGGACAATCGACGCGGGCCGTTCGGGTCGCGCGGCGGTGGCAATGGTGGCGGCTGGGGCGGATTGCCCGGACCGCTGAAGGACCTGTTCGACGGCGGCATCCTGCGTTGGGTGGTGGCGGCAGTTGTCCTGCTGGTGCTGTTCTCCAGCTTCCAGCTGATCGGCGAACAGCAGCGTGGCGTGGTGCTGCGCTTCGGCCAGTTCTCGCGCGTCCTGACCCCTGGCCCGAACTTCAAGTTGCCCTGGCCGATCGAATCGGTCACCAAGGTCAACGCCACCGAGATCAAGACCTTCTCGATCCAGGTGCCGGTGCTGACCCGCGATGAGAACATCGTCAATGTCTCGTTGAACGTCCAGTACCGCATCGATGACCCGCAGCAGTACCTGTTCGGCACCGTTGATGCCAACCAGGTGCTGGAACAGTCGGCGCAGAGCGCGGTGCGCGAGGAAGTCGGTCGCGCCGACCTCAACGCCGTATTGAACAACCGTGGCCCGCTGGCCGTGGCCGCCGAAGAGCGCCTGCAGACATTGCTGCGTGCCTTCAAGACCGGTCTGACCGTGACCGGCCTGACCCTGCAGGACGCCCGTCCGCCGGAGGAGGTCAAGCCGGCCTTCGACGAGGTCAACGGTGCCCAGCAGGTCAAGGAGCGCCTGATCAACGAAGCCCAGGCCTATGCGGCCAAGGTCGTGCCTGAAGCGCGCGGCCAGGCCTCGCGTGCCCGTACCACCGCCGAGGGCTACAAGCAGGCCGTGGTGTCCAAGGCCGAGGGTGATGGTCAGCGCTTCAGCCTGCTGCAGGCCCAGTACAAGGACGCACCGGAAGTCACCCGCAAGCGCCTGTGGCTGGAAACGGTGCAACAGGTGCTGAGCGAGAACCGCAAGGTCATTGGTGGCGATGGCCGCCAGCTGATCTACGTGCCGATGACCGGTGATACCCGTGCCAGCACCTCGGCACCGGCGCCGGTTCCGAACCCCGATGTGGTGATGCCGTCGCTGCCGGGTACCACCGCAGTGGAAGCTTCCCGTGATCCGGGCCGGCCGGTGGGCCGTCCGACCGGGCGTTCGAGCGGCCGTGAGGAGGGCAGCCGATGAGAAATTCAATCTGGATCGCCGTTGTCGTAGCGGTGCTGCTGGGCCTGCTCGGCTCGGTGTACGTGGTCCGTGAGGACCAGACCGCCATGGTCCTGAACCTGGGCAAGGTGGTGCGTTCGGACATCAAGCCGGGCCTGCACTTCAAGCTGCCGGTGGTGGAAACGGTGCGGGTGTTCGACCGCCGCTTCCAGGTGCTGGACACCGCGCCGGCCCGTTACTTCACGGCCGAGCAGAAGGACGTCAGCGTCGACTTCTTCGCCATCGGTTACATCTCCAACGTGGGTGATTACTTCCGTGCCACCGGCGGCGATCCGCGTATCGCCAACGCCCGCCTGGCACCGATCATCACCGACTCGCTGCGCAACCAGATCAACTCGCGCACCCTGCAGCAGCTGGTCTCCGGCGACCGCAGCGAGCTGATCGCCGAGCAGCTGAAGGGCATCAACGAAGCCGTTGCCGGGCTGGGCATGCAGATGATCGACCTGCGCATCAAGCAGGTGGACCTGCCCACCGACAGCCAGGTGATCAATGACGTGTACGAGCGCATGCGCGCCCAGCGCAAGCAGGAAGCCGCCAAGCTGCGCGCCGAAGGCGAGGAGCAGTCGCTGACCATCCGCGCCCAGGCCGACCGTGACAGCACCGTGCTGATCGCAGAAGCCGAACGCGATGCCCAGCGCCTGCGTGGTGAAGGCGATGCCGAGGCCGCACGCATCTACGGCAAGGCCGGTTCGGCTGACCCGTCGTTCTACGCGTTCTACCGCAGCCTCGAGGCCTACCGTGGCTCGATGACCGACGGCAACGGCGTGATCGTGCTGGACAAGAACGACCCGTTCCTGCAGTACCTCAAGAACGATCGCTGAGTCCGCACGGCAGTACCTCACGGGGCCCGGCCATACGCCGGGCCTCGTGCTTTTCCGGAGTTCCCCCATGAAAGATCTGTTCGCCGCCGTCTGCCTGGTCGCGGTGCTGGAAGGCCTGTTGCTGTTCGTGGCCCCCGTGGCCTGGAAGCGCATGGCCGAACGCCTGCTGGACCTGCCCAGCCCGGCCCTGCGCAGCTTCGGTGGCCTGGTCCTGCTGGCCGGGTTGAGCCTGCTGTGGTGGGTACGGCACTACCGGGGCGGGGTGGCTGACCGGCTGGTGAAGCCGCCCGTCGGAAAGGTGGCACCGGACCCCGGAAACCCGGATAATGCACAAAAGCCGGACGGGCCTCCCCGTTCGGCTTTTTCCGTGTCTGGGCCTTCCATCGCCGGCCGCTCCCCGTTTGGAGCCGCCACCCAAGCGCTGGCCAGCCCCGCTGCGGTTTACCCGTCCGCGGCCCCGATGGCCGCAACAAATAGAGGAACCCGTCATGGGTCAGTCTGTCGTAGTGCTTGGTGCCCAGTGGGGCGATGAAGGCAAGGGCAAGATCGTCGATCTGCTCACTGAGGAAATCGGCGCCGTCGTGCGCTTCCAGGGCGGCCACAATGCCGGCCACACCCTGGTCATCAACGGCAAGAAGACCGTCCTGCACCTGATCCCGTCGGGCATCCTGCGTGACGATGCGCTGTGCCTGATCGGCAACGGCGTGGTGATCTCGCCGGCCGCGCTGCAGAAGGAAATCGCCGAGCTGGAAACCTCCGGCGTGGAAGTGCGTTCGCGCCTGAAGATCTCCCCGGCCGCGCCGCTGATCATGCCGTACCACATCGCCCTGGACCAGGCGCGCGAACGCGCTGCCGGCGGCAAGGCGATCGGCACCACCGGTCGTGGCATCGGCCCGGCCTACGAAGACAAGGTGGCGCGTCGCGGCATCCGCATCGCCGACCTGCATTATCCGAAGCAGCTGGAAGAACTCCTGCGCACCGCGCTGGATTACCACAACTTCGTGCTGACCAAGTACCTGAACACCGATGCGGTCGATTTCCAGAAGACCTTCGACGAGGCGCTGGCCTTCGGCGAGTACGTGCAGCCGATGAAGTCGGACGTTGCCGGCATCCTGCATGACCTGCGCAAGCAGGGTAAGCGCGTGCTGTTCGAAGGTGCGCAGGGCGCGCTGCTGGACATCGACCACGGTACCTACCCGTACGTCACCAGCTCCAACACCACCGTCGGTGGTGCGCTGGCCGGTGCCGGCGTCGGCGCCGATGCGATCGACTACGTGCTGGGCATTGCCAAGGCCTACGCGACCCGCGTTGGCGGCGGCCCGTTCCCGACCGAGCTGGACGATGAAATCGGCCAGGGCATCCGCGACCGCGGCGCCGAATACGGTGCCTCGACCGGCCGCCCGCGTCGCTGTGGCTGGATGGACATCGTCGCGCTGAAGCGCGCCGTGGCCATCAACGGCATCAGCGGCCTGTGCATCACCAAGCTGGACGTGCTGGACGGCATGGAAAAGCTGAAGGTCTGCATCGCCTACGAATACAACGGCAAGCGTACCGAGTACGCGCCGCTGGACGCGCAGGGCTGGGAAGAGTGCACCCCGGTGTACCTGGAGTTCCCGGGCTGGACCGAAAACACCCACGGCATCACCAACTGGGACGACCTGCCGCCGGCCGCACGCGCCTACCTGCGTTCGCTGGAAGAGCTGGCCGGCTGCCCGATCAGCATCGTCTCCACCGGCCCGGACCGCGACCACACCATGGTCCTGCAGGATCCGTTCGCCTGAGCGATGCGGCGATGCCAGACGCTGCCTGGCAACGCTGCCGCACCGGTAGCGCCGGGCCATGCCCGGCGTCGCTGAAAGAAGAAGCCCCGCGAAAGCGGGGCTTTTTCGTTAGTGTGTACGCAATGCCAGCAGGGAAGCGGATCGATGACCGGCGATGTCAGCGCGAAAGGGACGCGGGTGTTGCGGATCACCCTGTGGGTGTTCTGGGGCCTGTGGGCAGTCGCCTGTGTGGTGCTGGCGGTGGGCGCCGTGGCCAACCACCTGGCGTCACGCACGCAGACCCTGCCGCTGGTGCTGAGCCCCGGTGCGAGCGCGGAGATCACGGTCTACCGCTTCATTGATGATCGTCTGCGGTTGCGGCTGCGTTACCCGCCCAACGCCGCCGACCCGGCCCTCGACCCCGACGTGCTGATGCGTGTCGACACCCCCAACGAGCATGCGGACTTCCGTGCGGGCGTGCGTTCTGGCCCAGCCGGGACGGATGTTGTGCGCAGGCTGGAAACCGTTGAAACGGCTGTTTTTACCGCCGCGTACTTTGGCTATGGCCGCGGTGACGCATTGCCCCGTGGCCGCTCCTGGCTGCGGGTGACCGTGCTGGAAGTGGAGCCGGCGCTGGCCGGCAGGCCGGCAACGATCGAAGTGCAGCCGCCGTTGGATCTTCTGAAACTGACCGACCTGGGCTACCTCTGGTTGTGGCCGTTCTTCTTCTGGAAACTGGCAGCGCTCCTGCTGCTGGTTCCAGGCATCTCACTGGTGATCTTCACCATCGCGCTGCGCAGGCAGCGTCCACGCGCTGCCTAGGCGCCACGACCAGACCGTGCGGGTTGCGACTTAATCCCCTCCGTCCCCTTTTTTCAGCAATGGATAGGGATTGATCGACTCGCCCTTCCACCATTGCTTCTCCGGGCCCAGCACGTGCACTTCGAAATGCAGGTGCGGGGCTTCGGGGTTGGCGTTGCCGGTGCTGCCGACGTAACCGATCACATCGCCGCGCTTGATGGTCTGCTTCTCGGCCAGGCCGTCGGCGTAGCGCTGCAGGTGCGCGTAGTAGTAGCACCAGCGGCCGCTGGGTTCGAACTGATAGATGGTCAGGCCGCCGCGTTCGCTGTCGAACAGCTTCTCGACATGGCCATCGGCCACCGCCAGCACCGGTGTGCCGGCAGCAGCCATGATGTCGATCGCATCGTGCACGCGGCCTTCGCTGCGTGCGTCGGTGAAGGTGTCCTGCAGTTGCGAGGGCGTGATGCCCTGTACCGGCAGCAGCAGGCCGGAGGGTGTGTCGCCCGTTGCTGCTGGGGCGGGCGCAGCGATTGCCGTTGTCGCCTGCTCCACGGGTACGGCACGGGCGCTGTCGGCTGCAGCGGAGGTCCGCGCCACTGCAAGGGGGCCGGCACGCGTGTCATCGGACGGCTCGCCATCACGCTGCAGCCACCATCCGACTGCCACGCCCATCACCAGCCCCAGTACGATCAGTTGCGCTAGTCGCATCGGCTCACTCCTGCATGACGACCGGTACCGACGTATCCACGGCTGCAGCCACGCGCAGCACATCCCAGTTGGTCATGCGCACACAGCCGTGCGATTCGGTCTTGCCGACATGGCCGGGCACCGGCGTACCGTGCAGGCCGTAATGGGGTTTGGACAGGTCGATCCAGACCCGGCCGACCGGATTGTTCGGGCCGGGCGGAATCGTGGCCTTGCGATCGCCCTTCCTGGCATCCCAGAACAGCTTCGGGTTGTAGTGGAATGGCGGGTCCGGGTAGACGCCGAGGATCTTCCACTCACCGATCGGCAGCGGGTCGTGCTCGCTGCCCGACGATACCGGTACCTGCGCGATCACCTTGCCCTGCGCGTCCAGCAGCTGCAGGGTGGAGTCGGATTTGTCGACCACCAGTTTGGCGGCCTTGGGCAATGCAGCGGGCGCAATGTTGGGCACCTGGATGCGGCTGCCGGCTTTGCTCAGATCCACACCGGGATTGAGCGCCTTCAGCAGCTCCGGTGCGGCATGGAAGCGCTCGCCCAGCGCTTCCTCCACGCTGCTGAAGCCCAGTGCCTTCAGCTTGGCCTGGTCGGCGGGCTTTTTGGGAACCGCAACGAACGGACCGGCCACGTCCTCTGCGGTCAGCGTGTAGCTGGCAAGGGGGCCGACCGAGTCGGCCTGCAGGGCCTTCCAGGTGGCGTCGTCCAGTTCGCCGCTGACCGTCAGTCCGTGCGCTGCCTGGAAGCCGGACACCGCGCGGCGTTGATTGCTGCCCACTTCGCCATCGATTTCGCCCGGAGAGAAATTGGCGCGGTCCAGAAGTACCTGGGCGTGCAGGGGCGAGTGCGCCGCTGTATCCGGGCCGGCCTTTTCGGCGATGGGTGCTGGCAGGCCGGTGGGCGGGGGCGTCTGCGCAAAGGCAGGCGACATCAGCAGCGACAGGGCGAGCAGGGCGGGGCGGCATACGGGCATGGGCATCTCCAGGCAGATCACGCCTCCACCCTGCCCGTAGACGCTGCGCAGCCGCCGTGAAAGAAAACTGATGCCAGCATGAGCAGTGGGGCCGCGCCGCCGGGCCATCCTCCCGCGGCAGAAGCGGGAGGCCGGGTCTCACCAAGGTGAACGGCTTCCGACGCAGTCGAGCGGGAGGCGATCAAGATTCCCGGCTGGCGGGCCGATATGGGCGCATCCCCCCCGTTTTGGATTCACCCCATGAACTACTTGAGGAACGTCAGGGTCGCCTGGCGTCTTGGGCTTGGCTTTGGCCTGTTGTTGCTGCTGGTTGCCGCCGTGGTCGCTACCGGTGCCACCGCCACCATGGTGCAGAAGCGCGCGATGGAGCAGGTGGTCGAGGTCGGCGTAGCCAAGGTGCGGCTGCTGTCGGAGATGCTTGATGCCAACAACCAGATGATGGTCGTGCGACGCGAGATGCTGATCCGCCAGGGCGAAGACCGTGCCAACGACGAGCAGCGCATCGCCGCTCTGGTCAAGCGCTACGAGGCCAGTTGGACGGCCTACCAGGCCCTGCCCGGCGATGCCGAAGGCAAGGTGATCGGCGAGACCATCGCCGCCAAGCGCGCGCTCGCCCGTCCGCTCAACAAGCAGACCAGCGAACTGATGGAACAGGGCGATTTCCCCGGCGCCGTGGCGCTGACCCTGGGCCCGGTGCAGGAAGCGGCCAATGGCTGGAACAAGGCGCTGGCCGATGGCGTGGCCTATGAAGAAAAGGAAAGCCGCGAGGCCGCTGCCGAGGCGATCCGCCTGGGCGAGCGCAGCCTGCTGCAGCTGCTGGTGCTGGGTGGCGTGGCGCTGCTGGCAGGCATCGCCGCATCGGTACTGATCGGTCGCAGCATGACCGGCCCGCTGGCGCGTGCAGTGCAGCTGGCCGAACGCCTGTCCAAGGGTGAACTGGACCAGGAATTCCGCCTGGGTGGCCGTGACGAGCTGACCCAGCTCGGCGAGGCCATGGCCAGCGTGCGCCAGAGCGTTCAGGCCGCCATCGGCGCGCAGCTGCAGATGGCCGAGCAGCATGAAGCCGGCGCGATCCGTTACCGGATGGACGCCAGTGCGTTCCCCGGCGACTTCGGCCGCATGGTGCAGGCCACCAACCACCTGGTCGAATCACACGTGCAGGTGCAGCTGCTGATGGCCGAGGTGATGCAGCGCTATGCCATCGGCGACCTCAGCCGCGATCTGCCCGAGTACCCGGGTGAGAAGGGCACGCTGACCCGTACCCTGGCGGCGGTGAAGCAGAGCCTGATGGCGATCAACGCGCAGATCGATGAACTGGCCCGTGCCGCGCGCGCTGGCGATTTCAGCGTGCGTGGCGACGCTGCGGCATTCCAGTACCAGTTCCAGGCGATGGTGAACCACCTCAACGGCATGATGGCCAGTTCGCAGGCCAGCATCGCCGATGTCTCCGATGTGCTGCGCGCCATCTCGCATGGCAACCTCACCGCGCGCATGGAGGGCGAGTACGAGGGCGTGTTCGCGCGCATGCGTGACGATGCCAATGCCACCACCACGCAGCTGACCGGTATCGTGCGTGGCATCCAGGTGGCCGCCGACAGCATCAACAACGCGGCACAGGAACTGGCGGCCGGCAACAACGATCTGTCGCGCCGTACCGAACAACAGGCCGCGAATCTGGAAGAGGCTGCCGCCTCGATGGAAGAGCTGACCTCGACCGTGCGCCAGAACGCCGAGCTGGCACGCCAGGCCGACAGCGAAGCGCATGCGGCCGGCGTTGCCGTGCGCGAGACCGAGCAGGCCATGGCGCAGATGGCCACGGTGATGGGCGAGATCGACCAGTCTTCGGCGCGCATTTCGGAAATCTCCACGGTGATCGATGGCATCGCCTTCCAGACCAACATCCTGGCGCTGAACGCTGCAGTGGAAGCGGCGCGTGCCGGCGAACAGGGCCGCGGCTTTGCGGTGGTGGCCAGCGAAGTGCGCACGCTGGCACAGCGTGCCGGTGTCGCTGCCAAGGAGATCAAGGAGTTGATCGAGGACGCCGCTGCCAAGGTGCAGAGCGGTCTGGCCGTGACCGTGGAATCGGAAGCCGCCATTGCCCGCGTGGCCCAGGCGAGCTCGCGTACCACCCAGCTGATGAGCGACATCGCCGCCGCCAGCAAGGAACAGGCGGCCGGCATCGAGCAGGTCAACCAGGTAGTGGTGCAGATGGACCAGGTAACCCAGCAGAACGCCGCGCTGGTGGAAGAGGCGACCGCTGCCAGCCGCGCGCTGGAAGAGCAGGCGCATGCGCTGACCACGTCGGTGTCGGTGTTCCAGCTGGAGCAGGGAGCGCGCATGCCCATCGTGCCTGCACGCGCGGCGTAAGCCAACGGCAGCGCGATGTTGGATGGCGCCCTGCATGCGATGACCCGCATGCAGGGCGTCGATGCACGCAACGGTTGAGGGCCGCTAGCGCCCGCGTGCCGAGCGTTCGATCAACCAACCGGCCGCGTACAGCAACAGCAGGGTTGGCGGAACCAGCACCGCATACGCGGTCGACCAGGGCTTGCCGTACAACAGGCTGCCTGCGCCGATGGCATCAAGCGCGGCGGACTGCAGGGTGATGGGGAGTGCCATCAGGATGTAGGTACCCTTCGGGTCGGCGTCTGTCTGCGCGCCGTGGACCAGCCACGCGGTCAACAGCAGGTAGACCACGCACAGCGCAAGGCCTGTCCAGCTCAGAAGTCGTCGCATCTTCATCTGCAGGCCTCCTGTCAACGGACGTCGAAGCGGGCCTGCAGGGGCAGGCTTACATTCCGCAACAGATCCCTGACCACCACCTGCGCGGTCCACGTGCCCTTCGGGTCACCTGCCTCGGCGACGAACTTCAGCTGCACACTGGTCATGTACAGCAGGGTTGGCGGGCCGGGCAGGGCGGCAGTGAAGCAGGGAACATCGCGTTCGTCGACACTGGTACTGCCGTCCGGGCGAAGCATGCGCAGATCGCAGTGCACCTTGGGTACGCGGTTCTCATCCAGTTGCGGGTTGGACAGGAATGTCAGCAGGAACAATTCTCCGCCCAGGTGGACTTCGCTGGCCTCGGTAAAGCTGGGAGTGCTCTCCGGTGGAGTTTCCCACTTGGCCCGCCAGTCGGCGTCGGAGGTGACCAGCAGGGATGCTGCAAAGCCATCGCTGGATTTCATGGCATCGGTCTGCGGCACCGCCTTGCCGTCGCCATTTATCCAGCCATCGCTGGCAAAGGTGGTCAGTGGCAGCATCAGGGCCATCATGGCCAGTGCGTAGGTCCCTCGCATCAACGCTCTCCTTGGTAGCCGCATCCTGCGGCGGAGCCGGCAGTATCGCGCAACCTTCGCCGGCACAGCAGAGGGAGAGCCAGGAAGAGGTTCCTTCGCCTGCCGATCCGGGCGATGCTTGCCAGCAAAGGAGCTGGCATGGGAACGGGACGTGAGGAAAAAACAGGGCTGTGATGCCGCGTCGGCCGCGCCGCTGCACGTACTGATGCTGCCAGGCCTGGATGGCACCGGCAGCATGTCGACCCCGTTGCTGTCCGCACTGCAGGCTCATGGGCTGACGACGCAGGCGATCGCGCTGCCTGCGCAGGGCGGGCAGGATTACGCCACGCTTGCCAGATGGCTGTGGCCGCAGCTGCCCCGCCACCCCTTCATCCTGCTTGCCGAGTCCTTCTCGGGGCCGTTGGCAGTCGAGCTGGCCGCGCGCCAGCCCGCAGCGCTGCGCGGACTGGTGCTGGCCGCGACCCTTGCGCGCCGGCCCGTGCCATTGCCGGCAGCCGGCGCGGCACTGCTGTCACCGGCCTGGCCGGTGCCTCCCGTGGCGATGCTGGCGCGCCTGCTGCTGGGGCGGTGGCGCACCGGCGAGCACATGTCGATGCTGCGCGCTGCGTTGGCTCAGGTTCCAGCGACCACGTTGCGGCAGCGCGCCGCAGCGACCCTGCGGGTGGACGTACGCGCATTGCTGCCGCAGATCGGGGTGCCGACGCTGTGCCTGCAGGCGGGTCATGACCGGCTGCTGTGGCCGCCGAGCGTAGCCGAGCTGCAGACCCTGCTGCCGGACGCGCGGCACGTGGCCCTGGACGGGCCGCATCTGCTGCTGCAGGCCTGTGCCGAACCGGCCGCCGCGGTGGTGGCCGGTTGGGTGAGGGCGCTGCCCGCTACCGGCTAACTGCCGGCGCGGGTGCGTGCGGCCTTCTTCGCCGCGGTCCTGCGTACCGCCTTTTTTGCTGCACGGGTCTTCGCGGCCTTCTTCGCTGCGGTGCTGCGTGAGGCGCTCTTCTGCGTTGCCTTCCCGGCGGCCGCCTTCTTTGCAGGGACCTTCGCAGGCGCCTTCTTCACCACCTTCTTTGCAGCAGTCTTCCTGGTGGCGGCCTTCTTCGCAGGCGTCTTCTTCGCAGCGGTCTTCTTCGCCACCTTCTTCGCCGGCGCCTTGCTTGCGGAAGCCTTCTTCGCCGTTGTCTTTCTGGCCACCTTCTTCGTTGCCTTGCGCGCGCTGCCGCTGCGCTTGCCACCACCATCCTGCTTGTTCACGGTGGCCCAGGCGATGCGCTCGGCGGTGCCTTCACTGGCACCGCGTTCGCGCTCGCTCTCTTCGATATGCTCGGCCTGGCGCTTCTGCTTGTCGGTATAGGCGGATTTGTCACCACGGGGCATGGGGATTCTCCTGTCGGATGGTCAGGCCAGCAGGCGCAGCTTCGGCTCGCGTGCCCACTGGCGGGTGGCGGCAGCGGCGAGGAAGGCCTTGCTGTCTTCGGCCTCGACGGTACCGGCATCGTTGCCGACGCGCGCTGCCTTCAACAGGGCCTGCGCGCCTTCGTCACTGGCGATGGCTTTCAGGTGCGCCCAGGCATCGCTGACAAAGCCCACGGCTGCCGCTTCCTTGGCCAAGGCCTTGCCGGCGTCGGCACTCAGCACGACCGCCACTGCGTCGAACACTACCGACGGGGTACCGGCCAGCTGTCCATCGGCGGCCTGCGTTTTGCCGTCGCTGAGCGTGGCACCGCCAATTTTCGGCGCGACCAGCTTGACGCTGGCGCCGGCCTTTTCGGCGGACTTGCGCAGATTGGCGATCACCCGTGCATCGGAGCCCTCGTCGAACAGGATGCCGATGCAGCGCCCCTGCAGCAGGGGCTTGTTGCGGCCGATCACGCGGACCTCGGGTGCGGCGGGCAGGTCCTGTGCAGGGGTTGCCGTCGGTGCCGGGGCGGGCAGCGTGCCCAGTGCCAGCCCGTCGGCCACGCGCTTGGCCAAGCCTTCGTCGATGTTGCGCAGATGGCTGACGGTGCGCACGCGCACCTTCTCGGTTTCCACCTTCGACAGCTCGAACACCAGCGCCGAGGCCAGGTGCGCCTGTTCCGGTTTTTCCAGGCTGCGGAAGAACATCCGCGCCTGGCTGTAGTGGTCGGCAAAGCTCTCCGCGCGGGTGCGGCCCTTGCGCCCATCATCGGCGCTGGCGTGGCTGCGGAAACCGGCGGGCGTCTCGCGCGGGCTGTCTTCCTGCAGCGAACTGGGGTCGTAGGCCACGCGCCCCTTCGGCACCTGCATCTGCATGTGGCCATCGCGCTGATGGTTGGCGAACGGGCACTTCGGTGCGTTGATCGGAATCTGGTTGAAGTTCGGTCCGCCCAGGCGGATCAGCTGGGTATCCAGATAGGAGAACAGCCGCCCCTGCAGCAGCGGGTCATTGCTGAAATCGATGCCCGGCGGCACGTTGGCCGGGCAGAAGGCGACCTGCTCGGTCTCGGCGAAGAAATTGTCCGGCCAGCGGTCCAGCACCATGCGTCCGATCACCTGCAGCGGCACCAGCGACTCGGGGATGATCTTGGTCGGGTCCAGGTGGTCGAACGGGAAGCCATCGGCCTGTTCTTCGGTGAACAGCTGCACGGCCAGCTCCCACTCGGGGAAGTCGCCGCGCTGGATCGCCTCGAACAGGTCGCGGCGGTGGAAATCGTTGTCGGCGGCCTGCAGCTTCAGCGCCTCGTCCCAGACGGTGGACTGCAGCCCGAGCTTCGGCCGCCAGTGGAACTTGACGAAGGTGGAGTTCCCTTCCTCATCCAGCAGGCGGAAGCTGTGGATGCCGAAGCCTTCGATGGTGCGCAGCGAGCGCGGAATCGTGCGGTCGCTCATCGCCCACATGATCATGTGCATCGATTCGGGCATCAGCGAGACGAAATCCCAGAACGTGTCGTGTGCGCTGGCTGCCTGCGGGAAGGCGCGGTCCGGTTCCATCTTCACCGCATGGATCAGGTCGGGGAACTTGATCGCGTCCTGGATGAAGAACACCGGAATGTTGTTGCCGACCAGGTCCCAGTTGCCTTCCCTGGTGTAGAACTTCACCGCGAAGCCGCGCACGTCGCGCGGGGTGTCGACCGAGCCGGCGCCGCCGGCAACGGTGGAGAAGCGGGTGAACACCGGCGTCTTCACCCCGACCTCGGTGAGGATCTTCGCCCGGGTCACCTTGCCCAGCGAGCGGGTCAGTTCGAAGAAGCCGTGGGCAGCCGAACCGCGCGCGTGGACGATGCGCTCGGGAATACGCTCGTGGTCGAAGTGGGTGATCTTCTCGCGCAGCAGGAAGTCTTCCAGCAGGGTGGGGCCACGCGGTCCCTGGCGCAGGGAGTTCTGGTTGTCGGCAACCGGAATGCCCTGGTTGCTGGTCAGTACCGGATGGGCGCCTCCTGCGAGCTGATGCAGTTCATCGCCCTGGCCGCGGCTGTCACGGTCGGCGGAGGTGGTGGCGGGAGCGCGCTTGCCGGTCGGCTTGCTGGCGGCCATGGAGGATCTCCTGGAGCGGGTAGGGGGCAGACTCCAGACAGTGGCGCCGCCGGCGTTAATGCACGGTCCCGTGGGAGTGAACGCGCAGACAAATCGGCGGCTCGGGTATGCTTGCCGCATGCGAGTCGAACCCGCCGACATCGAAGCCCTGTTCGACGCCATTCCGGACGTGCTGTTCTTCATGAAGGACCGCCAGGGCCGCTACACCTACGTCAACCAGACCATGCTGCGACGGCTGGGCCTGCGTGCGCGCAAGGACGTGATCGGACGCACCGCGGCCGAGATCTACCCCACCGGCCTGAGTGCGGACTATGTCGACCAGGACGCACGCGTGCTGTCCGGCGAGGTGATCGAGAACCTGATGGAGCTGCACCTGTTCGCCAACCGCGAACCGGGCTGGTGCCTGACCTGCAAACGCCCGCTGCTGGTGGACGGGCAGGTCGAGGGGCTGATCGGCATTTCCCGAGACCTCGGCCAGAAGGACAGCCTGGGGACCCAGTACGAGCAGCTCCGTCTGGCCTTGGCCCACCTCAATACGCACTACGCCGAGAACGTGCGGATGCAGACGCTGCTGGACATCACCGGGTTCTCGTTGTCCAAGCTGGAGCGCAGCTTCCGCAAGGTGTTCCAGATGACGCCGCAGCAGGTGCTGACCCGGCTGCGGATCCAGATGGCCATGCACCTGCTGCATGGCAACGAGAGCATTGCCTGCATCGGCCAGGCCTGCGGTTTCAGCGACCAGAGCGCGTTCACCCGCAAGTTCAAGGCTGAAACCGGTTTCTCCCCGCGCGCCTACCGCGCCCGTATCGGCGGCAATGTCGGCGAGCCGGTACCGGCCTGAGTTTCCTGCTGCGCTGTGCCTATCCCCGCGGCGGCTGGACACGGTAAGGTGTCGCCCTTGTAGCCGCCGCCAGCCCTGCCGATGCCCGCCACCCCCGATACGACCGCTTCGCCCTCCCGCCTCGGCCATTCGCTCAAGCCACGCCAGCTGATCATGATGGGGCTGGGCAGCGCCATCGGCGCCGGCCTGTTCCTCGGCTCCGGCGTGGGCGTGCAGGCGGCCGGCCCGGCGGTGCTGGTGTCCTACCTGGTGGCCGGTGCGCTGGTGATCATCGTGATGAACGCGCTGGGTGAAATGGCCGCGGCCAAGCCGACCAGCGGTGCGTTCTCGGTGTATGCGGCCGATGCCATGGGCGCCACCGCCGGTGCCACCGTGGGCTGGCTGTGGTGGGTGCAGCTGGTCATCGTGATCGCCGCCGAGGCAGTGGGTGCGGCCGGGTTGCTGGCCACGGTCTGGCCGGTGGTGCCGGTACCGATGGCGGCATTGGCCTTCATGCTGTTCTTCACCGCGATCAACCTGCTTGGGGTGAAGAACTTCGGCGAGTTCGAATTCTGGTTCGCCATCCTCAAGGTGGCGGCGATCCTGGCCTTCATCGCCGTGGGCGTGGCGCTGCTGATGGGCTGGCTGCCGCAGGTGGCCTCGCCGGGCCTGAGCAACTTCACCGAGCATGGTGGCTTCGCACCGAAGGGCCTGGCCGGCATCGGCGCGGCGCTGCTGGTGGTGGTGTTCGCCTTCGGTGGCACCGAAATCGTGGCCGTCGCTGCGGCGGAGACCGAAGACCCCGAGCGCAGCATCGCCCGTGCCATCCGCACCGTGGCCTGGCGCATCCTGGTGTTCTACATCGGTTCGCTGAGCGTGATCATCGCCGTGGTGCCGTGGACCAGCGAAGCGCTGAAGTCGCCGTTCGCCGCGGTTCTCGATGTCGCCAATATCCCGGGCGCGGCCACCGCCATCACCCTGATCGCGGTGATCGCCCTGCTGTCAGCGCTCAATGCCAACCTCTACGGCGCCTCGCGCATGATGTATTCGCTGGCGCAACGCCGCGAAGCACCGGCCGTGCTGGGCTGGACCGATCCGCGCCAGGTGCCGGTGATCGCGGTGCTGGCCAGCGTCCTGTTCGGCTTTGCTGCCACCATCATGGAACTGCTGTTCCCGGACAAGGTGTTGCCGGTGCTGCTGAACATCGTCGGTTCCACCTGCCTGCTGGTGTGGACGTTGTCGCTGGTCTCGCAGCTGGTGCTGCGCCGTCGCGCCGACCGCCTGGGCACGCGCCTGCCGTTCCGCATGGCAGGCTTCCCGTGGCTGACCGTCTGTGCGCTGGCGATCCTGGCGCTGATCTTCGGCCTGCTGCTGAGTGAAGCGCATACGCGCCTGCAGTTCCTGTCGATGGTGGCGCTGACGGCGACCATCGCGGCCAGCAGCGCCATCGCCCGGCGCATGCGCGAGGCGTGATGGGGCCGCCGGGCATGGCCCGGCGCTACCGATACGCCGCGCCCACATTCCGCGTGCCATCCTGATCGCGTGGGCCATCACCGGCCCGACGAACGGGAGCACCGCATGCTGCGCAGCCGTCCCTTCCTGATGTTCACCGGCCAGGCCGAAGGGGCGCTGGCCCTGTACGCCGAAGCCTTCGCCGAATTCCGCCTGCTGGCCCTGCAGCGCCACCCGGACGGGGCGGGCGCGGGCGTGCCCGGGCAGGTCCGCCAGGCCATTTTCCTGCTCGGCGGCACCCACTACCTGTGCTTTGACAGCCTGGATGTGCACGACTTCACCTTCACGCCCTCGATGTCGCTGTTCGTCGAGTGTTCCGGCGCTGAATCATTCGAGCGTGCCGCGCGCGTGCTGGGTGACGGCGGGCACTGGCTGATGCCGGTGGGCGAGCAGGATTTCAGCAGCCGCTACGGCTGGGTGCAGGACCGCTTCGGCGTGTCGTGGCAGTTGAGTCTGGGGCAGATGCCCGACCCGTGACGCGTTCTGCCGCTGCGCTCGCCGGGCATGGCCCGGCGCTACCGGAAAACAAGAACGGCCCGCTTGCGCGGGCCGTTCTCATTTCCGATGCCGCGATGGCTTACGCCTCGACTTCATCATCCTTGTAGGCATCGACCGGGATGCAGGCACACATCACGTTCTTGTCGCCGTACACGTTGTCGACGCGGGCGACCGGCGGCCAGTACTTCTGCAGCTTCAGGCTCGGCAGCGGGAAGGCGGCCAGCTCGCGCGGGTAGGCGTGGGTCCACTCGCTGGCGGTCACGGCCGTGGCCGTGTGCGGGGCGTTCTTCAGCGGGTTGTCCTCGCGGTCCAGGCGGCCGTCTTCGATCGCGGTGATCTCTTCGCGGATCTGGATCATCGCGTCGATGAAGCGGTCCAGCTCGTGCAGCGATTCGCTTTCGGTCGGTTCGACCATCAGCGTGCCGGCCACCGGGAAGCTCAGGGTCGGGGCATGGAAGCCGAAGTCGATCAGGCGCTTGGCCACGTCTTCGGCACCGATGCCGCTGGTCTTCTCCAGCGGACGCACGTCCAGGATGCACTCGTGCGCGACCAGGCCGTTGCGACCGGTGTACAGGGTCTTGAAGTGCGGGGCCAGGCGCTTGGCAATGTAGTTGGCGTTGAGCTGGGCGACCTGGGTGGCCTTGCGCAGGCCCTCGGTGCCCATCATCGCGATGTACATCCAGCTGATCGGCAGGATCGAGGCGCTGCCGAAGCTGGCGGCGCTGACCATGCCGACCGGACCGTTGTCACCCAGCTTGCCCGGCAGGAACGGGGCAAGGTGCGACTTGACCGCACACGGGCCAACGCCCGGGCCGCCGCCGCCGTGCGGGATGCAGAAGGTCTTGTGCAGGTTCAGGTGCGAAACGTCCGAACCCCACTTGCCCGGCTTGGCCACGCCGACCAGGGCGTTCATGTTGGCACCGTCGGTGTACACCTGGCCGCCATGCTTGTGGATGATCTCGCAGATCTCCACCACCTCTTCCTCGAACACGCCGTGCGTGGACGGGTAGGTCATCATGATCGCGGCCAGGCGGTCGCTGTACTTCTCGGCGTTGAGACGGATGTCTTCGACGTCGACGTTGCCGTTGGCATCGGTCTTGGTGACCACGACCTTCATGCCGCACATCTGCGCCGAGGCCGGGTTGGTGCCATGCGCCGAATCCGGGATCAGGCAGATGTCACGGTGATCTTCGCCACGCGAGCGGTGGTAGGCGCGGATCGCCAGCAGGCCGGCGTACTCGCCCTGCGCCCCGGAGTTCGGCTGCAGGCTGACGGCGTCGTAGCCGGTGCACTCGACCAGCATCGCTTCCAGCGAATCGATCAGTTCCTTGTAGCCCAGCGCCTGCTCGGCCGGCACCAGCGGGTGGATCTGCGAGAACTCCGGCCAGGTCACCGGGATCATTTCGGCGGTGGCGTTGAGCTTCATGGTGCACGAGCCCAGCGGGATCATCGTGCGGTCCATCGCCAGGTCCTTGTCGGCCAGCGAACGCAGGTAGCGCAGCAGTTCGTGCTCGCTGTGGTGGGTGTTGAACACCGGGTGGGTCAGGAACGCGGACTGGCGCAGCAGGCCGGCCGGCAGCGCATCGGCGGTGCTGGCATCGAGCGCGTCCACATCAACGGTGGCACCGAACAGCGCGCCTACGGCGACGATGTCGGCGCGGGTGGCGGTCTCGTCCAGGCTGATGCCGACCGAACTGCTGTCGATCGCACGCAGGTTGTAGCCGGCGGCACGGGCCTTGGCATGGATCGCGTCGGCGTCGACACCGGTGACGTGCAGCGTGTCGAAGAAGTCGGCACCGACCTGCACACCGGCAGTGCGCAGCGCGCTGGCCAGGATGGCGGCCAGGCGATGGGTGCGGCGGGCGATGCGGGTCAGGCCTTCCGGACCGTGGTAGACGGCATACATCGAGGCCATCACCGCCAGCAGCACCTGTGCGGTGCAGATGTTGGAGGTGGCCTTCTCGCGGCGGATGTGCTGTTCGCGGGTCTGCAGGGTCAGGCGGTAGGCCGGGTTGCCCTGTGCGTCGATCGAGACGCCGATCAGGCGGCCCGGCATCGAACGCTTGTAGGCGTCACGGCAGGCCATGAACGCAGCATGCGGGCCACCGAAGCCGAACGGCACGCCGAAACGCTGGCTGTTGCCGACCACGATGTCCGCACCCCATTCGCCCGGGGCGGCCAGCAGGGTCAGTGCCAGCAGGTCAGTGGCCACGGCCACCAGGCCGCCGCGCGCGTGCACGGCATCGACCAGCGCCTTGTAGTCGCCCACCTGGCCGAAGGTGTCCGGGTACTGCAGCAGCAGGCCGAAGGCTTCCGCTTCCAGCGCTTCGGCCGGGGTGCCCACGCGCAGCACGATGCCCATGGGCTCGGCGCGGGTGCGCAGCAGTTCCAGCGTCTGCGGGTGCACGGCGTCGTGCACGAAGAAGGTGTCCGACTTCGACTTGGCCGAGCGCTTGGCCAGGGTCATCGCTTCAGCGGCGGCCGTGGCTTCGTCCAGCAGCGAGGCGTTGGCGATTTCCATGCCGGTCAGGTCGGCGCACAGGGTCTGGAAGTTGATCAGCGCTTCCATGCGGCCCTGCGAGATTTCCGCCTGGTACGGGGTGTAGGCGGTGTACCAGGCCGGGTTTTCCAGGATGTTGCGCAGGATCACGTTCGGCGTGTGGGTACCGTAGTAGCCCTGGCCGATGAAGCTGCGCAGCACGGTGTTCTTGTCGGCGATCGCGCGGATCTTCGCCAGCGCCTGCACTTCGGTGATCGACTCCGGCAGCGCCAGCGGTGCCGGCGACTTGATCTTGGCCGGCACGATGGCATCGGTCATCGCATCCAGCGAGGCGTGGCCGATGACGCCGAGCATCTGCGCGATCTCGGCATCGTTGGGGCCGATGTGGCGCTCGACGAACGCCGAATGGTGCTCGAGCTCACGCAGGGAAGGGGTGTTCTGGGACATGGCGAAGGATCCGTCAGGAAAGGGCACACGCACGGGCACAAGCCGCCGGTCGGCGGTCTGCGGGCGCCCCTCTGTCCTTTTGCCTGAGAGTTTAAAAGCGCGGAAAACCGCAGCTTCGTGCCCCTTCGGCGCCGGATCGAACCGGTCTCTCCAGAGTTCTGTTACGGGTGGTATCGGGCCTGAGCGATTACGGGCGTTGCGCCTTCGGCAGCGGTGACCTGCTTCTCCCACCGTGTTGCCCGCCGATTATAGCTCGTTGCCGGCGCCTGACGGTGGCCCGGGCTGGCCTCACGGGGCTGAATGGCCGATGGCCCGGGCGTGCGTTCTGTGCATCCGTGCATGGCATCGCGCGCATTCCCCACCTATGATGGTGGGATTCTCGTATTCATCTGGCGCCGTCCCTGCTGCAGGGGATCGGCGCCCGCCGTGCGTGTCATGCATGGCCCTGCCGGACGCTTGCCCGATGACCGCCGCCGTTGCTCCTTCCACCCGCCGCATGGCCCTGTTGCTCGCTGGCCTGGCCATGTTCGGTCCGTTCTCGATCGACACCATCTTTCCCGCGTTTCCGCAGCTGGCCCAGCGCCTGGCGGTGGACGAGGTGGCGGTGCAGCAGACCATCAGCGTCTACCTGCTGTTCTACGGCCTGATGAGCCTGGCCCATGGCCCGCTGTCCGATGCGTGGGGACGCAAGCGGGTGATCCTCGGCGGCCTGGTGATCTTCGTCGGCGCCTCGGTGGGCTGTGCGTTGTCTACCGACCTGACCACGCTGCTGGCGTTCCGCGCACTGCAGGGCCTGTCCGCCGGCGTGGGCATGATCGTCGGCCGCGCGGTGATCCGCGATCTGTACCACGGCCACGACGCGCAGCGGCTGATGAGCCAGGTGTCGATGCTGTTCGGTATCGCCCCGGCCATCGCGCCGATCATCGGTGGCTGGATCCTGCTCAGCGGTGCCGGCTGGCCGCTGATCTTCTGGTTCCTGGTGGTATTCGCGCTGGTGCTGCTGGCGGCCACCGCGCGCTTCCTGCCGGAAACCCATCCGGTGGAGGCGCGGATCGCCCTGTCGCCACGCACGTTGCTGCGCGATTACGTGCGCATCGGCTTCAACCCGCGGTTCCTGCGCCTGGCCCTGGCCGGCAGCATCGGGTTCGGCGGCATCTTCCTGTACATCTCCTCGGCGCCGGCCATCGTGATGCAGCACCTGCATCTGGGTGAAGGTGGCTTTGCGTGGTTGTTCATTCCCACCATCGGCGGCATGACCACCGGTTCGTTCCTGTCCGGGCGCATGGCCGGGCACAGCACACCGACCCGGCAGGTCGCGCTCGGTTTCACCCTGTGTGCGGTCTCTGCCGTGCTGAACATCGGCTACGTCACCCTGGCGCCGCAGTTCGCGCTGCCGTGGGCGGTGATGCCGATCTTCCTTGGCGGCATGGGCATGGCGCTGATCTTCCCGATCCTGGCGCTGGCGGTGCTGGACATGTATCCGCTGCAGCGCGGCCTGGCGTCGTCGCTGCAGGCGTTCGTGCAGCTGATGATCAGCACCGTGGTGGCCGGCGTGGTATCGCCGCTGCTGCACAACAACCCGCTGCACCTGGCACTGGGACAGGCGGGCTTCTTCGCGGCCGGCTTCGTGTTCTGGTACTGGGAGCACCAGCGCGAGCGCGCATCAGAGGCAGCCAGCACGGCGCATTGAGCGTCGTGCAGGGGTAGGGCGCGTCATCACGCGCGGATCCGTTGCGGCGCTGCGGGCAGGGATTAGGCTGGGGTTTCCAGCGAGCCGGTTCGTGGGTGCACGACAGCCAGCCATTCCGATGTCGTCGCATGAGGTACCCGCATGGCTGCGCAGCAGACCTACCGCCTGTTCGAGGTGGCGCTGAAGGAGCGCCGCGTTCTTTCTCCTTCTTTGGACCGCATGGTGTTCACCGGCGCCGACGTGGCGCACATGAAGACCGAAGGCCCGGACCAGCGTATCAAGGTGTTTTTCCCCTTGCCCGGCCAGGACGCGCCGGACGTGCCCAGCGGCGAAGACTGGTATGCCCGTTACCGGGCACTGCCTGATGACGCGCGGCCGCCGATGCGCACCTTTACCCTCCGCCAGCTGCGTGCCGGCGAGTGCGAGGTCGACGTCGACTTCGTGCTGCATGGCCAGACCGGACCGGCCTCGCGCTGGGCCACGCATGCACGGCCGGGCGACCGCGTGGTGCTGCTGGCCCCCGATGCCGACTGTGCGGACAGCAGCGAGGGCTGGGAATGGAAGCCGCCAGCCGGGGTAGGCCAGGTGCTGCTGGTGGCCGATGAGACCGCATTGCCGGCGGTGGCCGGCATCCTCGAGGAACTGGCCGGGCTGGCCGATCCGCCGCGCACGCTGGCCCTGCTGGAGATCGCCCAGGCCGGTGATGCGGTGCCGCTGAAGGCACCGGCCACGGCCGAACTGGTGTGGTTGCCACGCGGGCAGCAGGCCCATGGGCAGCGGTTGCTGCAGGCAGTACAGGCGCGGCTGGCGGCGGCCGCGACCGTCGCCGGGGCTGCCGAGCTGGACGACATCGACGTTGATGCGCAGATCCTGTGGGAGCAGGCTGACGCCAGCGCGGACGGCGCGCTGTATGCCTGGGTAGCGGGCGAGGCCGGCGCGGTGATGGCGATCCGCCGGTATCTGCTGAAGGACTGCGGCCTGGATCGCCGCGCGATCACCTTCATGGGGTACTGGCGGCAGGGGCGGGTACTGGACTGAGCCGCTACCGCACGGGCGTGAACCGGCATGCAGGGGGTGTGGGTTATCCTTGCGCCCCCGCAATGCAAGCCCCACTGATGTCGACCTCTTCCAAATCCCGCCGCGACCAGCGCCGTCGCCAGGAACAGCAGGCTGCCAACAAGGCCGCCGCCACCGCCTCGCCCGTCGAGCCGCACGCCGAGCTGCGCGACACGCAGCGCACGCTGCTGGCCGGCATCGTCCGTCGCGATGGCGAATGGGTGCTGGGCATGGATGGCCGCATCGCCGGCCAAAGCGAGAGTGCGGCCCAGGTACTGGCGCTGATCATGCAGGCCGGTGAACTGCACGAACGGCAGGGCACGCCGGTGCGCCTGATCTATTCGGATGCGCTGCGCGATGCGGCGCAGGCCGAAGCCAACGAGAAGGGGCAGACCTTCGAGGAATTCAAGGCCGCGCTGGCCGCGCAGCTGGCGGCGAAGAAGAGCAACTGATCGTCATCGCGGTAGCGCCGGGCCATGCCCGGCGGCTTTTCATTACGCCGCTGCGCTCGCCGGGCATGGCCCGGCGCTACCGAAACGGAAAAGGGCGGATCCTCGCGGATCCGCCCTTTTTTCATTTCGCCGCCGGTGCCGCGTTGGCCTGCCAGCCGCACATCTGGCCTTCGTTCTGCTGCTTCAACCAGGCATTGACCGGGCTGAAGTACTCGATCATCGGGCCGGCATCGAGCTTGTCCGAGCCGGTCAGTTCCTTCAGCGTGGCCTGCCACGGCTGGCTGGCACCCTTGCTCAGCATCGCCCAGTACTTCTGGCCGGCTTCCTTGTTGCCGTAGAAGGTGCACTCGTGCAGCGGGCCCTTGAAGCCGGCGGCATCGCACAGGCCCTTGTAGAACTGGAACTGCAGGATGCGCGCCAGGAAGTAGCGGGTATACGGGGTGTTGCCCGGCACGTGGTACTTGGCACCCGGGTCGAAGAATTCCTCGCCACGGGCGCTGGCCGGGGCCACGCCCTGGTACTTGGCCTTCAGGTCCCACCATGCCTTGTTGTAGTTGTCCGGGGTGATCGAACCATCGAACACGCCCCAGCGCCAGCGGTCGATCATCAGGCCGAACGGCAGGAACGACACACCCGACAGCGCCATGCGCATCTGGTTGTTGATGACCGCTTCGCGGCTCTCGGTCGGCGCGTCGACCAGCCCGATCGAGCTGAGGTACTTCGGCGTCATCGCCAGCACGATGGTGTCGCCGATCGCTTCATGGAAGCCATCGTTGGCGCCGCCCTGGAACAGCGGCGGCAGCGGGTTGTAGGCCAGGTCGTAATAGATGTGGCCCAGCTCGTGGTAGATGGTGGTGAAGTTCTCTTCGTTGGGCTTGATGCACATCTTGGTGCGCACATCGCCTTCCATGTTCATGTCCCACGCACTGGCGTGGCAGACCACGTCGCGGTCATCGGGCTTGATGAACTGGGTCTTGTCCCAGTACGACTGCGGCAACGACGGCATGCCCAGCGATACGTAGAAATCCTGTGCACGCTCGGTCATCTGCTTGGCGGTGCGCAGTTCGGCCTCGCGTTGCGCCTTGTACTGCGCGGCTACGTTCGCATCCTTGCCGGCCTTGGCCAGCGCCGCGCTCAGGTTGGTCTGGTACTGCTTTTCCAGCGCTGCAGTGATGTCCAGGCTGCCGGCGCCCGGGTACGGTTCCAGCTGGTCCCACAGGTTGGACCAGTCCTGCTGCCACATGTTGCCCATCAGGTGCGCGGCGATCAGGCCGTTGCCCACCTCGGCCTTGTCCTTGCCATAGGTCTTGTCCAGCTTGCCGCGCGCGTAGCAGTGCAGCTGCTCGTACATCGGCTTGACCTGTTCCCACAGGCGATCGGTTTCCGGGCCGATCTGCTCCGGCGGCATGTCATAGCCACTGCGCCACATCTGCCCGGCATCGGTGAAGCCCATGCCCTTGGCACCTTCATTCACCAGGCCGACGAACTTCTGGTAATCACCGCGCATGCTCTTGGTGGTGCTGTGCCAGCCCTGCCAGGCATCGAGCTGCTGGTCATAGTCGCGGCTGCGCGCCAGCACCTGCTCCAGTTCGCCCAGCTGGCGGCAGGAGTTGGGATCGTTGGCGTCGGTGCAGTACTTGCCTGCGCCGTAGCTGCCTTCCATGCGGGTGGCGATCTGGGTCAGTTCGGCCAGCTTGGCCGGGTCGCGCGGCGCCGGCATCGACGACATCAGCTTCAGCAGGTGGATCGCGCGCTTGCTGTCTTCGCTCATCGGCTTGCCGTCGAACTTGCCGGCCTGCTCGATCCAGCTGTTGAGCTGGGTCAGCGAACGCTCGTTGGCCTTGGCCGCGATGCGCTCTGAATCGCTGTTGATGTAGGTGGAGGACAGCCACTGCGCCGAGGTCATCTCCGGGTAGGCCGCCTTGAATTCGGCATTGATGCGGGCCACGAACTGGTCAGCGGTTTCGCCGGCCGCTGCGCTGCTGCTGGCGGTCTCGGTGCCTGGGGCGGCTTCCTTCTTGCAGGCGGCCAGGGCCAGCGTGGCGGCGGCGATTGCCGAGGCCAGCAGGAGATGACGGTGTTTCACGGGCGATCCTTGGGTGGTGAACGACCGCCGAAGGCTAGTGGGCAGGCGTTGCCACCGCAAGTGGCGGAAGTCGGCCGGGCGGCGCCCAGGGACCGCGACATCGCATGCGCGCTGTCGCTCCCACGCTTCGCTGCGCGAAACGTGGGCCCCATTTACCAGCTCCCAGACCCCCGCCGCTTCGCGGCCGCCCCCTGACTCAGGGGGCTCTGCCCCAGACGCAATTCGGTGATGGCAGTAGATCCACGCCATGCGTGGATGAGATCTGTCAGAAATCGAGACTCAAATTCGGATCCGACCCCGTGCCGACCAACGGTCGGCACCCACCAACAGCAGCGGAAATCTGTCGAAGGCGGGGTGGGTCCGGTTGCGGGGGCGTGAGCGCCATGGGCCCGAGGTATGCCTCGGGCGGGTTGGGCAGGACGCCCAACCCCGGTCTTGCCGTGTGCGCAGGAAA
>NZ_JFYS01000020.1:0-75942 GCF_000632045.1 Stenotrophomonas sp. RIT309
CGTGCCAACCAAGGTTGGCACCTACCCAGCGGTTTCCGGCGCCTTGCCCGGTAGAGGCCGACCTTGGTCGGCGGTTTGTTGCCCGTACGTGCCAACCAAGGTTGGCACCTACCCGGCGGTTTCCGGCGCCTTGCCCTGTAGAGGCCGACCTTGGTCGGCGGTTTGTTGCCCGCGCGTGTCAACCAAGGTTGGCACCTACCCAGCGGTTTCCGGCGCCTTGCCCGGTAGAGGCCGACCTTGGTCGGCGGTTTGTTGCCCGCGCGTGCCAACCAAGGTTGGCGCCTACCCAGCGGTTTCCGGCGCCTTGCCCGGTAGAGGCCGACCTTGGTCGGCGGTTTGTTGTCCGCGCGTGCCAACCAAGGTTGGCACCTACCCAGCGGTTTCCGGCGCCTTGCCCTGTAGAGGCCGACCTTGGTCGGCGGTTTTGTTCCCGCAAGCGCCAACCAAGGTTGGCACCTACCCGCGAGCTAGCCCGCGTGTACCCGGTTCTTGCCTTGGCGCTTGGCCGCGTACAGCGCGTCATCGGCGCGCCGCAGCAGCGTATCGGCATCGTCTCCCGGCTGCCATTGCGCCAGGCCCGCGCTGAAATGCACGGGGATGCGCCGCTCCTGCAGGGTCAGCACGCGATGCGCCAGTGAGCGCTGCAGCCGCTGCACCGTGGCCATGCTGTCCGCGCCGGGGGTTTCGGGAAGCACCAGCACGAATTCGTCGCCGCCCAGCCGGGCGATGCCATCAGTGGCACGCAGCAGCAGGCGGCACACCGCCACCAGGTGCTGCAGCAGCGCGTCGCCGCCGGCATGGCCGTGTTCGTCGTTGGTCTGGTGGAAATCATCCAGGTCGATCACCGCCAGTCCGAGCGGCGAGTGGTTGCGTGCGGCGCGGGCCAGCTCGCGCTGCAGCAGTTCATCCAGGCCACGCCGGTTCAGGGCCTGGGTCAACGGATCGATACGCGCCAGATCGCCGGCCGCGCGCAGATCCTGCTCCAGCTGGTTGATGCGCTGTTCGGCGCGTTCCACTTCCTGCCGCGCGCTGGCCAGGTGATCGCGCGCCTGCGCCGCCTGCTGCTGCACTTTGCCGGTGTCCTGCATCACTTCCTGCAGCAGGTGGTTGAGGTCGGCGATGCTGCGCGCCTCGCGCAACTGCAGCGCGTAGCTGCCGATGCGGTCGTGGTATTCACCGGTGCTGGCAGCCATGCCATCCATGCGCTCGATGAACTCGCCCATCAAGCTACGCATGGCCGCTTTCGAATCGTCGATTCCCTGCCGCAGCAGGCCCTGCTTGTAGATCACCTCGCGCAGTTCGGCGCGGGTGCGCTCGACCGATTCGGCTTCCAGCGGCCCGGCCAGCAGCTGGCGCACGGCGGCGATCTGGCCCTGCAGCCAGCTGCGGTCATCCAGCAACTCGCTGACGTTCTCCAGCAGCAGGGCGAACAACTCAAGCAACAACGCCTGCTGTTCCTGCCAGCTTTCGGCGCGCACGCCGATCTGGTGGCCCAGCTCGCGCGCGCCCTGTTCGATCGGTTCCAGTGCCGCGCCCGGTTGCCATTGGCGCAGGCGTACGGCCAAGGCCTGCGCCTGCTCGCGCAGGTCGGGATCGTGCTGCAGCAGCGCGACCACCGCGCCGCCCAGCAGCAACCGCAGCTGCTCGGACAGGCGCAGGCTGTCGGGCTGCCCATCGGGCGAGTGCTGGTCGATGGTGCGGATGTATTTATCGATCAGCTGCCGCATCGCCCGGCCATAGCGCGGCCAGTCGGCACTGGCCTGCGCCGATTGCAGGCGATCACCCATGTCGCCCAGCTCACCCGGCAGGGTGGCCATGCCATTGGCGAAGGCGGCCAGCAGCGGCTCGGGGGCATCGGCCCCGGCAAACAGCTGCTGCAACGCCACGCTGCTACCGCCCTGCAGTACCACCCGATCGCCGCGCCCGTCATCGACCACCGCGCGCACGCGCGCAGGCGGCCCGATGGCGGTGCCGGGGGCAGGGCGGGGGTCGGGCTGGTCCGTCATGGAACGCATCCTGGGATGGCAGGGGGGCTGGTCACAGCATATCGGCGCAACCGGCGGTGGCTTGAACCGATAGGATGGGCGACAGGATGCCGCAGTGGAGGTGGGTATGCGTGTGATGTTGCTGGGGGCGACGGGACTGGTCGGAGGCCACGCCCTGTCGCAGCTGCTGGCCGCCCCCCGCTGCAGCGCCGTGGTCGCGCCCAGCCGTCGCCCGCTGGCTGCGCCGCACGGGAAACTCCACAACCCGGTGCTCGACTTCGCCCGGCTGCCCGATGCGCCGGACTGGGCCCGGGTGGACGCGGTGGTCTGCGCCCTGGGCAGCACCATCGCCCAGGCCGGCAGCCGCGAGGCGTTCCATCGCATCGACCACGACTATCCGCTGGCCTTCGCCCGCCTGGCCCTTGCGCAGGGTGCCCAGGCCTTCGCGCTGAACTCGGCCGCAGGCGCCAACCCGCGTTCGTCGATCTTCTACAGCCGGGTCAAAGGCGAGCTTGAGCGCGACCTGCGCGCGCTGGGTTTCCCGTCGCTGACGCTGGTGCGGCCGGGGCTGATCGGCGGTGAGCGGCAGGAGGTCCGCCGTGGCGAACACTTCGCGCTGCAGGTGCTGGGTGTGCTGGGGCCGGTGTTGCCACGTGCGTGGCGGATCAATCCGGCACCGGTGATTGCCCACGCGCTGGTGGATGCGGCGCTGGCGGCAAAGCCGGGCGAGCGCGTGGTGCCGTCGCGCGATCTGGTCGGCTGATGTCCCGCGCGCTGCGCCTGAACCAGCTGCTGCAGGTGCTGCGCCGCCATCGCCGGCCGGTGGCCGGGCAGGCGCTGGCCGAAGAACTGGGCATCAGCCTGCGTACGCTGTACCGCGATATTGAAACGCTGCGCGAGCAGGGCGCCGATCTGCGCGGGGAAGCCGGTGTCGGCTACCAGCTGGAACCGGGCGATGTGCTGCCGCCGCTGACCTTGCCACCGGCCGAGATCGACGCGCTGGTGCTCGGCCTGCGCTGGGTGGCGGCACGCACCGAGCCGGCCTTGGCCGAGGCTGCACGTGATGCCCTGGCGCGGATCGCGCACGTGCTGCCGGCGGCGCGACGCGATGCGCTGCGTGACAGCGGCCTGCGGGTGGGGCCATCGCGAACGACGGCCAAGGTACCCCCGGCGCGGCTGCAGGCCGTACGCGAAGCGGTGGGCACGCAGCAGCGGCTGCAGTTCGCCTATGAAGATGCGCAGGGCCGGCGTACCGAGCGCGTGGTCTGGCCGTTCGCACTGGGGTACTTCGATGAAGTGCCGATGCTGGCGGCGTGGTGCGAGGGCCGCGAGGACTTCCGTCATTTCCGCCTGGATCGCATTCGCCATGTGCGTGCGTTGGAAGAGCACTACCTGGTGCCACGCGCGACCTTGTTGCGGCGCTGGCAGAAGGCGCAGGGCATCGCTCCGGATTGGCTGGACCTTTCGTGACGAGGCCGAGCTTGCTCGACCGCTTCTGGTCGTTGCTCTGGCTTTGGTAGGTGTCGAGCTTGCTCGACGCTCTTGCTCTTCGCTCTCTGCGCTCGGTAGGTGTCGAGCTTGCTCGACGCTCTTGCTCTTCGCGGAGAGCAGTCGAGCAAGCTCGACATCTACCAAAGCCAGAGCAAAGGCAGTCGAGCCTGCTCGACACTGCTGACAGGATCTGTCAGCAGGGCAGGGCCACCATGACCGCTCCCAACCACGGAGCTTTCCCATGTTCAAGCCAAGCACCCTGCTGCAGTACGTGCGCGACGTTGCCACCAGTGCCACCTTCTACAGCGGCATCCTCGGCACGGCACCGGTCGAACAGTCACCCGGCTTTGCCCTGTTCCTGCTCGGCGATGGCGCCGCACTCGGCCTGTGGCAGCGCGATGACGTGCAGCCGCCGGTGGATGCGGAGGGCGGTGCAGCCGAGCTGGCGATGGTGGTGACCAATCCTGATGAAGTGCGGCAGTTGCACGATGCCTGGCGCGCACTCGGTGTGCAGATCGCCCAGGCGCCGGTAACGCTGGAATTCGGGCACACCTTCGTCGGTGTCGACCCCGATGGCCACCGCCTGCGTGTCTACAGCCGCGCCGAGGGCATGGTCGCGCGCGATTGATCCAGGAATTTCGTATAGCAGAGCCCAAGCTCGGCTTGTTTCATGCCTTCATCCACGCATGGCGTGGATCTACTGAAAAGCAGCCGAGCATGGCTGGGCGACATAGTGGAGCAGGCACAAAAAAACGCCGGGCAATGCCCGGCGTTTTTCAACTCATGTGCCAACCAAGGTTGGCACCTACCGGTCAGCTGGCCAGCGCCAGATCGTCCATCATCGCGCGCAGGAAGCGGGCCGCTTCACCGCCGGTGGCGGCGCGGTGGTCGAAGGTCACCGACAGCGGAATGACCTTGTGCGCTTCCACGCCGCCCATCACCGGGGTCATCTGGTGGCGGGCACGGCCGGCACCGACGATGGCCACGCACGGTGGCACCACGACCGGGGTCGCGTAGCGGCCGGCGAACATGCCGAAGTTGGACAGCGAGATGGTGTAGCCGCTCAATTCCGAGGCCGCGATCGAACGCGCTTCCACCTGCTCGCGCAGACGGTTCACGCCTTCGCGGATGCCACGCGCGTCGAGCATGTCGGCGTTGCGCAGGGCCGGTACGAACAGGCCGTCGTCGGTATCCACGGCGATGCCGATGTCCACCTGCGCGTGCAGGGTGCGGGTCAGCGCTTCACCGTCGAACCAGGCGTTCATCGCCGGCACCTTCTGCGCGGCGACCACGATCGAGCGCACCAGGCGCGCGGTGACGTCGTTGCCCGGCAGCCAGGCGTGGATGTCGGCGTCGTCGTTCAGCGTGGTCGGCACGACCTTGCTGTGCGCATCGGCCATGACGCGGGCCATGTTGCGGCGCACGCCCTTCAGCGGTTCCGGCTGGCCCTTGGCGACCACGCCCGGCGGCTGGGTGCGCATCGGCTTGCCGGCAGCGGACAGCGGGGTGCGTGCGTCGGACTGTACCTGTGCGGCCACCTGGGCCGGCGCCGGTGCGGCGGCAGCCGGTGCAGCAACCGCTGCCGGTGCCGCGCCGATCTTCGCGCTGCCGTCGGCGGCGGCCTGTTTGACGTCGGCCATGGTCACCGCGCCATCGGCGCCAGTGGCACGTACGCGGCTCAGGTCCACGCCCAGCTTGCGCGCGGTGGCACGCACCGCCGGCACGGCCTTGACGCCGCCCACGGCCAGCGCCTGTTCGGCATGCACAGCGTTGGAGCTCTGCATCGCGCCGACCACGGTGCCGGCGTCATCACGCTCGGCGGCAGCCGGCTTGGCTTCTTCAGCGGCCACCGGGGCGGCTGCGGTCGGCAGCGGCGGCGGCGTCGGTGCTGCCGCAGCAGCCGGAGCGGCATGGCCGTGGCTGTGGCCGGTGTCCTGGCCATCAGCGCGCTGCGGCAGGTTCGGGTCCAGCGCGAAGCTGGCCAGCACCGCGCCGGTCGGGATGATGTCGCCGGCAGCGCCGGACAGCTTCAGCACCGTGCCGGAGAACGGCGAGGGCACTTCGACGACGGCCTTGGCGGTCTCCATCGAGACCAGCGGCTCGTCCAGCTTGATCACATCGCCTTCCTTGACGAACCACTCGACGATGGTCGCGTCCGGCAGGCCTTCGCCCAGGTCGGGCAGGTTGAAGTTCTTGGTCTGGCTCATTTGCAGTTCTCTTCCAGCAGTTCCAGTTCGCGGGCAGGCAACCAGCCCGTCGCGCCATTGGCGCGCTCGGACCACCACCACCCGCCGTGTTCGTGATGAAGCTTGACCATCTCGCCGTTCTCCACATCCAGCTCGCGGGCGTCGTAGTCGCGCAGGGCTTCGGCGCGACCATCGTCCAACAGCTGCAACCACGCTACCGGTGCCCATCCGGCGCGCCCATCGCTGGTGCGCACCCAGGCAAACGCCGGCCATTCCTCGTCACGTACACCTACTTCGACGATCTGGCCGGTGCGGAACCGGAGCGGGTTGGGATACTGGCTGCGGTAAGCCCCGAGAAGGCGGGCCCGCATGTCAGCCTGCCGCCACCGCGCGCTTGGCCGCCGCCACGATCCGCTCCACGCTCGGCAGATACTTCATCTCCAGGCGGAACAGCGGAATGTGGGTGTCGTAACCGGTGACGCGCTCGACCGGAGCCAGCAGGTCGTAGATCGATTCCTCGGCCAGGCGTGCGGCGATTTCCGCGCCGAAGCCCGCGGTCTTCGGGGCCTCCTGCACGATCACGCAGCGGCCGGTCTTGGCCACCGACTCGGCGATGGTGGCAAAGTCCAGCGGACGCAGCGTAGCCACGTCGATGACTTCGGCACTGATGCCTTCGCCGGCCAGCTTGTCGGCCGCTTCCAGCGCTTCCTTCACCTGCGCACCCCAGGTCACCAGGGTCACGTCGGTGCCATCGCGCAGCACGAAGCACACGTCCAGCGGCAGGGCTTCGCCGTCGTTGACGACCACTTCCTTGTACTGGCGGTAGATGCGCTTGGGCTCCATGTAGATCACCGGATCCGGCTCGCGGATCGCGGCCAGCAGCAGGCCATAGGCGCGCTGCGGCGAGGACGGCAGCACCACGCGCAGGCCCGGCACGTTGGTGAAGATCGCTTCGTTGGCCTCGCTGTGGTGCTCCGGCGCACGGATGCCGCCACCCCACGGCACGCGCAGCACCATCGGGCAGTGCAGGCGGCCACGGGTGCGGTAACGCAGGCGCGCGGCGTGGCAGATGATGTGGTCGACCATCGGGTACATGAAGCCATCGAACTGCGCTTCGGCCACCGGCTTCATGCCCTGTGCGGCCAGGCCGATGGTGAGGCCGGCGATGGTGGTTTCATCCAGCGGGGTGTCGAGGATGCGGTCGGCGCCGAAGCGCTGCTGCAGGCCGGCGGTGGCGCGGAACACGCCGCCGTTGACGCCCACGTCTTCGCCCAGCACCAGCACCGACTTGTCGTGCTCCAGCTCCCAGGCCAGCGCCTGGGTGATGGCTTCGATGAGGGTGATCGGGGTGTCGGTCATGTTCTGTTCTCCGCGCGCGACGGCAGCGCTGTCGGCGGCGTTGGTGTGCGCGCTGGACGCGCCGTTCTTGATCTCATCCATGGCGCTGCTCCAGGGCGATCGCCTGGGCACGCTGGGCCAGCAGGTCCTGCGGCGGGTCGGCATAGAGGAAATCGAACATCGCCTCGACCGGCTGCACCGGCGTGTTGAGGTACAGGTTCACTTCCTCGTCCACGCGCTTGCCGCACTCGGCGGTCCAGGCAGCTTCTTCTTCCTCGCTCCAGACACCGGCGTTGGTCAGGTACTTGCGCAGGCGCAGCATCGGCTCGCGCTGCCAGGCATCCTTCACTTCGGCGTCGTCGCGGTAGCGACGGGCGTCATCGGCGGTGGTGTGGTCGGACAGGCGGTAGGTCATCAGTTCCAGCACGGTGCCGCCGTCGCCGGCCAGCGCACGCTCGCGCGCCTGCAGCATGGCGGCCATCACCGCGATCAGGTCGTTGCCGTCCACCTGCAGGCAGTGCAGGCCGCCGGCCAGGCCCTTCTGTGCCAGCGTCTCGGCACCGGTCTGCGCCGAACGCGGGACCGAGATGGCCCAGCCGTTGTTGACGATGCACAGGATCAGCGGCAGCTTGTAGGCACCGGCCGAATTCAGGGCCGCGTAGAAGTCGGTCTTGGAACTGCCACCGTCGCCGCATACGGCCACCGCGATCTGCGGTTCCTTGTTGAGCTTGAACTTCAGCGCAGCGCCTGCGGCGTGCAGGCACTGGGTGGAAATCGGCACGCAGAACGGGAAGTCCTTGGCGGCATTGCCGCCGTAGTCGTTGCCGCGCTCGTCGCCGCCCCAGTACATCAGCACGTCGTGCGGGCGCACGCCACGCATGAACATCGCGCCGTACTCGCGGTAGGACGGTGCGAACACGTCGTCCTTCTGCATCGAGGCGCCGATGCCCACATGCGCGGCTTCGTGGCCGAGGCATGCGGCGTAGGTGCCCAGCTTGCCGGTGCGCTGCAGCGCGATCGACTTGCCGTCGAACACGCGCACGAACAGCATCTGCTTGAACATCGGCAGCAACGCGCGTGGGTCGCGCAGGGCTTCGGGCAGGTCATCGCGGACGAGCGTGCCGTCCGTGTCCAGATACTGCAGGTATTCGATCTTGAACTCAGCGGCAACCGTCATTGCGTACTGCACCTTCGACAGAGAAGTTACAAATGATATGAATCGCCATGTTAAGGAATGCGTACGAAAAAGCCGTCCTGCGGCGCAGCACGGCGCACCGGCCTTTGTACCCCCTTCCGGGCGCATGATGCCAATAACTTCAACGTATTCAGCCATTGCTGCAAAGCATCACAAGCGGCGCTGGGCTGAGCGCCAGTAGAACGGCGCAAACGGTTCCACGCGCAACCACCGTTCCACAGGCCTACCGCACGCCCCGGTACGGTCATCACGGCTGCCAGCGCGGCGGCAACGCGCTACCCTTGCCGCCCCCGATCTGGTCCCGCCCATGTCCGTCGACAACAACCAACGCGATCTCGAAGCCGGTATCCACACCGATCTGCAGGGGCGGCTGACCTACGGCGGCTACCTGCGGCTGGACCAGCTGCTCAGCGCGCAGCAGCCGCTGTCCAACCCGCCGCATCACGACGAGATGCTCTTCATCATCCAGCACCAGACCTCCGAGCTGTGGTTGAAGCTGCTGGGCCACGAGCTGGGTGCGGCGATCGGCTTCCTGCAGCGCGATGAGGTCTGGCAGTGCCGCAAGGTGCTGGCGCGCAGCAAGCAGGTGCTGCGCCAGCTGACCGAGCAGTGGTCGGTGCTGGAAACGCTCACCCCGTCCGAGTACATGGGCTTCCGCGACGTGCTGGGCCCGTCCTCGGGCTTCCAGTCGCTGCAGTACCGCTACATCGAGTTCCTGCTGGGCAACAAGAACGCGCAGATGCTGCAGGTGTTCGAGCACGACACGGCCGGGCAGGCGCAGCTGCGCACCGTGCTGGAGGCGCCGAGCCTGTACGAGGAATTCCTGAAGTACCTGGCCCGCTTCGGCCACGCCGTACCGGCGGTGTACGAGGCGCACGACTGGACCCAGCCGCACGTGGCCGACGACAGCCTGCAGCCGGTCTTCGAACGCATCTACCAGGACACCGACCGCTACTGGCGCGAGTACGCGCTGTGCGAGGACCTGGTGGACCTGGAAACGGCCTTCCAGCTGTGGCGGTTCCGCCACATGCGCACGGTGATGCGGGTGATCGGCTTCAAGCGCGGCACCGGCGGCTCGTCCGGCGTGGGCTTCCTGGCCAAGGCGCTGGAACTGACCTTCTTCCCTGAATTGTTCCAGGTACGCACCACCCTGCAGGCCGCGCCCCCGCCGGATATGGCCTGAGCCCCATTCAGCTTGGCCGCCCGCGGCTGGCTGGATCGTTTCAGATGCAAGTTCAGCGAGCAGGCTGCTACCTGCCTCAAACGGCGTGTATTTGACGTGAAAGCCAGAAGTCGGTGATCCTCGCGCGTTGCTTCACCGCACATCGGACGTGCCTCCATCCACCGAACCAGGAATTCCGCATGAGCGTAAACGCCACTGCGAACACCCCAGAGCCGGCCCTGCCGGACTTCAACACCACGATGGGCCATCCGCGCCCGTTGTGGATGCTGTTCATGACCGAGTTCTGGGAGCGCTTTGCGTTCTACGGCATCCGCTGGGCGTTGGTGCTGTACATCGTTGCCCAGTTCTACAACGGCAACGCCGCCGGTGAAGGCGACGCCAGCCGCATCTACGGCGCCTACCTGGCGCTGGTGTATGCCGCGGCGATCTTCGGCGGTTACGTCGCCGACCGCGTACTGGGTTACCAGCGCTCGATCCTGACCGGCGCGATCATCATGGCCGTCGGCCTGTTCATGATCTCGCTGCCGCAGGAGCACATCTTCAAGCTCGGCCTGGCCACGATCATCGTCGGCAACGGTCTGTTCAAGCCCAACATCTCGACTATGGTCGGCAAGCTGTACGGCCTGAAGGACGAACGCCGCGACTCGGGCTTCACCATCTTCTACATGGGCATCAACATCGGCGCGATGATCGCCCCGGTGCTGACCGAGTACCTGGCCCGCAAGGTCTTCGGCACCTCGGAAATGCCGTCCTACAAGGTCGTGTTCATCGCTTCCGGCGTGGGCATGCTGATCTCGCTGGTGTGGTTCTACATCGGTCGTGCCGGCCTGAAGGGCATCGGCGCACCGCCGGCCGGTGCCGAAGGCTTCGGCCGCATCGTCATGGTGCTGGTCGGTTCGCTGTTCGCCATTCCGGTGGCCTACTTCCTGCTCGCCACCGGCGCCACCGCGCTGGCCTGGATCCTCGGCGTGATGTTTGCCGCGCTGGCCGTGCTGCTGCTGGTGGAAGGCATCCGCGAGGGCAAGGTGCAGCGCGACCGCGTGATCGCCATGCTGATCATCTTCGCCTTCAACGTCATGTTCTGGATGTTCTTCGAACAGGCCGGCAGCTCCTTCACCTTCCTGGCCGAGAACATCGTCAACCGCCAGCTGGGTGAGTGGACCTTCCCGACCGCGTGGTTCCAGTCGGTCAACTCGGTGGCGATCATCACCCTGGCGCCGATCATCGCCTGGATCTGGGTGGCCCTGGGCCGCGCCAATCCGTCCATTCCGCGCAAGTTCGGCCTCGGCCTGCTGTTCAACGGCGCGGCCTTCGCCCTGCTGATGTTCGCCCTGTCGACCATGGTCGTGGACGGCAAGATCCCGTTCTGGACCCTGTTCATGGTCTACGTCATCCAGTCGGTCGGTGAGCTGTGCCTGTCGCCGATCGGCCTGTCGATGGTGACCAAGCTGGCCCCGGTGCGCCTGGTCGGTTTCGGCATGGGTGGCTGGTTCCTGTCCACCGGCATCGGCAACAACCTGTCGGGCATCTTTGCCGGTGCGGTCAGCGGTGAAGGCGGCATGACGGTCGAATCGGCCCTGAAGGGGTATACCTTCGGGTTCTGGGCCTTGATCGGTTCGGGTGTGGTCCTGTTCCTGGTCGCGCCGCTGATCAACAAGCTGATGCATGGCGTGAAGTAATGAGAGGGTAGTGGGCATGCGTACATCGTTCGGTGGTGCAGTGGTGGCAGTGGTGTGTGCGGCGCTGATCGGCGCCTGTTCGCAGCCTCAACCTCCCGCGGCCCCCGAGCCCACGCAGCCCCTCGACACCCGCCCCACCGAGCCACCGGTCGCTGACCCCAGCGAACCGGTGGCCTCGGGCAACACCCCGGCGGCGGCCGACATCGCCGCCATTGCCGGGCTTGGCGCGCAGTTCGACCCGGCCCGCAATCCCGTTGCCGACCTGGAAACGGCCAAGGTCGAGGCCCAGCGCGGCAACAAGCGCATCATCCTGGAAGTGGGCAACGCCGCGTGCGAGCCCTGCCATGCGCTGGATGAAGCCGTGGAAGGCAATGGCGATCTGCGCCGCTTCCGTGATGCCCACTACGTGTGGGTGAAGGTCAACGACAGCGCCGAGAACCCGAACGCGGCGTTCCTCGGCCAGTTCCCGCCGCTCGAAGGCGAGCACCCGCACCTGCTGGTGATCGATGCCGACGGCACCCTGCTGGCGCCGCAGCCCAGCGAAGCAATGCGCAAGGGCAATGCGGTGCAGACCGCACGCGTGATGGCGTTCCTCAAGCAGTGGGCGCCTGACCGGTAGCGCCCGGCGTTTCCCGCCCGCTGCCCGGACATCCACGCGTGGCGTGGATCTACAGATCATTACCCTTCGGCCGTTAATGGCAAGGACCTCACTGCGCCACCCGGCGCGACCGGAGCGCCCATGCACAGCGACCACGCCGAACGCCTGCCCGAACCTGCCAGCCCGTTGGCCGAAGGAGAGGCACCCGATGGCGTGAGCCTGCCTGCGCAGGAAGCGCTGCTGGATGACGCCGGCACCGGCGACGACACGCTGGAGTTGGCACCGCCGCGGCATCGGCTGCCGCAGATCGCCCTGCCCGACAACGTGGTGCTGAAAGGCGCGGTGCAGAAGCTGGTGGAACAGAAGGCGCGGCTGGATCGACTCGCCGCCGAAGGACAGCTGGCCGGCCTGCTGCCGCCGGAATGGCACGGCAACGGCGTGCGTGCGATCGACCTGTCCAGTTTCGTGCAGGGCGTGCTGCCGTTCCTGCAGCCCGCTGAGCGTGGTGAAACCGCACCGGCCCGCCTGCCGGTGCGCCATGTGCTGGGCGACGACAGCCGCTGGGGCCTGGCCGATGTGCCCGAACCGAAGTCACTGGCCTGGTACCTGGCCAGTGATGACCGCGCCAACGCGGGCAGCAAGGATGTCGCCGAGGCCTATCTGGTCGGCGCGCTTGGCTTGGCCTGGATGCAGGAAGGGCGTAGCCGTCCCGGCTTCCTGCGTGCGATGGAACAGGACAGCCTGGCGGCCCGGGTGACCATGCTGGGCTACCCGCCGCCGAGCGAGCTGGCGTTGTACAGCGTGACCGCACACGGCCAGCCGCAGATCTGGTGTGTGCATGGGCGGCGCAGGCTGCGTCCGCTGGTGGCGCCATGGCTGAGCGTGCCGCTGCTGACCGCCTATGGCGTGCCGGCACCGGTGGCGTGGCCGGGCAGCTTCCCGCCCGTCGAGGCCGTGGCCGAGGCGATTGCCGCCGCCCGTCCGGGCAAGCTGCTGCCGGAAGTGGATCTGGGCAGAGTGGTAGCGAAGATCGCCGAAGATGCCTCGTCCGAAGCGTGGCAGCCGGTCAGCCTGCTGCAGCTCAACACCTGGTCGCCGCGCTGGCCGTTCTTCCTGGGCACCTTCGTCGGCCTGCCGTCGCTGCTGCTGGTCACTGCCGCACTGGCGTTGCCTGGGGCGGTCGAAGCGGCCACTGTCGCCGCCTCGCTGGGCTTTGCCGGTGGCGCCATCGGCGCGCTTGCGGTGCCGTGGATCCATGCGCGGCGCAAGCATCTGAGCTGATCGAGTGGGTCATCCACGCATGGCGTGGATCTACTGGGAAGCGCCATAGCGCACCCACCTATGGTGCGGATCCATCCGTGTGCGTGATGCGGTAGATCCACGCCATGCGTGGATGCTCCTCCATCCGCATCTCAGGGTTCGGCAATCACCCGCAACGCACTGGCATAGCCCTTGGCGAGACTGGTCAGGTCAAGCAGCCGGTTCAACGACAGCAGCAGGCCTGGCTGGCAGGCCTTCAGGCGATGATGCTCAAGCCAGGCCTCGGTGACGTTTTCCAATGTGGCCAAGGCCTCATCGATGCGCTGCAGGTCGGCATCGCGGTCGATGGGCCCGGTGGTGGGGTGATGGGGGCGTGTCATGGCGAAGCTCCGTGGCGGGCCGCCGGGAAGGCGGCAGGCGATGCGTGGTTGAAAGACCGTGATCCGAAGGAGAACGGCGGCCATGCGGCCCCACGCACCGCCCGCCAAAGCAGGGCAGCGCGAGTCGTTGCCGCCCGCGATGGGCGGCGACGGGTGCGGCGTGGTTTCCTTCGGATCATCGGGCTTTCAACCCCGGCAGCGGAGCGCCGCTGCGTTCCCACCCTCAGGCCTGTGCAGCCCGCCGTCCAATAGGCAATGCCACTCGATGCGCGAATGTCGATACAGCCGCTCTGTGGATCAGGACTCTACCGGCCCCATTCCGAGACATCAGGCGGTAAACGCGACATGTCGAGTCGAACCCGGCCGAAAGACCGTTCGTCGGCGGGCAATGAACGCCGCGCGTTGCACGTCATCAATGATCTGCGCCTGATCGATCACAGTGCAGTCCGCGACATCATCCACATCCACGCCTGGCGTGGATCCATGTGTCGACCAAGGTCGACACCTACCAAGAGCGGCGGCGGGGGGCGCCGCCCCGGGGTCAGACCCCTTCGCCCATCCGCTCCAGGCCATCGCCGGCCAGGCGCAGGATCAGCTTCTCCAGCACCTGCTCCTCTTCCTCGCTCAGCACCGACATCAGCTTGCGGGTGATCTCGATCACCATCGGCGCGATCGTCTCGTATACCTCGAACCCCGCCGCCGACAGCGCCAACACCGAACGGCGGCGGTCATCGCCATGCGTCTCACGCTTGATGAAACCGCGCTCCAGCAGGCGGGCCACCGCGCGGCTGACCGCGACCTTGTCCATCGCCGTGCGGTCGGAGACCTCGCTGGCGGACGACCCGGGGTACAGCGCCAGGATGGTGATCACCCGCCACTCCGGAATGGCCAGGCCATAGCGGTCGCCGTACAGCTTGGCGATGTTGCCGCTGACCCGGTTAGACAGCACGCTCAGCCGGTACGGCAGGAACTGTTCCAGGTCGAGCAGGACGTGGGAGGCACGCAGGCGGGTGGAAACGGGATCGGCGGGGCTCATGTTGCGGTGCACCTTGCTGGTGGTTTCAAGTGTAACTATAAGTGTTGGGTCCGTACCCTGCATTCTCGCCGGGTCCAACCCCGCCCGCACCTGGTTTGTGCCGATGCGGCACCGATTCGGAGCCACGCCATGAATACCGCAGTCCCGTCCGCCTCGCATCCCAACCCCGGCATGCAGGTCACCACCTTCGAAAACCCGATGGGCATCGACGGCTTCGAGTTCGTCGAATTCGCCGCACCGGCCGGCCGTGGTGCCGAGCTGCACGAGTACTTCCGCAAGATGGGCTTCAGCGCGGTGCTCAAGCACAAGCAGCGTCCGATTACCGTCTATCGCCAGGGCGACGTCAACTTCCTGGTCAATGAAGACCCCGATTCGTTCGCCGCCGACTTCGCTGAAAAGCACGGCCCGTGCGCCTGCGGCTTCGCCATCCGCTTCAAGAAGCCGGGCGCGGAGGTCTACCAGACCGCGCTGGGCAATGGCGCCGAAGCCATCGCCTTCAAGCCGGAGAGCAAGGCGGTGAACGCCCCGGTCATCAAGGGCATCGGTGACTGCATGCTGTACCTGGTGGACCGCTACGGCGATGCCGGCAGCATCTTCGATGGCGACTACGAGCTGATCGCCGGCGCCGAGCTGCGCCCGAAGGGCTTCGGCCTGACCTTCATCGACCACCTGACCCACAACCTGTACTTCGGCAACATGCAGCAGTGGTCGGATTATTACGAGCGCCTGTTCAACTTCCGCGAGATCCGCTACTTCGACATCAAGGGCCTGAAGACCGGCCTGGTGTCCAAGGCGATGACCGCGCCGGATGGCATCGTGCGCATTCCGCTGAACGAATCGTCCGACCCGAAGAGCCAGATCAACGAGTACCTGGATGCGTACAAGGGCGAGGGCATCCAGCACATCGCCTGCTTCACCGAGAACATCTACGAAACGGTCGAAGCCATGCGCGCGCAGGGCGTAGATTTCCTCGACACGCCGGAGACCTACTTCGATGTGATCGACCAGCGCGTGCCCAACCACGGTGAGGACGTCGCCCGCCTGGCGAAGAACAAGATCCTGATCGACGCCGACCCGGAAACCCACCAGCGCAAGCTGCTGCAGATCTTCACCCAGAACTGCATCGGCCCGATCTTCTTCGAGATCATCCAGCGCAAGGGCAACGAAGGCTTCGGCGAAGGCAACTTCACCGCGCTGTTCGAGAGCATCGAACGCGACCAGATCCGCCGCGGCGTGCTGTAAGGTTTCCACAACGGCACCTTCTCCACCGGTAGCGCCGGGCCATGCCCGGCGGCTTTCCCCAGGCTTCCAGGAACCCCCATGTCTCCCTCCATCACCGCCCGCGGCTACCAGTCCGGTTTCGGCAACGAGTTCGCCAGCGAGGCCGTGCCCGGTGCGCTGCCCGTCGGCCAGAACTCGCCGCAGAAGGTGGCCCATGGCCTGTATGCCGAGCAGCTGACCGGTACCGCATTCACCGCACCGCGCGGCAGCAATCGCCGCAGCTGGCTGTACCGGATCCGTCCGGCGGTTACCCACGGTGAGTTCACTCCCTTCGCGCAATCGCAGCTGCAGTGCGATTTCAGTGCACAGCCGGCTTCGCCGAACCAGCTGCGCTGGAGCCCGCTGCCGCTGCCGGAACTGCCCACCGATTTCGTCGAAGGCCTGTACACGATGGGCGGCAACGGTTCGCCCGACGCGCATGCTGGTGTCGGCATCCATCTGTACGCGGCCAACCGCGACATGGTCGGCCGCTACTTCTACGACGCCGACGGCGAACTGCTGATCGTGCCGCAGCTGGGCAGCCTGCGCCTGCTCACCGAGCTGGGCGTGATCGAGATCGAGCCGCAGCAGATCGCGGTGATTCCGCGCGGCGTGCGCTTCCGCGTCGAACTGCCGGATGGCCCGAGCCGCGGCTACATCTGCGAGAACTTCGGCGCACTGCTGAAGCTGCCCGACCTGGGCCCGATCGGTTCCAACGGCCTGGCCAATCCGCGCGATTTCGAGACTCCGCATGCCGCGTTCGAAGACGTCGACGGCGATTTCGAACTGATTGCCAAGTTCGACGGCCGCCTGTGGCGTGCGCCGATCAATCATTCGCCGCTGGACGTGGTCGCCTGGCACGGCAACTACGCGCCGTACCGCTATGATCTGCGCCGCTTCAACACCATCGGCTCGATCAGCCACGACCACCCGGATCCGTCGATCTTCCTGGTGCTGCACTCGCCCAGCGACACCCCGGGCACCAGCAACATGGACTTTGCGATCTTCCCGCCGCGCTGGCTGGTGGCGCAGAACACGTTCCGCCCGCCGTGGTTCCACCGCAACATCGCCAGCGAATTCATGGGCCTGGTGCATGGCGCCTACGACGCCAAGGCCGAAGGCTTCGTGCCGGGTGGCGCGTCGTTGCACAACTGCATGAGCGGCCACGGTCCGGATGCCCCGACCTTCGACAAGGCCTCCAATGCGGACTTGTCCAAGCCGGATGTGATCAAGGACACCATGGCCTTCATGTTCGAGACCCGTGGGGTGATCCGCCCGACCGCGCAGGCGCTGGCAGCAAGCCACCGACAGGGCGATTACCAGCAGTGCTGGAACGGCCTGCGCAACAATTTCCGTTGATCGTCTGCATCCACGCATGGCGTGGATCTACTGCACCACGCACACGGATGGATCCGCGCCATGTGCGGGTGCGCTATCGCGCTTCCCAGTAGATCCACGCCATGCGTGGATGCTGTTCACCGGTTCAGGCAATGGCCGCGAACGCACTGCAATGCTCCACCGGCAGCGCCTCCATCAGCCGCTGCCGCACGCGCTGGCAGTACCCTTCCGAGGTCAGCGCCGGCAGCACCTGCAGCGCCGATTGCATCACCCGCAGCACCTCGCCTTCGGCACGCGCCTGCTGCAGGTCGCGGAACAGCGCCGCTGCGTTGGGATGCCGCTGCATCTCCAGGATTCCCAGCACATAGATGCGCGCGGCGACCAGCGAGCGGCGGCGCTCGACCGGCGCCGCAGAAGCGGCAGTGACTGACGGCGCCAGCGGAGCCGCCATCGCAACCGACGCAGGTGGCGTGGAGGCGGGTGCGTCCGCAGCGGTCACCAGGTAGCCGCCCTGGATCAGCTGGATCACCATCGCTGCCGCGTCCTGCCCAAGCAGTGCGGTCAGCTCGGCGATGCTGCGCTGGCCATCACACAGGATCAGCAGGCGTCGCTGGCGCATGTCCAGCGGTGCGCGGTGGGCCTGCAGCGCGGTTCGGGCGAGGTCGGTCTTGCGCGGTTGCATGGGGAGGACAGCCAAGTCGGTGCTCGCCCAGCCTGAATGAGGGCGATGAAACCGCGATGACAATGCAGCGCCTGCACGCCGGCTGCGGTAGCGTGCACCCACCCTGTGCCAAGGATCCGCACCGATGAAGCATCTCCCGATGGCCGGCCTGCTGCTGTTGTCGTTGGCCGCCTGCAACCGTAGTCCCGACACCGCCGCCCCGGCAGCTGCGCCCGTGGCCACCGCACCGGCGAAGGATGCCTCCGTCCCCGCTGACGCCGACCTGGCCACCGCTTCGCCGGTGGATCCGCGCAGCGACAGCCCGGCACGCCTGGATGGCTTCGGCGGCGCCACGCTGGGCGCAGGCATCGCCGAGGTCCGCAGTGGCTTCGGCGCCCCCTTGCAGGGTCTGGGTACCGACGCCACGGGCAAGCCGCTGCCTGCCGACGATGCCAATGAAGGCTGCTACTTCCTGCGCCCGCAGGGGGCCGAAGACCCGCGCCTGATGTTCGAGGCGCGCAAGCTGGTCCGCTACGACGTACGCAGCCCGTCCATCGTCGCTCCCGGTGGCGGCCGGGTCGGCATGACCCTGGGCGAGCTGCAGGTGCTCTATCCCGAGCGCGCCGACGTCGGCCCGGACAAATACGACGACAAGGCCCAGCACCTGCGCGTGCGCCCGGCGCAGGAGGGGGCGGCGATCATCGATTTCGCCCTCGGCGCTGACGGCAAGGTCGGCGTCTGGCGGGTCGGCAGGACCCCGCAGGTGGACTACGCCGAAGGCTGCGGCTGATCGGCCATCCTCGGCTCACCCGCCGCGGGTGGGCCGAGCGTAGAATCGCGCCACGACCGCTGGGGAGCGCCCGATGATCGCTATTGCCATTGCCTGGTTCCTGCTCGGCCTGCTGCTGCTGGCCTTGGGCGGGGACTCCATCGTCAAAGCCGTGTCCGGCCTGGCGCAGCGTTTCGGCGCCAGTGCATTCACCGCAGGCCTGCTGTTGCTGGGTATCACCACCTCGCTGCCGGAGCTGGCGGTCAACGCCCGCGCGCTGGTGGTGGGCCAGCCGGAGCTGGCCTTGGGCAATGCCGTCGGCAGCAGCGTGGTCAATCTCGGCCTGACCCTGGCGGTGGCCGCGATGGTCGCGCCGTTGCTGCTGCGCGCGCGCCTGCAGGCCGTGCTGTGGTGGGGGCTGCTGGCCGCGGGCCTGCTGCTGATCGTGTTCGGGCTCGATGGCCGCCTGCTGCGCTGGGAGGCCGGCGTGCTGGTGGCCGGGTTCGTGGTGGTGCAGTTCCTGCTGCTGCGTCGCGGACGCCATGAGAGCGCCGAGGTACAGGCGATCATTGCCGAGTCGGCCCTGAGCCGCACCAGCCTGCCGTTGAACCTGCTGCGCCTGCTGGTTGCCGCACTGGCGTTGTATTGGGGCGCGCGCCTGGTGGTCGGTGCCGCCGCTGATTTCGGCGCCGCGCTGGGCTGGACGCCGCTGCTGGTGGGTCTGCTGCCGGTGGCGATCGGCACTGCGTTGCCGGAGGTGGCGGCCGCGGTCGCGGCAGCACGCCGTGGTCACGGCGACATGGTGCTGGGCCACGTGCTCGGCTCCAGCGTGGTCAACCTGATGCTGGTGATCGGTGCGATGGGGCTGCTGCAGCCGCTGGCGTTGCCGGCCTCGTTCGTGCGCCTGGAACTGCCGGCGGTGCTGGCCTTCGCACTGGTGCTGTACCCGATGCTGCGCGGCGACCTGCGCATCAGCCGCATCGAAGGTGCGGTACTGCTGGGCGCGTTCGTGGCCTGGCTGGGGCTGGAAATCGCGCTGGTCACACCGGTCTGAGGTAGTGCCGGCCGCTGGCCGGCAACCTCGGCGAACTCGCAGCCGGGCAGGGCCTGGCTCTACTGGCGGTTATCCGGGGTCGTGCCGACCAACGGTCGGCACCCACCGTCAACGCGCGGTGGTTTCCTCTTCGCGCTCCGGTTCCGGCGGCGGCAGCTGCTCGTCTTCGGCACGCTCGTTGCCCGGCAGGCTGGGGCGCGTTTCCATCAGCAGCGACAGTGCGGCCTTGGCCATCAGGTGCGCGCTGATCGGTGCGGTGATGAACAGGAACACGGTGATCAGCAGCTCGCGCGGCTGCGGGTCCTGGCCCAGGAAGATGTGGTAGCACACCGAGCACACCAGCACGCAGCCCACGCCCAGCGTGCTGGCCTTGGTCGGTGCGTGCAGGCGCTTGAAGAAGGTGGACAGCTTCACCAGGCCCAGTGCGCCGACCAGGATGAAGAAGCAGCCGAACAGCAGCAGGATCGACAGCGCGATCTGGATGAAGGTGATCATTCGACGATGTCCCGGCGCAGCACGAACTTGCTCAGCACCACGGTGCTGCCGAAGCCGAGCATGGCGATGATCAGCGCCGCCTCGAAGTAGATCGCCGAATTGAGGTACATGCCGAACAGCATCAGTTCGGCGATGGCGGTCACCGACAGCGTATCCAGTGCAAGGATGCGGTCGGGCACGGTCGGCCCGCGCAGCAGGCGCCAGGTGGCCAGCAGCATGGCCAGGCCGACCACGTGCATGCACACCACCAGGGTGGTCTGGATGATCTGGAATCCAGTCATGGGAAGATCTCCATCAACGGGGCTTCATAACGGCGCTTGATCGTGTCGATCAGCTCCTGCGGGTCTTCCAGGTGCAGCACGTGCACCAGCAGGAATTTGCGGTCGTCGCTGAGGGCGGCCGACACCGTGCCGGGAGTCAGGGTGATCATGCTGGTCAGCGCGGCGATGCCGTGGATGTTGGCGATGTCCAGCGGCAGCCAGATGAAACCAGGGTGGATGTACTTTTCCGGGCCCAGTACCTGGATGGCCACGCGGATGTTGGACATCAGGATGTCCCACAGGGTCACGAACAGCAGCTTCGGCAGCGGCCGCAGGGTGCCGATGCGGGCGAACTCGCGGTCCAGGCGCGCGGCGAACAGCGGAATGACCACGCCCAGCAGCAGGCCCAGCAGGAACTGGCCAAGCGTGAAGCTGTCGGACATCAACAGCCAGAACACCACCACCATCACGCTCAGCGCGGGCGAGGGCAGCAGGCGGCGGATCGGGGAACGCTTGGCGGTCATGGCTGGCGGATCTCCGGCGTGGTCGCGCGCAGCTGCTGCGCGTAGTCGCCCGGCTGCAGCAGCTGGGTGGCGATGGCGTCGGTGTGCTGCATCAGCGGGGCAGCGAACAAGGTCATGCCGATGCCGTACGCCAGCAGGATGCAGGCCGCAAACAGCTCCACACGGCGCAGTGGTGCCTTGCGCGGTGGCGGTGCATCGGGATCGGGCAGCGGCACGCGCCAGAACAGGCGGATGCCGCCGCGGGTCAGGCCCATGATGACCAGCAGGCTGCTGACCAGCACTGCGGTCCACACCGCGCCGGTGTACTGCGCCGGCATGCCGGCCAACAGCGCGGCCTTGGCCAGGAAGCCGGACAGCGGCGGCAGGCCGGCCACCGACACCGCCGCAATCAGGAACAGCACGGCCGGGGTCTCCTTGCCGGGCATCGGTGCGATCACTTCCTTGCGGTCGCTGGCGCCGCCACGGCGGCGTCGGATCAGGTCGGCGACCAGGAACAGTGCGGCGGCGACGAAGCTGCTGTGCGGCAGGTAGTACAGGCCGGCCGACAGCACCTCAGGCGTGCCCACCGAGAAGGCGATGAACAACGTGGCCGCCGAGACGATCACCAGATACGAAATCAGCACGCGCAGGCGCGCGGCGGCCAACGCGCCCAGGCCACCCAGCACCAGCGTCGCTACGCCGGCCCACAGCAGCCAGTCGCGGCCGTAGCCGGCCATCGCCCCCGCATCCTCGCCGAACCACAGCATCTGGATGCGCAGCACGGCATACAGGCCCACCTTGGTCATGATCGCGAACAGCGCCGCCACCGCAGCCGGCGCACGCGCATACGATTCGGGCAACCACAGGTACAGCGGCATCAGCGCGGCCTTGGCACAGAACACCAGCAGCAACAGGCCCATCGTCGCCTTCACCAGGGTCAGCTGCGCAGGCGGCACTTCGGCGATGCGCTGCGAGAGCTCGGCCATGTTCAATGAACCCAGCGAGGCGTACAGCAGGCCCAGTGCGATCAGGAACAGGGTCGAGGCGGTGACGTTGAACACCACGTAGTGCAGGCCGATGCGCATGCGCAGGCCACGGCCGCCACTGAGCAGCAGGCCGTAAGAGGCGATCAGCATCACCTCGAAGAATACAAACAGGTTGAAGATGTCGCCGGTCAGGAAGGCGCCGTTGAGGCCGACCAGCTGGAACTGGAACAGCGCATGGAAGTGCGGTGCGCGCCGGTCCCAACCCGAACACGCATGCAGCAGGCAGGGGATGGCCAGCAGCAGGGTGGTCAGCAGCATCCACGCCGACAGCCGGTCGGCCACCAGTGCGATGCCCAGGCGCGACGGCCAGTCACCCAGCAGGTACACGCGGATGTCGCCGCCAGCGGTGTCGGCGAACAACAGCCCGACCACCACCGCCAGCGCGCCCAGCGCGGTCCACGCCACGGCGCGCTGCACCTTCGGCCCATAGCGGCGGTGTTCGACGAACAGCGACAGCGCAGCGCCGAGCAGCGGTACCAGGATCGGCAGGATCACCAGATGATTCATGCGCGGTCCTCGCCCCGGCGCGGCGGTGCATCGTCGTCCGGCTCGTGCGCGTCCACGTGGTCACTGTGGTTGTCGCTGCGGCTGCGCATGGCCAGCACGATGCTGACGGCGGTCATCGCAAAGGCAATGACGATGGCGGTCAGCACCAGCGCCTGTGGCAGCGGGTCGGTGTAATTACCCAGGTGGCTTTCCACGCCTTCCTGCAGCACCGGCGCCTTGCCCTGCACCACGCGGCCACCGGCGAAGATCAGCAGGTTGGTGGCGTAGGACAGGAAGGTCATGCCGAGGATCACATCGAAGCTGCGCGCGCGCAGCAGCAGGTAGATGCCGATGGCGGTCAGCACGCCGATCGCAGAGGCCAGGGCCAGTTCCATCAGTGCATCTCCCCCGTTCGTGCCGAGCGGCGTTGCAGGTCGATCTCGCCCTTGCGCGCGGTGCGCGTCCGCGAGGGTTTGACGGTGGCCATCATCGACAGCATCAGCATCGCGCCACCGAACACCACCAGGTACACGCCGATATCAAAACCAATCGCGCTGGCCAGCGGTACATCGCCGATCAACGGCAGGTGCAGGTCCAGGTGGCCGCTGGTCAGGAACGGCACGCCGAACAGCATCGACGCGGCGCCACTGAGGATGGCGATCAGCAGGCCGGTACCGATGCAGCGGATGTAGTCGAAGCCGAAGCGTGACTCCACCGAGGCGGTGCCCTGGATCACGTACTGGATCAGCAGCGGCACCGCCAGCACCAGGCCGGCGATGAAGCCGCCGCCCGGCGCGTTGTGGCCGCGCAGGAACAGGAAGATGGAGACCGTCAGGGTCAGCGGGAACATGATCTGGGCCAGATCGGCCGGCACCGGCAGCTTGATCGGCGGACCGGGCATGATCTGCTCCGGCGCCATCCGCGTGCGACGCAGCAGCGCATGCACGACCAGTGCGGCAATGCCGAACACGGTGATCTCGCCGAAGGTATCGAAGCCGCGGAAGTCGACCAGGATCACGTTGACCACGTTCTGGCCGTACGCCTCGGGCAGGGCACGGGCAAGCAGCTCGCCGGCCATGGTGTTCGGCGGCAGGGTCATCGCGCTGTAGGCCAGCGCGCCCAGGCCGGCACCGGCCACGATCGCGATCAGCGCATCACGGCGCTTGCGCCAGCGCGGCCGCTCCGGGCCGGACTGTGCCGGCAGGTAGTTCATGCCCAGCAGCATCAGCACCAGGGTCACCATCTCCACCAGCAGCTGGGTCAGCGCCAGGTCCGGTGCGGACAGGAACACGAAGGTCAGCGCCACCATCAGGCCGACGCCGCCGACCAGCAGCACGGCCAGCAGGCGCTGCTTGTACATGCGCAGGGTCGCCACCGCGCAGGACATCATCACCAGCCACAACGCCCAGCCCAGCAGCGGTATCGGCTGCGGTCTGGTCCATTCCGGCGAGGCCGGGTTGGCGATGTAGGGCGCGGCGGCGACCACGATCGCCACCAGCACCAGGCCCAGCAGCATGCGCTGCAGGCTGCCGTTGGCGATGCCGGCGGTCAACCGCTGCGCACCGGCCGACAGCAGGTCCAGCTGGTGGTGGAAGACGTTGCGTCCCGGCGTGGTGTTGGTTACCGCATGCAGATCGATCAGCTTGCGCAGGCCGAAGTAGAGGGCTACGCCACCGACCACGCCAGCGGCGCTCATCGCCAGCGGCAGGTTGAAGCCATGCCAGATCGACAGGTTGTATTCGGGCATCGCGCTGCCGAGGATCGAGGCGGCTGCCGCGTGCAATACCGGGGCCACGGTCACGGCCGGGGCGATACCCACCGCCACGCAGATCACCACCAGGATCTCCACCGGCACCTTCATCCAGCGCGGCGGCTCGTGCGGCACGCGGTCCAGGCCATGCGGGCCCTTGCCGAAGAACGTGTCGTGCACGAAGCGCAGGCTGTAGGCCACGCCGAACACACCGGCCAGCAGCGCGGCGATCGACACCGCCGTGCGCATGGTGTCGGTGCCGCCCGCCGAGAGCGCTTCGGCGAACAGCATTTCCTTGGACAGGAAGCCGTTGAGCAGCGGGATGCCGGCCATCGCCAGCGAGGCGATGATCGCCAGCGCGCTGGTGAACGGCATCAGCCTGCGCAGGCCACCCAGCTTGCGCATGTCACGGGTGCCGGTCTCGTGGTCGATGATGCCGGCGGCCATGAACAGCGAGGCCTTGAAGGTGGCGTGGTTGATGATGTGGAACACGCCGGCGACCACCGCCATCGGCGTGGACAGGCCGAACAGCAGGGTGATCAGGCCCAGGTGCGAGATCGTCGAATAGGCCAGCAGGCCCTTCAGGTCATGCTGGAAGATCGCGTTCCAGGCACCGATCAGCAGGGTGATCGCACCGATGCCGCTGACCGTATAGAAGAACAGATCGCTGCCGGCCAATGCCGGATGCAGGCGCGCCAGCAGGAACACCCCCGCCTTCACCATGGTGGCCGAGTGCAGGTAGGCCGACACCGGGGTGGGCGCGGCCATCGCATGCGGCAGCCAGAAGTGGAACGGGAACTGCGCGCTCTTGGTGAAGATGCCCGCCAGCACCAGGAACAGGGCATAGGGGTACAGCGCGCTGGCGCGGATCTGCTCGCCGGCGGCCAGCACCACGTCCAGGTCGAAGCTGCCGACGATGCGGCCGATCAGCAGCACGCCGGCCAGCAGCGCCAGGCCGCCGCCACCGGTGATCACCAGCGCCATCCGCGCGCCCTCGCGCGCGTCCTGGCGGTGCGACCAGAAACCGATCAGCAGGAACGAGCTGATGCTGGTCATTTCCCAGAAGACCATCAGCAGCAACAGGTTGCCCGACAGCACCATGCCCAGCATGGCGCCCATGAACAGCAACAGGTAGGTATAGAAGCGGTGCGCGTTGTCCTGGCTGCTGAGGTAATAGCGCGCATACAGCACCACCAGCGCGCCGATGCCCAGCACCAGCCCCGCGAACATCCAGGCCAAGCCATCCAGGCGCAGGGTGAAGTCCAGGCCGATCTGCGGCAGCCACGGCACCATCGTGCGCACCACCTGGCCATCAAGCACCGATGGGGTCAGCCAGGCGAGGATCGCCAGCCCGCCCAACGGCGCCAGCGCCGCCAGCCAGGCAGCAGTCGAGCGCGAACTACGGGGGAAGGCTGCGACAGCCACTGCCATGAGGAACGGCAGGGCCAGCAGCAGGGGCAGGCTGGGGAGCATGCAGGGAATCCATGATTCACGAGCAGGTCAGGGAGCATAACAGGCTGCCAAATGTCGCCGAAACCCATTGAACAGCGATCAATTGCATGTAACGTGCGCTGATTCATTTTTTCTGCGATGCAGCATGCCGCGCGGATGACCCATCAGGACCCGGTGGGCAGGTCCACCCTACGCCCACGCAGGGATAGCGCAGCCCCTGTCGCACAGGGACCGCCGCCGCTGGGCGGGGCAAGGTGAGGAGGTCACCGCGGCAGGCTGGCAGGCGCGCCGTGCAGTGTCGGTGACGGGATCTGCCCGTTCAGGAAACGAAGGCGTCGACGCGGCGACGCTGGTCAGTAGCGCCAGTCGAGCTTGCGATAGGCCTTGGCCATCACCCACGCCGGGCCGATCAGCAGGTAGGTCAGGTCGGTCAGGAAGCTGGGCTTGCGGCCTTCGAACTTGTGGCCGATGAACTGCGCGATCCAGGCGACGACGAAGACGCCGATGGCCAGCGAGCGCAGGTTGTGCAGGCCGATTTCCGCTTCCAGCAGCCGGCACAGGCAGCCGAACACGAAGAACTGGATGAGCATGCCGATGCCCAGCGGACGCGACAGCTTGTTGTAGAAGCACCACGCGCTGAACATCGCGAACGCCGACCAGATGCCGTACTGGAACCAGGTGATCAGCGGCGGCACGCACCACAGCAGGGCCACCACCGACCACAGGATCGCCGGCACCGCCACCACGTGGATGCGCTGGTTGACCACATTGCGGTGGTCGTCGGAGTAGCTGGCGAAATAGCGGTCGATCGGACGCGCAAGCTGGGTGCTGGTCTGCATGTGGCCAGCATACCCCGGGCGGGGCCGGCAGTAGAGCCAGGCCATGCTTGGCTGCAGGTTCGCGGGGTTGCCGGCCAGCGGCCGGCACTACCAACCGCCAGTAGAGCCAGGCCATGCCTGGCTGCAGGTTCGCCGAGGTTGCCGGCCAGCGGCCGGCACTACCAACCGCCAGTAGAGCCAGGCCATGCCTGGCTGCAGGTTCGCGGGGTTGCCTGCCAGCGGCCCGCACTACCAACCGGTAGTAGAGCCAGGCCATGCCTGGCTGCAGGTTCGCCGGGGTTGCCGGCAAGCGGCCGGCACTACCAACCGTCAGTAGAGCCAGGCCATGCCTGGCTGCAGTTTCGCCGGGGTTGCCGGCCAGCGGCCGGTACTACCAACCGGCAGTAGAGCCAGGCTATGCCTGGCTGCAGGTTCGCGGGGATTGCCGGCCAGCGGCCGGCACTGCCAACCGCCAGTAGAGCCAGGCCATGCCTGGCTGCAGTTTCGCCGGGGTTGCCGGCCAGCGGCCGGCACTACCGCACTCAGAACGCCCCCGCCACGCGGGCCGGGGGCGCAGGGGAATCAGTCGACGCTGATCCCGGCCAGGCGCTGCAGCGCTTCGGCGTACTTGGCGCGGGTGCGCTCGATGATCTCCGCCGGGATGCTCGGGCCCGGAGCGGTCTTGCCCCAGTCCAGCGTCTCCAGGTAGTCACGCACGAACTGCTTGTCGTAGCTCGGCGGGCTGGTGCCCACTTCGTACTCGTCGGCAGGCCAGTAGCGCGAGGAATCCGGCGTCAGCATCTCGTCCATGATGTACAGGCGACCGTCGGCGTCGGTACCGAACTCGAACTTGGTGTCGGCCAGGATGATGCCGTGCTCGCGTGCGTAATCGGCCGCGAACTTGTAGATGCGCAGCGTCGCGTCGCGCACCCGCTCGGCCATCTCCGCACCGACCGTCTTCACCATCGCGTCGAAGTCGATGTTCTCGTCATGGTCGCCAACGGCGGCCTTGGTCGAGGGGGTGAAGATCGGCTCGGGCAGCTGCTCGGCCTGGCGCAGGCCGTCGGGCAGCTCGATGCCGCTGACCTTGCCGGTGCGCTGGTAGTCCTTCCAGCCGCTGCCGATCAGGTAGCCACGGGCGATGGCTTCCACCGGTACCGGCTTCAGCTTGCGGGTGACCACCGCGCGCTTGGCGTACAGGGCCGCGTCCACGCCCTCGGGCAGCACGCTGGCCACATCGATGCCGGTCAGGTGGTTGGGCATCAGGTGCGCGGTCTTGGCGAACCAGAAGTTGGACACCTGGCAGAGCATCTCGCCCTTGCCCGGGATCGGGTCGGGCAGGACCACATCGAACGCCGACAGGCGATCGGTGGCGACCATCAAGAGGTAGTCCCCCGGTGGGGTACCGGCCGGCAGTCGCTCGCGCGGGATATCGAACACATCACGCACCTTGCCGCGGTGGCGCAAGGGCAGGCCGGGGAGATCGGATTGCAACAGCGTGGTTGGCACGGGCACTCCTGGGGCTTCGTCGAGACGGCTGCCCAGGGGACCCGGCGGGCCCGCAACTGGTCAGCGGGCGGCCTAGTGTAAAGCGGTCCGGGCCCGCTGTGACGTAAAATGAGCGTCCATTTCGTCGGCCGACCCCGGAGCGCCATGCGCTGGTACGGAAAACTGCTCGGATTCATCGCCGGCGCCCTGCTGTTCCGGCCCAATCCGCTGTTCGGCGCGGTGGTCGGCCTGTTGCTGGGGCATGCCTTCGACAGCGACTGGTTCCGCCTGAACAAGGAGAACCCGTACCGCGAGCTGGGGCTGACCTCCGAGGCCACCGATGCCGAGGTCGAGCGCGCCTACCGCAAGCTGATCTCCCAGTACCACCCCGACAAGCTGGGCGGCGCCGCCCCCGAGCTGCAGCAGCAGGCCGAGCAGAAGTCGCGGCGCATCAACGCCGCCTACGACCGCATCAAGACCCTGCGCAAGCGCTGACCCCATTGCCCCGCCTGCGGGCGGGAGACCCCTTTCCCCGTTCCGAAGGCCCCGGCCATGTCCAACTGCCTCATCGCTCCTTCCATCCTCTCGGCCAACTTCGCCCGCCTGGGCGAGGAAGTCGACAACGTCCTGGCCGCGGGTGCCGACTGGGTCCATTTCGATGTGATGGACAACCACTATGTGCCCAACCTGACCATCGGCCCGATGGTCTGCCAAGCCCTGCGCAAGCACGGCGTCACCGCGCCGATCGACGTGCACCTGATGGTCGAGCCGGTCGACCGCATCATCCCGGACTTCGCCGAGGCCGGTGCCACCTACATCAGCTTCCACCCGGAGGCCAGCCGCCACGTGCACCGCACCATCCAGCTGATCCGCTCGCTGGGCTGCAAGCCGGGCATCGTGCTCAACCCGGCCACCCCGGTGGACATCCTCGACTGGGTGCTGGACGACCTCGACCTGGTGCTGCTGATGTCGGTCAACCCGGGCTTCGGCGGCCAGGCCTTCATTCCGTCGGCCTTGGACAAGCTGCGCGTGGTGCGCCAGAAGATCGATGCCAGCGGCCGTGACATCCGCCTGGAGATCGATGGTGGCGTGAAGGCCGACAACATCGGCGAGATCGCCGCCGCTGGCGCCGACACGTTCGTCGCCGGCTCGGCCATCTTCAACGCCAAGACCAGCTACCAGGACGTGATCGCGCAGATGCGCGCCAACGTCGCTGCAGCGCGCTGACAAAAAGGGGACGGAGGGGATTAAGCTCGTTCAATTCCCTCCGTTCCCTCTTCGCCCATGGCACTGTTGAACATCCGCCCGGCCACCGTCGCCGACGCCGGCCTGATCCTTCGGTTCATCCGCGAACTGGCGATCTACGAGAAGGCCGAGCAGTCGGTGCAGACCGACGAGATCGGCATCGCCGAAAGCCTGTTCGGCGCCGACGCCACCGCCCGCGCGCTGGTCTGCGAGGCCAACGGTGAAGCCATTGGCTACGCGGTGTATTTCTACAACTATTCCACTTGGCTGGGGCGCAAGGGCATCTATCTGGAAGACCTGTACGTGAGCCCGGAAAAACGCGGCTCCGGCGCGGGCAAAGCGCTGCTGAAGTACATCGCCCGCCAGGCGGTAGCTGAAGGTTGTGGTCGCTTCGAATGGTCAGTGCTGGACTGGAACACGCCGGCCATCGAGTTCTACACCGCAGCCGGCGCCAGACCGCAGGACGAGTGGACGGTGTACCGGTTGGAAGGTGAGGCGCTGAAGACATTCGCCGGGTAGGCCGTTTCCTGGTGACTGGTGTGCCGATGAAATACGCCATTGCCGCACTCCGCCAGCGGCTGCCGGCCCCGATTGCTGTCTGCAGGCAGGCGCTGGAGGCTTCCGGCGGTGACCTGTCACAGGCGCACGCCTTGGTGGTTGATCAGCTCGTGGCCGATTACGGGCACCGCACAGGGTTGGGTGCCGCCGAGGCGGCCATCGAGCTGCAGGCCGCTGGCCATGACGTGGAACACGCCATGGTGCTTTGGCGTCGCCGCCACCCATCGCCGCCGCCGCGGCCATTCGCGGCGCTTGAAAAGGGATGGGCGCTGGCAGCGGAGCTGGCTTCGGTGGGCGCCGGGTTGCGCTGCTTCGCCCATGTCATTCCTGGCGAACAAGACACCTACGAGCTGCGCTTGATCACCCATGCCGCACGCTTCACCGAGACCGCCTATGGCTTCGACTACGACTACGCCATGCAGGACGCGCAGACGCGGGTGGAACGCAGGTTCGTGACCGGAGTTCCGGCGCTCGACCTTCTGTTGCAGGAGTACGCAATTGATGAAGCGATGTTGTGCAGCATCGATGCCTTCGACAGCTGCCTCCTGCACGGTCCCATCGAGGCTTACCTGTGAGCCGGCCTCTACACCCGCGCGATGGGTAAAAAAAAGCCACGCCAAACACTGGCGTGGCCTTGCTGCATGCGTGGGAGGCTGATCCTGCCTCCATCCGTCGTCCCTGCTATGGCCTTCCATTCTCCCGGTGGCCGATGACACCTGCATGACATGCCGCGCGGGCGAGCCCAGCGCCCTGACCTGAACGGTGGCCGCTGCCTTTCACTGGCCCCGAACGCGCGGTTGCTAGCCTGTGCCGCCCTTCCCTGGAAGCACCGCATGAGCACCCCCCGCTGGCGCCTGATCCTCAACGGCAAGTCCGCAGGCAACGATGACCTGCGCGAGGCCGTGGGCCACTGGCGCGAACGCGGTGTGCAGCTGGAAGTGCGGGTGACCTGGGAAGACGGTGATGCCGAGCGCTATGTCGCCGAGGCCATCGACCACGGCGTGGACGTGATCGTGGCGGCCGGCGGCGACGGCACGCTCAGCGCGGTCGCCGAGACGCTGGCGCATCGCGACGAGCCGGCTGAGGCGCTGCCTTCGCTCGCGCTGGTCCCGATGGGTACCGCCAACGATTTCGCCACCGCTGCCGGCATTCCGGTGGAGCCGCAGGAGGCCTTCGCACTGGTTGCCGGCGGCCACCCACGCCCCATGGACCTGCTGCGCGTCGATGCCGACGGCAAGCCATGGTGGTGCGCAAACCTCGCCAGCGGTGGCTTCGGTACCCAGGTCACGGTGGAAACCGATGCCGGCTTGAAGAAGATGCTCGGCGGACTGGCCTATGTCATCACCGGTATCGCCAAGCTCGGCCGCATCGAACCCATCACCGCACGCCTGAGCGGGCCGGACTTCCAGTGGGAAGGTGGGTTCATCGCGCTGGGTATCGGCAACGGCCGTCAGGCCGGTGGCGGCCAGCAGCTGTGCCCCCAGGCACTGATCGATGACGGCCTGCTGGACGTCACCGTGGTGCCGGAACTGGAGGGTGAAGTCGCAGCCACCCTTGGACAGATGCTGACCGGCGGCAAGGAGGCGGCGCTGGAACGTGTCGCCACGCGCGCGCAGCTGCCGTGGCTGCAGATCGACGCACCGCAGCCGTTGACGTTGAACCTGGATGGCGAACCGGTGCAGGCACGCCGCTTCCGCATCGACTGCGTGGCGGCCAGGGTGCGGATGCATCTGCCGGATGACTGCGTGCTGCTTTCCGGCAGCTGACACAGGAATCAGAGCAGCGGAATGTCTTCTTCCTTGCTCGGGAATTTGAAGGCCTCGCGCTTCCTGCGGATGTGGTCGGGCATCGGCGGGCGGGGGATGTTGCGCTCAGCCAGCCATTGCTGGCATTTCTTCTGCCACGGCAGGTTGTCGGGTGTGGTGATTTCCCAGTAGATGTCCTCGACCATCAATTGCCGAGCCGTCCTGCCAGAGTTCTGGGGCACGCGCTCGGGTATGGTGGGATCTGCGCCATGCTGCAGCAACCAGTAGGCGTAGTCGAATCCGCCTCTTCCCGTGTACCAGCTCAGCACGGTGTCATCCCCCAGGCTTCTGCGGTTGGATTCATTCACGTCTGCGCCGTTCTTGACCAGGGTCTGGACATTCTTCCACTGGTTTCCACTGATGAAGGCTTGGAAGAGAAGCGTTTCATTGTTGGCATTTCGTGTATTGGGATTTCCCCCGTGCCTCAGCAGCAGCTCCAGGAAGCGGGAGTCGTCCATCTTGGCTGCGTAGACCATGGCGTTGCTGTAACCAAGTCTGCGTCCATCGACCGTCTTGTATGCGCGTGCATTCGGATCTGCGCCGTTGTCCAAGAGAGCGCGCAACCCATCAAGATTCTTCGCCCGGAGGGGCCACGCCACCAAGGGGATGCCAGCATCGCGAGCGAAGACCTTGTCGGGATCGACGCCTTCGTCCTTTACCAAGCGCGTGATCGTGTCGGCATCCCCTTGCTCGCTGGCAACGGCCAGCTCAAGCGCCTTGCCCTTGAAGTAGCTGCTGGCACCATGCGTTGACTGTGGCGTGCAGCCCGGAATCAGAAACAGCGCTGCTGCCAGAAGGGCGGGATACGCAATGATGCGTCGCAGGTGAACGTCCATGTCAGAGCTCCTTACAGCAGCGGAATGTCTTCTTCCTTGCTCGGGAACTTGAAGGCCTCGCGCTTCCTGCGGATGTGTTCGGGCATCGGCGGGCGGGGGATGTTGCGCTCAGCCAGCCATTGCTGGCATTTCTTCTGCCACGGCAGGTTGTCCGGCGTGGTGATTTCCCAGTAGATGTCCTCGACCATCTTCTGCCGGCCAGGCTGGCTGGACCCTTCCGGCTTTGCAATCGCTGGATCAGCACCATGTTCCAGTAGCCAGTATGCGTAGTCGAAGCCGCCTCGCGTCGTGTACCAGCTCAGGACCGTGTCATCGCCCAGGTCCAGGCTTGATTCATTGATGTTGGCCCCGTTCTCAATCAGTACCTGGATGTTCTTCCACTGATTTCCGCTGAGGAATGCCTGCAGCAGTAGAGTCTCGTTGGCTGAGTTGCGGGTGTTGGGGTCTCCGCCATGCTTCAGGAGCAGCTCCAGGAAGCGAGGGTCGTCCATCTTTGCCGCGTAGACCATCGCATTGTTGTAACCAAGCCTGCGCCCGTCCACCGTCTTGTATACGCGTGCATTCGGATCTGCGCCGTTGTCCAGGAGAGCGCGCAACCCATCAAGATTCCTCGCCCGAATGGGCCACGCCATCAGGGGGATTCCAGTGTCACGAGCGAAGACTCTGTCGGGATTAACTCCTTCGTTCTTTATCAGGCGCCGAACGGTGTCCGAATCGCCATGCTCGGTTGCTATCGCAAGCTCGAGGTTTTTTCCGTCGAAGTACTGTTCGGCGCCATGGCTCGATGAAAAGGCGCATCCGCTCACCATCAGAAAGATGGCGTAGAGCACTATCGGGAACGTCCTTTTCAAACTTTCAAAAACATGAATGGGCATGTTGATTCCGCAACGGTGCTCGAGACGTGACATTAGCAAACGGATCTGATAATCGATATGTGTCGCGGGGGCATGTCCCCTCAAGGTGGATGGAGCTTGCCATGAAGGATCACGACATTGACGCGCGGGCACGCGCAGTCCAGGAACAGCGCGAGCTTGTGGAGCAGTTGCGCGCAAGCGGCCACAATGAAGATGCAGATCGCTTGCAGGAGACATACCACGCACGTGAGATGTCTGGACTTGCCTCCGATGTGTATCAGTCAGCCAAGCATGCTGGCGAACCGCCGGCGGGCTGGACTCGCGCAAGCACGGATCCTGCAGCTTTGCGTGCGGCGGGCTTCGAACTGTCGGACGCAACCGTCCGCGACCTGTTACAGCCACCTGAATCGGGATTCCGTGCCGAAATCTACATCCCGGACAAGCGCGTCTTCGGCGAGGATGCGAAACCTGTCGTGGTCTACAAGGGATCTACGGGTGAGATTGTTGATCCTCTGGCGCCCGATGGAAAACGCGAATCCGGTGGCGAGGATTTCCTCAACAACGGTCAGCAGGGCATTGGCATGCGCAGCGATTACTACGATCGCGCCATGCGTCTTGCCTCCATCGTCAATCAGGAGCGCCCCGGTGGCTTCGAAATCGCCGGTCACTCCCTCGGTGGCGGCATGGCGTCCGCCGCGTCCGCAGTCACCGGCGCACGTGCCACCACGTTCAACGCCGCCGGCCTGCATCCGGCTACCCCGGCACGTTTCGCCAAGGACAACGGCCTGCCAACCTTCGATACGCAGCAGACCGTGCACACCTATCAGACCACCGGTGAAGTGCTGAACGATGTGCAGAACGGCATGCACCGCCTGAGCGAGCAGCAACGTCGTGGCTACGGCGTGCTTGCCAACGAGCTGGGCATGGTGCTGAAGGATCCGGCCATGCAGAAGGTCGTCGGTGAAAAGCTGCGCGAGATGCTGCCCCCAGGAGCGCAGACCTCCGCCGCACAGTTCATCGAACAGCTGGCGAGCCAGCCTGGCCAGCAGGCGTTGCGCGATATTCCGCTCGCGGCAGGGCGCCTGGAATTGTTGCTTGAGCCCAAGACCCGCGATGCGCAAGGGGCACTCGTCGATCGCCCGCACGTGGCGCCGCCCAGCCAGGTGGCGGAACTGGCGGGGCCGTTGTCCACCGTGCTGCACGCCACGGCCTACGGCATGCGTAGCGGTCGCCTGGCCGGCGAGCAGGTCGAGCGGGCGGGCGCTGCCACTGCCCAGGTGCTGGACAGAACGGGCGATGGCGTCGAGCGTGTGCTGAAGACCGAAGGCATGGTCATCGGCCAGGTGGTGAACATGGGCTCGGCCAGCCTGCAGTTGGGTACCCGGGCGACGAGCACGGTGGTTGCTTCGGGGCGCGAACTGACCGGAAGCATCGAATCCACCCTGCACCGCGTCGAATCGCAGACCCGCTCCCATGGCCTGTCCGCACTGTCGTGGGTCGCTGGCCGGGTGGGCGCGGACAACGTCGCCGGCAGGCTTGCCAAGCAGGCCGAAGACGTCCGTGACCACGGCGAGCAACATGCGCAGCATGCGACGAAGCAGGCCCTTGCTGATGCCGCAGGCACGCGCGCGGCGGGCGAGCGCGTGGCCGCCGCCATCAACCACGACGGCCAATGGGTCGCTGGCAAGCTGCAGAACGGGTTCGCCACCGCCGGCGCCCATGTTGACCGCGGCTATGACCTGGTGGCCTCCCATGTGAAGGGCATTACTGCCAAGGCGCCGATCACACTGTCCGCGGTAGGGGGTGCTGCGGTGGGCATCGGGGCTGCCGCTGCGACCCACTTGCCGACCGGCAACCTGGCGTTGGACGCAGCGAAGCTGCACAACCTCGACAAGTCCGAACGCGTCATCCGCGGAATGATGCCGGCCTTCAGTGAGGCGACCGCCCGCCATGGCATGGATCCGACGGTCATCCCCAGCCTGGACTCGGAACTGATCAAGCAGGAGGCCGCCGCCCGGAAACTGGTCGAGCGGCCCCCGCACGTCCAGCCTGCCGCCGAAAGCCGGCAGGCCAGCCGTGCCGCCGAACCCTCGGCGCAGGCGATCGGCATCGACCATCCCTCCCATGCCGGCAACCCCCTGTTTGTGGGTGCCCAGACCGGGGTCCACGCGCTGGACCGCGCCCACAACCGGGTGCCTGACCTGCAGAGCGACCAGCTCGCCGGCGCACTGGCCGTGCAGGCCAAGCGCGAGGGGCTGGAGTCCATTTCCCACGTGGTGCTCAGCGACGACCACAGCCGCGCCTTCGCGGTGGATACGCCTGACCTGAACGCCGCGCACCGTCGACATGCCCACGTCGAAGTGGCGGCGGGCATGGCCCAGCCGTTGAGCGCGAGCACCGCCCAGATGGACGCGATCAATGCCACTCGCGAGCAGGCGCAGGGGGTGTCGCTGGCCCAGCAGCAGGTGCACGAGACCCAGGAACAGGCACGGCGGATGGGCTAGGGCGGCGTAAACCGCCCGTCGCCAAAGGGTTTCCCTGCGGCCAAAGCTGCGATACAGTCATTGGGTGTCCAGCCTGACGACCCCGCATACCCTTTCTTCCGCACGCCGTTGGTGGCGATGGTGGCCTGTTGCCGTCGTCCGTCCCCATAACGCTGTGTCCCGGAAGGAAAGTCGTCTTGATCTCGCACGCTCAGTTTCAGCAGCAGGCCGCTGAAGGCCACACCCATATTCCCGTTGTCCGCGAAGTGCTGTCCGACCTGGACACGCCGCTTTCGGTCTATCTGAAGCTCGCCGACGGCCCCAATACCTACCTGTTTGAATCCGTCGAAGGCGGCGAGCGCTTTGGTCGTTACTCGATCATTGGCCTGCCGGCACGTCGCGTGTACGCCTTCCACGGCCACACCCTGACGGTGCGCGAGGACGGCCAAGTGGTGGAAACCCGCGAGGTGGCCGATCCGTTTGCCGAGGTCGAGGCGCTGCGCAGTGCTCACTCGGTGCCGAAGCTGGAAGGCCTGCCGGGCTTCACCGGTGGCCTGGTCGGCTGGTTCGGGTTCGAGTGCATCGGCTACATCGAGCCGCGCCTGGCATCGCCGGCCGGCCGCGACGAACTGGGCACTCCGGACATCCTGCTGCTGCACTCCGATGAGCTGGCGGTGTTCGACAACCTGAAGGGCCGGCTGTACCTGATCGTGCACGCCGACCCGCGCGTCGAAGGCGCCTTTGAACAGGCCCAAGCGCGCCTGGACGCATTGGCGGCCAGGCTGCGCGCGCCGGGTGCCGGCTATCCGGCACCACTCACCAGCGACGTGCTGGACGAGTCCGATTTCGTTTCAGGTTTCACCCGCGAAGGCTTCGTCGATGCGGTCCAGCGCAGCAAGGAGTACATCCGTGCCGGCGACATCTTCCAGGTGGTGCTCAGCCAGCGCCTGAGCGTGCCATTCAAGGCGCGCCCGGTGGATGTGTATCGCGCGCTGCGTGCACTGAATCCGTCGCCGTACATGTATTTCCTCGATGTCGGCGACCTGCAGGTGGTCGGCTCCTCGCCGGAAATCCTGGTGCGTCTGCAGGACGGTGAAGTGACCGTGCGCCCGATCGCCGGCACCCGCCCGCGCGGCGCCACGCCGGAACTGGACCAGGCGCTGGAAGTCGAGCTGCTGGCCGATCCGAAGGAACGCGCCGAGCACTTGATGCTGATCGACTTGGGCCGCAACGACGCCGGCCGCGTGTCCAAAGCCGGTACCGTGGAAGTGGGCGAGCAGTTCGTGATCGAACGCTACAGCCACGTCATGCACATCGTCAGCGAAGTGACCGGGCAGCTGCAGCCGGGCCTGAGCTACGCCGACGTGCTGCGCGCCACCTTCCCGGCCGGTACGGTCAGCGGCGCGCCGAAGATCCGCGCGCTGGAAGTGATCCGCGAACTGGAACCGATCAAGCGCAATGTCTACGCCGGCAGCATCGGTTACATCGGCTGGCACGGCGATGCCGATACCGCGATCGCGATCCGCACCGCCGTGATCAAGGACGGCCGCCTGTACGTGCAGGCCGGCGCCGGCATCGTCTACGACTCGGACCCGGACAAGGAATGGGACGAGACGATGAACAAGGGCCGCGCGCTGTTCCGTGCCGTCGCCCAGGCCGCCAAGGGCCTGTGAGTTTCCCCGTGCTGTGGCCTGCGCCGCAGCACCCCTCGCTGTTTCCGTTCAAGACAAGGAGTACCGCATGAAGCTGCTGAGCGCATTGCTGTGGTCGTCGCTGCTGGCCACGATGGCCCCGTCTGCCTGGGCGCAGGCCAACACCATTCCCTCGCAGCCGCACCTGCTGGTGAAGGGCGAGGGCGCGCGAACGGTGATGCCGGACCGGTTCACCGTCGAACTGCTGGTCAAGTCCACCGATCTTCAGCCGGATACAGCGCGCTCGCGCGTGCAGGGCAATGTCGATGCGGTGCTGGGTGCGTTCAAGCGCAACCATGCACTTCCGGCAAGCGTGGTGGCGGACAACCTGACCATCCAGCCGGACTACCGCTACAGCGTGCAGGGCAAGCAGGAATACTTGGGGACACGGGTGAGCCGGCGGCTGAAAGGCAGCTTCGGCACCACCGGCGACCTGCAGGCCTTCCTGCGCGCGGTCGATGCCAGCGATGACCTGCAGATCAGCAGCATGCGGCCTGGCTACTCGAAGGAAGCCGCACTGCGTGGCGAACTCAAGGCCGAAGCGGCAACGCAGACACGCGCCTCCGCCAAGCACCTTGCCACGGCCTATGGCGCGCGCATCACCGGCCTCTACAGCATCTCCGACGTGGCCCCGAACTTCGCCTACGGCGTGCAGGCAGGCAACTGGCCCCGCAGCGGCGATCTGGTGACGCCGCCTTCGCCGCCCTCGCCCGAGGCGCCGATGAACAGCATCGAGACCACGGGCTCGCGCCTGTCCGAATCCATCGAAGCCGGCCCCATCACCTACACCGAAAACGTGTACGCCATTTTCCTGATAAGCGACGGAACCTGACCATGTTGTGGATGATCGACAACTACGACAGCTTCACCTACAACCTCGTGCAGTACCTGCAGACGCTGGGTGCCGAAGTGAAGGTGGTGCGCAACGATGCGATGAGCGTGGACGAGATCGCCGCGCAGAAGCCCGAACGCATCGTCATTTCGCCCGGCCCGTGCACGCCCAACGAAGCGGGCGTGTCGCTGGAGCTGATCCGGCGCCTGGGCCCGACCACGCCGATCCTCGGCGTGTGCCTGGGCCACCAGGGCATCGGCCAGGTCTACGGCGGCACGGTCATCCGCGCCGGCAACATCATGCACGGCAAGACCTCGCCGATCCGCCATGAAGGCAAGGGCGTGTTCGCCGGCCTGCCGGACGGTTACCAGGCCACCCGCTACCACTCGCTGGTGGTGGACAAGCACAGCCTGCCCGACGCGCTGGAAGTGACCGCGTGGACCGAGAACGAGGATGGCTCGATCGAAGAGATCATGGGCCTGCGCCACCGCCAGTTCCCGGTGGAGGGCGTGCAGTTCCATCCCGAATCGATCCTCACCGAGCATGGTCACGCGCTGCTGCGCAATTTCCTGCAGCGCCCGGCTGCCTGATCCAAGGAGTATTCCGATGAGCTTCTCCCCCCAGGAAGCCCTGCAACGCACCATCGAACACCGCGAAATCTTCTTCGACGAAATGGTCGACCTGATGCGGCAGATCATGCGCGGCGATGTTTCGCCGATGATGACCGCCGCCATCCTCACCGGCCTGCGCGTGAAGAAGGAAACCATCGACGAGATCGCCGCCGCGGCGACGGTGATGCGCGAATTCGCGCTGGCTGTGCCGGTCGCCGATACCACCCACCTGGTCGACATCGTCGGCACCGGTGGCGATGGCTCGCATACGTTCAACATCTCAACCTGCGCGATGTTCGTTGCTGCTGCCGCCGGCGCGCGCGTAGCCAAGCATGGCAACCGCAGCGTGTCGTCCAAGTCCGGCAGCGCTGATGCGGTCGAGGCATTGGGCGCGGCGATCGAGCTGCAGCCGGCGCAGGTGGCGGCGGCCATCGAACAGACCGGCATCGGTTTCATGTTCGCGCCGATCCACCATCCGTCGATGAAGGTGGTGGCGCCGGTGCGTCGCGAGATGGGCGTGCGCACCATCTTCAACATCCTCGGGCCGCTGACCAACCCGGCCAGCGCACCGTCGGTGCTGATGGGCGTGTTCCATCCCGACCTGGTGGGCATCCAGGCGCGCGTGCTGCGCGAGCTGGGTACCGAGCGTGCGATGGTGGTCTGGGGCCGCGACAACATGGACGAGATCTCGCTGGGCGCCGGCACCCTGGTGGGTGAGCTGCGCGACGGCAAGGTGCGCGAGTACGAGATCCATCCGGAAGACTTCGGCATCGCCATGTCGGCCAGCCGCAACCTGCGCGTGGACGGCCCGGAGCAATCCATTGCCATGCTGCGCGCGGTGCTCGACAACGAGCCGGGTCCGGCGCTGGACATCGTCGCCCTGAATGCGGGCGCAGCGTTGTACGTGGCCGGCGTAGCCAGCGATATCGGCGACGGCCTGGCCCGTGCCCGCGCGGTCATCGCCGATGGCAGCGCCCGTGCCCGCCTGCAGCAGTATGTCGATACCACCCGCGCGCTGGTTGCCTGAGCGCGCGGTTCAGCCTGACCCACCCGATGGCCGATAATGGTCGTCCTCACCGCCCCAGCACCGACCCGACGACGATGAGCGATATCCTGCAGACGATCCTGGCCCGCAAGGCCGAAGAAGTAGCCCAGCGCCGCGCCCAGCGGCCGCTTGAGGAGCTGCAGGCCGCGCTGGCCGATGCGCCACCGGTGCGCGGTTTCGTGCGCGCGCTGCAGGCCGCGGTGGCCAATGGCGATCCGGCGGTGATTGCCGAAGTGAAGAAGGCCAGCCCGTCCAAGGGCGTGATCCGCCCCGACTTCCGCCCGGCCGACATCGCGGTCAGCTATGAGTTCGGCGGCGCCAGCTGCCTGTCGGTGCTGACCGACGTGGACTTCTTCCAGGGCGCCGACGTCTACCTGCAGCAGGCCCGCGATGCCTGCACGCTGCCGGTGCTGCGCAAGGACTTCGTGATCGACGCCTACCAGGTGGTCGAGGCGCGCGTGCTCGGCGCCGACTGCATCCTGCTGATCGTCGCCGCGCTGGACGATACGCAGCTGGCCACGCTGTCCGAACTGGCGATGTCGCTGGGCATGGACGTGCTGGTGGAAGTGCACGACATCGACGAACTGGAGCGTGCGCTGCAGGTGCCGGCGCCGATGATCGGCATCAACAACCGCAACCTGCGCACCTTCGAGGTGTCGCTGCAGACCACGCTGGACATGCGCCTGGCCGTGCCGCGCGATCGCCTGCTGGTCACCGAGAGCGGCATTCTCGGCCCGCAGGACGTGGCGTTGATGCGCGATGCCGGCATCCACGCGTTCCTGGTCGGCGAGGCCTTCATGCGCGTGGAAGAGCCGGGCGAGGGTCTGCGTCAGCTATTCTTCGCAGCATGAAAACGTACTATCCAACGCCGCGCGAGGATGCGCCGCTGGTGGTCTTCGACTTCGACCACACCCTGTATGACGGCGATTCGGGCACCCACCTGTTCGCCTCGCTGATCAAGCGCAACCCGCTGCGGATGCTGGCGGCGCTGCTGGTCACCCCGATCGCCGGGCCGATGGTGGCGATGCTGCCGACCCGCCGTGCCGGTATCTCGGTCTATGTCTGGATCGGCAGTTTCGGGCTGCACCGCGCGCGTGAGTTCAACAGGGTGATCGACGCCTACGTGCTGCGCAACGAAGCGCAGATGCGCGCCAAGCTGTTGCCACAGGCGCTGGAGGTGTTCGCCGCGCATCGTGCCAAGGGCGACCGCGTGGTGGTGGCCACCGGTGCGCCGCCGGAGTTGGCCCGTGCGATCCTGGCCTTTGTCGCTCACCAGGACGTGCCGGTGATCGGCACCGAAGTGGGGCCGCGTCTGGGCGGGGTAGGGCCGACCCGTCACTGCCACAACGAAGAGAAGATGCGCATGCTGCGCGAGCGCGGCTACGGCGACATCGACATCGCCTATTCCGACAGCACCGCCGATCTCCCGCTGCTGCTGGCGGCGAAAGCGCCGGTGGTGGTCAATCCGAAGCCTGCCAAGGTGGAATTCTTCCGCCGCGTGCTGCCGGCCGGCACCCGCATCCTCAACTGGGGCTGCGTGGACCGCGGTGGCGACAAGGCGTAATCGATCCCGCCTGCCCGCCGGGCAGGGACCCGGTAGTGCCGGCCGCTGGCCGGCAACCTGGCAAGCGTTTCCGCAGTTCATGAGGTTGCCGGCCAGCGGCCGGCACTACCGAAGCCCGCGCGGGTAGCGCCGGGCCACGCCCGGCGGGCGGTCAGCGGCCCAGGTACCCGAACAGTGCATGGCCCACCTGGAACAGGCTGATGCCCAGCACCAGCACGCCCACTGCGACCAGCACCCAGCGCTCCTTCACCCGCTTCACCAGCACCGCCGCCACCGGCGCGGCCATCATGCCGCCGATCAACAGGCCGGCGACGATCTGCAGGTGCTGCACCCCCATCGACAGCAGGAACGTGGCCGAAATGGTCAGGGTGACCACGAACTCGGCCGCGTTGACGGTGCCGATGGTGGTCCTGGCCTGGCCACCGCGGGCGAGCAGGGTGGAGGTGGCCACCGGGCCCCAGCCGCCGCCGCCGCTGGCATCGAGCAGGCCAGCGAAGAATCCCAGCACCGGCACCCGGCGGATCTCGCCCTTGGGCATCCAGCGGCCGGCCGCGCGGGCCAGGATGATGATGGCTAGCACCAGCAGGTACAGGTAGATCAGCGGGCGGATCAGGTCGCCAGGGACCTGTGTCAGGACGTACGCGCCGAGTGCACCACCCAGTGCGCCGGGCAGCGCGAGGCGGAAGAACAGGCGTTTGTCGACATTTCCTGCTACCAGATGCGACACACCGGATGCGCCGGTGGTGAACACCTCAGCGGTATGGACGCTGGCGCTGACCTGTGCGGGAGGCAGCCCCATGCTGAGCAGCACCGATGAAGAAACCAGCCCGAATGCCATGCCCAGCGCACCATCGACCAGCTGTGCGCCAAGGCCGATGAGGATGAACCACCAGAATTCGCTGCTCAGTTCCATGGATCGAGCCTAGCGGAAGCGGGTGTGCGGGACATGCGATGGCACGTCGCACGTATGGCGACCCGCCGGGCATGGCCCGGCGCTCCCGGCGCAGATCCTGTGGTAGCGCCGGGCCATGCCCGGCGGACACCGGGTGGTCAACGGGTGCCGTACAGCACCACGGTCTTGCCGCGGGCGTGCAGCAGGCCGTCGGTCTGCAGCTTCTTCAGCACCCGGCCGGCCATTTCGCGCGAGCAGCCGACCAGGCGGGCCAGTTCCTGGCGTGAGACGCGCAGCTGGCTGCCCTGCGGATGGCTCATCGACTCCGGCTCCTGCGCCAGATCGTGCAGGGTGCGCACGATACGGTCGGTGACATCCAGGAACGCCAGGCGGCTGGCCTTGCGGCTGGTGTCCAGCAGGCGCTTGGAGATCTGCTGGCCCAGCGCGTACAGCAGGCGCGGGGCATCGGCCGACAGCGGGCCGAGGAACAGCTGATGCAGGCGCTCGTAGCTGATTTCGGCCAGCTCACAGGCGGTGCGGGTGCGCAGGATCACCTCGCGGCGGTCCGACTCCACGAACAGGCCCATCTCGCCGACGAACTCACCGGCGCCGAAATAGCCCAGCACCAGCTCGCGGTCCTCCTCCTCCTCGGCCATGATCGAAACCGAGCCGCTGATGACGTAATACAGGGTTCCCGCCGGGTCACCGGGTCGGAAGACGTCGGTACGGGTGGGATAGCGCCGCCTGTGGCTGTGTGCCAGGAAGCGGTCGATTGTTGCGATGTCCAAGGCCAATGGGCTGCTAGCTAGGCGCACGGTTGACACGATAGGGGCGCTCCCTCTGCGCATGAACGGATTCACGGGGTCGATAGCGGAGCTTAACCAGCGCAATTGTTAAGGGCAAACAGTGTGCCAGAACCTGAGCGTCTTCACGTTCCCCCTGGAGACACTTATGCCGCATAATTCCCCCTTTCCCTTCTTACACAGGAATCGACCGCCGTGGTCAAGCCGTTGCCTCGCCTGAGGTTGCAGGGTTTCAACAACCTCACCAAGGCGCTGAGCTTCAACATCTATGACGTGTGTTACGCGCGCACCGAAGAGGAGCGTCAGCGTTACATTGAATACATCGATGAAGAGTACAACGCCGACAGGCTTACTCAAATCTTGACCGATGTCGCTGAGATCATCGGCGCCAACATCCTCAACGTGGCGCGCCAGGATTACGATCCGCAGGGTGCCTCGGTGACGATCCTGATCTCCGAAGAGCCGGTGATCGACAAGAAGCAGGCCGGCAAGGAGTTGATTTCCGATGCCGTGGTCGCGCACATGGACAAGTCGCACATCACCGTGCACACCTATCCGGAAACGCACCCGCAGGAAGGCATTGCCACCTTCCGCGCCGATATCGACGTGGCTACCTGTGGCGTCATTTCGCCGTTGAAGGCACTGAACTACCTGATCGAGAGCCTGGAATCGGACATCGTGATCATGGACTACCGTGTCCGTGGCTTCACGCGTGATGTGAAGGGCAAGAAGCATTACATCGATCACAAGATCAACTCGATCCAGAACTTCCTGGCCAAGAACATCAAGTCGCGTTACGAGATGTTCGACGTCAATGTCTACCAGGAAAACATCTTCCACACGAAGATGCACCTGAAGGACTTCGACCTGGACCAGTACCTGTTCGAGGAAAAGGCCAAGAACATCTCGTTCAAGGAACGCATGAAGATCGAAGCGCTGCTGCGTCGTGAGATCGAAGAGCTGTTCCACGGCCGCAACCTGGCTGAGTGACCCATGTGCGATGCCGGTAGGCATCGCCACCCAGGCGGGACGCCCCGCCCCGTGGAGCCTGCGCTTGGCGCAATCTTCAGTTCCACGGCGATGTACCGACCTACGGCCCGGTGTGAAAACACCGGGCCGTTTCGTTTTTCCCAAAAAGGTAAGGAGCCCCCACCCATGCCCTGGATCTACCTGCTGCTGGCCGGTCTGTTCGAGATCGGATTCGCCCTTGGAATGAAGTACTCCGAAGGTTTCAGCAAACCCGTGCCGACCGCCCTGACGGTGGTGTCGGCGCTGATCAGCCTGTACTTGATGAGCCAGGCGATGAAGAACATTCCGGTCGGCACGGCCTATGCGATCTGGACCGGCATCGGCGCCATGGGCGTGACCATACTGGGCATCTACCTGTTCAACGACAGCGCCTCGCCGGCACGCTTGGCCTGCGTGGGCCTGATCGTGGCCGGCGTGATCGGCCTGAAGCTGGTGTCACCCAATTAATCCCGGTAGTGCCGGCCGCTGGCCGGCAACCTCATGACCTGCGGCAACCCATGCGGGGTTGCCGGCCAGCGGCCGGCACTACCGTCAGGTGGCCTCACAGCCGGTAGGCAATGGTCTTCATCACCCTGGAGGCCAGCGCCATCGCGCCCGGAATCGGGAACGGCAGGCGGCGCGCGCCGGCCTGCTCGGCATGTTCGGCATGCCGGGCCTCGTCTTCCTTCATCACCCGGATGACCGCGCGGCTGCGCAGGTCGCCGGCCGGCAGGTCGACCAGGTGTTCGTCCAGATGGGCTTCCACCTGGCGCTCGGTCTCGACCACGAAGCCCAGGTTCCAGCCGTCGCCGCGCAGCCCGGCCAGGGTGCCGATGGTGTAGCTGCCGGCGTACCAGAGCGGATTGAACAGGCTGGGGCGGCTGTCCAGCTCGCTCAGGCGGGTGGCGCACCAGGCCAGGTGATCGGTCTCTTCCTGGGCCGCTTCCAGCAGATGTTCGCGGGTCGCCGGGTCGCGTGCCACCGCGGCCTGGCCGAAGTACAGGCCCTGGGCGCAGACCTCACCGACATGGTTGATCCGCATCAGCCCGGCCGCGTGGCGACGCTGGGCGCTGTCCATGCCGGGCTCGCCGGTGTCCGTGGCCGGATAGGGGCGGCTGGCCGGCGGGTTGCCGAACACCGTGTCCAGGGCGCGCTGCGCCTCGGTCAGCAGATGGTCCAGCGGAGTGGTCTGGCGAAGCACGGTCATGGCGGCACGGCGTGGAGCGGGGGAAGCCCGATTCTCGCCCGGCCCCGGTCCCCTGCCAACCCGGGGCGGGCGCCGGCTTGCACCCGCCAGCCAAGCTGCGTACAATGCCGCCCCTTACGCTCCACCTTTCACAACGCGTGGCAGAGTTCCGGCGAGTCCTTCGCCGCAATGAGCCCGACCTAACCAAGAGTTCTTCATGAGCACTTTCACTGCCAAGAACGAGACCGTCCAGCGCGACTGGTACCTCGTCGACGCCGAGGGCAAGACCCTGGGCCGTCTCTGCACCGAGCTGGCCCGCCGTCTGCGTGGCAAGCACAAGCCGGTCTACACCCCGCACGTTGATACCGGCGACTACCTGGTCGTCATCAATGCAGAAAAGATTGTCGTCACCGGCAAGAAGCTGCAGGACAAGATGTATCACCGTTTCACCGGTTACATCGGCAACCTGAAGACCGAATCCCTCGCCCAGGCGCTTGAGCGCCACCCGGAGCGCGTGATCGAGACCGCCGTCAAGGGCATGCTGCCGAAGGGCACGCTGGGTCGCCAGATGTACCGCAAGCTCAAGGTCTACGCCGGCACTGAGCATCCGCACGCCGCACAGCAGCCGCAGGTTCTGGATATCTAATCATGGCTATCACTCAAAACTACGGCACTGGCCGCCGCAAGTCCTCCACCGCTCGCGTGTTCCTGCGCAAGGGTTCGGGCAACATCACCGTCAATGGCCGTCCGCTGGACGAGTTCTTCGGCCGTGAGACCGCTCGCATGATCGTGCGCCAGCCGCTCGAGCTGACCAAGAACACCGAGAGCTTCGACATCCTGGTCACCGCCGCTGGCGGCGGCACCACCGGCCAGGCCGGTGCGATCCGTCTGGGTATCGCCCGCGCTCTGGTCGAGTACGACGAGACCCTGAAGTCCGAGCTGCGCAAGGCTGGCTTCATGACCCGCGACGCCCGCGAAGTCGAACGTAAGAAGGTCGGTCTGCACAAGGCCCGCCGCGCCACCCAGTTCTCCAAGCGCTGATTTACCGCGCCTGGTTGGGCTCCTTCGGGAGCCCGCTGGATGGAAAAGCAAAAGCCCGGCTTCGGCCGGGCTTTTGTCGTTCTGGGGTTGCGCATTTCAAGGTTGCCGGCCAGCGGCTGGCGATGGGGTGGGGTCAGGGCCTTTTCCTTTGGAAAAGGATCCGACCCCGGATCCCTCTCTGGAGGAGAGCCCCCTTGTTGTTCAAGGGGGCGCGCCGACAGGCGCGGGGATAAGGTGGGATGCGTGACCAAATTAAAAAGAAAAAGGCCTGATCTTTCGATCAGGCCTTTTTCTTTTTAATTTGGCTGCCCCTGATGGATTCGAACCACCGATGCCTGAGTCAGAGTCAGGTGCCTTACCGCTTGGCTAAGGGGCAATGTAACGTGTAACTATTTTCTCACTTTTCACGTTGAAAAACAACTTCAACGTGGTGGCTATGGGTGGACTCGAACCACCGACCCCAGCATTATGAGTGCTGTGCTCTAACCGGCTGAGCTACATAGCCTTGGTGAGCCCGCTATTTTGCTGATGTGTACAAGGATTGTCAACACCTTTGTATCGTGCTTGTGGCCCGACAGACGGCATGGGATAGTCCCAACCAGTAGATTTTCTTAGGAGTCCGCATCGTGATCGATCCGGACGGCTATCGACCGAACGTCGGCATCGTGCTGATGCGGCAGGACGGGCAGGTGTTCTGGGCACGACGTGTGCGCCGGGATGGCTGGCAGTTCCCGCAGGGTGGCATGAACACCGACGAGACGCCTGTCGAGGCCATGTATCGTGAACTGCAGGAAGAGACCGGGCTGTTGCCGGAGCACGTTGAGGTGCTTGGGGCGACACCGGGCTGGCTGCGTTACAAGCTGCCGGCGCGTGCCATCCGCCGCAATGAACGCCAGGTCTGCATCGGCCAGAAGCAGGTCTGGTTCCTGCTGCGCCTGACCGGTGATGAAGCCCACGTCAGCCTGGACCATACCGACTCGCCTGAGTTCGATCATTGGCGCTGGGTCGACTTCTGGTATCCGGTGGAGCATGTGGTGGTGTTCAAGCGTGGCGTCTATGCGCGCGCCCTGCGACATCTGGCGCCGTTGGCCCAGGGGGTGGCGGGGCAGGGCATCAGTGCCATGCCCAAGAGCGCTGCCGAGGCCTGGATGCCAGGCCACGCGGCCGGCCACGACAGGCCCAGGAAGCGCACGCCCATGCGCGGCGGGTACTGGCCGCGGAAAGCAAAGGGTGAACCGGGAGCTGTTTGACGGGCACGTTGCGCAAAGAGCGGGCCAAACGGTCGCAACGCACGTCTGCCGGGTATTTCCGGCAGCAACTGGCTGTCCGTCTGGCAAGCCTCCCCTGGCTGTTGTTGAGCGTGGTGGTCCTCGGCGGCATCGCATGGATGCCGCTTGCGCTGGGCGTTTGCCTCGCCTTCGCGACCTGTGCGGGTGCGCTGTTCCTGGCGGACTACCTGCTGCGGCTGAGAGCGGCAGGTGGTGGTGTGCAGTGGCTGATCGTCTTCTTCAGTACACCGGTGCTGGCGCTTGGGCTGTTGTGCCTGTAGCCGCCTCGTACCGGGTGGATTCGACGGCACTCTGAACCGTATCGAGAATGGTTCAGGTCTCTGATTGACAACCATTCTCGTTTCCATTGGAATAGCGACCAGGCCGCTACTGGCCTGCTGCCTTGGTTCCCGCCCGTGTACGTCTGCATCTGCAACGGTGTTACCGACCACCAGATCCGCGAAGCCGCCAGCCATGGCGTCACGTCGGTGGCCGAGCTGACCATGCGCACCGGATGCGGCGCCACCTGCGGTTCCTGCCTGGACATGGCCGGCGAACTGCTGGCCAAGGCGCGTGCCACCCACGATCTGCCGTTGCCGGTGTTGGGCCTGGCGCAGGTCGCCTGAGTCGTTTCGCGGCGCGTTGACGCCACGCTCTCCTGGTCTTCATTGCTGGCCGCAGTGGCCAATGCGCACGATTCGCGTTCCTTCACGCGCGCGCGCAAGGCGCTACAGTGCCCGCGATTTCAGCGTGCAGGAGCATCCCCATGAAGGGCGACACCAAGGTCATCGAATTCCTCAACAAGGTCCTCTACAACGAGCTGACCGCGATCAACCAGTACTTCCTGCACGCCAAGATGCTCAAGAACTGGGGCATCAAGGAACTGGCCGAACACGAGTACAAGGAATCGATCGAGGAAATGAAGCATGCCGACATGCTTGCCGATCGCATCCTGTTCCTTGAAGGCCTGCCGAACTTCCAGGCGCTGGGCAAGCTGCGCATCGGTGAGAACCCGACCGAGATCCTGCAGTGCGATCTGTCGCTGGAACGCGATGGCGTAGTCACCCTGCGCGAGGCCGTGGCCTATGCCGATTCGGTCGGCGACTATGTCAGCCGCCAGCTGTTCGTGAAGATCCTCGACTCCGAGGAAGAGCACATCGACTGGCTGGAAACCCAGCTGGAGCTGATCGAGCGCATCGGTGAGCCGAAGTACCTGCTGAGCAAGCTCGAAGAGTGATTCAACGGGCCTGGCCGGCGAGGTAGCCGGTCAGCGCCACGCGCGCGCGGGCGAACTCCGCCACCAGCAGCGCCACTGCCACGGCAGGGCGCTGCAGGCTGCCACTGCGGGCTTCGAGTTCGATCCGCCGCGCCACCGCTGACAGCGACAGCGCGCCGACGTTGGCGCTGGAGGATTTCAGGCTGTGCGACAGCGCCTGCAGGCGTTCGATGTCGTTGCCCTGCGCCGCCTGCTGCAGCTGCTGCACCAGCTGCGGTGCATCTTCCAGGAACACCGTTACGATCTGCGCGGCGGCATCGCCGATCACCGCCTGCAGTTCATCCAGCACACTGCGATCAAGCACCGGCTGTGGAATCGGGATCGCGCGCGTTCGTTCATCGTCCAGGCTTTCGCCGTCGGGCACGCTCGGGGTTGCGGCAGGTTGCACGGGTTCCGGCAGCGGTGCATGTCCGCGATCCACGGAAACCCGGCCCCAGCGCTGCAGCAGCGCATGCAGCGCTTCACGCGTGATCGGCTTGGAAAGATAGTCGTCCATGCCCGCCTGCAGGCAGCGTTCGCGATCACCGGCCATGGCGTTGGCGGTCATCGCGATGATCGGCAACCGCGTGCGCCCCGCTTCGGCTTCCTCCCTGCGCCAGCGCTGTGTCGCGCTGTAGCCGTCGAGCACCGGCATCTGGCAATCCATCAGCACCACGTCGATTCCACCTTCGCGCAGCAGTGCGAGGGCCTGCTCGCCGTCGGCGGCATTGCGCACCCGGCACTGGAAGACCCGCAGCAGGTGCTCGGCCACCATCCGGTTGACCGTGTTGTCTTCAACCAGCAGCACATGCAGATCCAGCGGTGGCAGCGCGGCGGCCGGCCTGGCGTCTTCGGCGTTGGCCAGCAGCGCTGCGGGGCGCGCGGTAGCGGTTGGCTGCGCCAGCAGCGCGTGCAGGTCGGCATCGTTGAATGTGCTGTGCAGCTGCTGCTGGCGCGGCCGTGCTGCAACCGGATCATCCTGCAGCCACAGCACCTGCAGTGCGTCGTCGGCACCGCGCTCGGCCAAGGCGCGCTGCAGGGCCACCTCGCCATTGCGGCGGTGGCGCGCGTCGACCAGCAACCATGCCGGTGTGCTCTGGCCCGGGCGTGGTGCTGCGCGCAGGCGTTCCATTGCCTCATCAATGCTGGCCAGCGGCTGCACCTGCAGGCCGTGGTGCGCGGCGATGCGTTCGACGCGTGGCTGCAGCTGTGCATCGGCGGTGTACAGCAGCAGCGCTGCCGGCGAGCGGGCCAGCGCCGGCAGGTCGCCGGGAACCTTCAGCAGCGGTATTTCAAACCAGAAGGTTGCGCCCTGGCCTGGGGTGGAATGCACGCCGATATCGCCATGCATCAGGTCGGTGATGCGCTTGCAGATGGCCAGGCCCAGGCCGGTGCCACCGTAGATGCGGGTGGTGGACGCGTCGGCCTGGCTGAAGGACTGGAACAGCCGGGCCTGCAGGGCCTCATCGATGCCGATGCCGGTGTCGACCACTTCGAAACGCAGCTGGTGCTGGGCGGGGCCTTCGCCCAGCCGCTGCACGCGCAACTGCACCTGGCCGCGTGCGGTGAACTTGATGGCATTGGCCAGCAGGTTGCCCAGGACCTGGCGCAGGCGCACCGGGTCGCCGCGTACCGGCAGGCGCACGGCCGGATCCAGTTGCAGGCTCAACGTCAGGCCCTTGGCCTCGGCGGCGCGCTGCAGCAGCTGCACCACGCCATCGAGCAGTTCGCGCAGGTTGAAGCTGGTGATCTCCAGCTCCAGCGCCTGGGCTTCCAGGCGCGAGTAATCGAGGATGTCATCGACGATGCGCAGCAGCTGCTGCGAGCTGGCCGAGGCGGTGGCCAGCATCTGCCGCTGGTCTTCGCCGAGCGGGCCGCGGGCAATCAGCTCCAGCATGGGCAGGATGCCGTTGAGCGGCGTGCGGATTTCATGGCTCATGGTGGCCAGGAATTCGCCCTTGGCCAGCACGGCTGCTTCTGCAGCCTGCTTGGCCTGCAGCAGCTGATGTTCCAGCTGGCTCTGGCGCTCGGTGGTGCGCCGCAGCTGGTCGCGTTCACTGGTCAGGGTGATGCGTTCGCGCTGCAGTGCCGCCAGCGCGCGATTGCGCGAACGCAATCGCAGGCCCAGTACCAGCAGGGCGACGATGGCCAGCGCCAGTAGCGCCAACAGCGCGACCGTCGGTGACACTCAGAGCACCGCGTTGTGGAAGTCGAAGTTCAGGTCGCTGCCGGCCGACTGCACCATGTTGCCCTGGATGTAATCGACACCGCCGACCCACATCGCGGCCGCTGCCTGCGGGTCCTCGATCTGCTGGCCGATGATCTGCAGGCCGGCTGCATGCGCCTGCTCGATCGATCGGCGCAGTTCTTCGCGCGTGTCGGGGTTGGAGTGGCTGCTGGAAAAGCGTGCGGCCATGCGCACGAACGACAACGGCAGCTGGGTGAGCAGGGCCAGGGCTTCGCTGCCCGGTTCGAACTGGCTCAGGCAGAAGCGCACGCCGACGCTGGCCATGCGCTGGCAGAACTGCTGCAACGGCACGGTGTGGATCAGCGCGTCGGGCAGGCGCACGTCGATCACCAGCGCGCTGCCGGGCAGGCGGCGTTGCTGCAGTGACTCCAGCAGCCAGTCCGCGAAGGCATCGCGCTGCAGGGTACGCAGCGACTGCGAGACGAACAGGTTCAGCGGCTGGGTGGCGTGGCGATACAGGTCCAGCAGGCCCATCGCATGCTCCAGCACCTGCTGGTCGAGGTCGGCGATGCGGCCGGCCGCCTCGGCTGCCGGAATCACCTGGCCGGCGGTCAGTACGCTGCCATCGGTCCGGCGCAGGCGCAGCAGCAACTGGTACTGCGCGCTGCTGCCGCCGGCGACGGCGACGATCGGCTGGTAAGCGAGCTCGAGCTGGCCTTCCAGCAACGCCAGGTGCTCCTGCTCGGTCGTGACCTGGCGATGCACGTGGCCGGCCACGCCGGCGCTGAGCAGGCGTGCCTGCAGGGTGGTACGTTCGACCGCTTCCAGGGCGCTGCTGGCATCGTCGAAACCCGGCGACAGCGGCGCGTAGCCGACCACGCCACGCAGGTGTACCGACTCGTCGTCGCGGATCACGAAGGCGCGCGCGGACAGCTGCTCACGCAGGGTGCCGGCGATCGCTTCCAGGCTGTCCTCATCGGCGTTGCGCGCCAGCAGCAGGAAGCTGTTGTCGTTCAGGCGCGCCAGCAGGTGCGGATGGCCAGCCTCGGCAAGGCGTTGCCCGGCCTGCACCATCAGCCGCTCGAAGGCCGCATAGCCATAGCGCTCGCGCAGGCCCAGCGCGCTGGAGATTTCCACGAAGAACACGCCACCGCGGTCGTGCTGCGCCAGCGTCGCGTTGAGTTGCTGCAGCACGTGGTGGCGCGTGGGCAGCCCGGTTTCGGGGTTGCTGGTGGCCGGTGCACCGTTGGCACCGGGCAGGGTCGCTGCCTGCGCGCGTGCGCGGCGGATACGGTTGGCCACCGCGGCAATCAGGTGGCGCGGCCGGATCGGCTTGCTCAGGTAATCGTCGGCACCGCAGTCGAGCACTTCGAACTGGCGCTCCGGATCCGGGTCGCCGCTGAGGAAGACGATCGGCAGCAGCTGCATGCCGGGCTGCTGGCGGATCATCGCGGTCAGCCGCATGCCATCCAGCCCGGGCAGGTGCAGATCCATCAGGATCAGGTCAGGGCGTTGCTCGCGGATGGCCTGTTGCACGCCATCGGCATCGCCGAGCACGATCGCCTGCATGCCGGCGCCATGCAGCACGCTCTGTGCGAACAGCGCCTGGGCACGATCGTCTTCGACGATCAGCACGCGGTAGGGCGAGTCGGCATCGACAGGCGGGATGTCACTGTTGCCCGCCTCGGGCAGTGCGGCGGTGGAGGGCAGGGGCGGCGGAGCCGCCAGTCGGGCGCCGTCGCCGGGCACCGACAGGGCGGGTGTCTCTGACACCGCCGGTACTGCTTCGGCAGGCGTTGCCGCGGCCAAGGGGGCGGCCCAACGTTGCCAATGATCGGCCGGAGGGGTTTCAGCGCGTCCCGGGCGGGGGCCCGCGGCGGATTCGTTTGCGGCCATCGATGCTCCTGGTGTTCGCGGCCATTATGCGACAAGCCTGCCGATCAGCCGGTACGCGGTTGCCGTTGTCCGTCGTCGCTGCCGCCACGTGCCAACCAGCGCACGCTTTTCCACAGGGTGCGCCAGACCAGCCAGACCAGCAATGCGCCGGCCAGGCTGCAGGCCAGCACCACCACCAGCGCGATCCATGGATGCGCCAGCGCGAGCGCCAAGCCGCCGATCACCACGGTATCTTCGGCCGCAGAGGCGACCCAGTTGCTGGCCGGTTCCGGTGAGGTATTGAGCAGGGCGCGGGTGCCGGCCTTCAGGCCATGGCTGGCCAGCGCAACGCCCGCGCCGGCGACCAGTGCACCGGTACCCAGGTCGCCATCGGGCGACAGTGTCGCTGCCGCGAGGAAGGCGCCGGCGGGCACGCGCGCCAGGGTCTGCACCAGGTCCCAGGCTGAATCCACGCCGGGAATCTTGTCGGCGAAGAATTCGGCAATGGCCAGCGCCGCCGACGTGCCGAGCACCCACCACGACTCGGTGGCCTGCAGCGCCGGTGGCAGGTCGACCCAGCCGAGCAGGCCGGCGATGCCGACGCCGAATACGGTGAGGTAAACGCGGATGCCGGCCAGCCAGGCCAGCAGGATGCCGATCACGAACAGGTGGGCTTCGGTCATGGCGGGCTCCGGCGGCGGAACTGTGCGGGGTGCCACACTATCGACCATGGAGTGGCTGAATGCCACCGCCCGGTACCGGCCGGCACCGGGGAAACCTGCCGTTCCTGTCATACACTAGCCCGTCGTTTGCCCCAGGGGCCGTACTGGCGGCGCTTCGGCGCTGCCACGGAGACTACCCATGAACAACCGCCCTCCCATGCGCGTGCAGGTCCGCCTTCCCGGTGCCGCGCAACCACCCGCCGACCGCCGTCGCCTGCTGGTGATCGCCGGCATCTGGCTGCTCAGCCTGGTGCTTGCGGTGCTGGGTGGCTGCTGGCTGGGCACGCCGCGCGGTGAACAGGGCCAGCGCGTGCAGGCTGCCGAGAAGCGCGCCGATACGCTGCAGACGCAGCTGACCGAACTGCGCCAGAAGCAGGCCACGCTGGAAGCGTCGGACCGCATCAGCCGCGCCGCCAACAACGAAGTGCAGTCCTCGTTGGCCGAGCGCGATGAAGAGATCGCCGGCCTGCGCGCTGACGTCGCCTTCTACGAACGCCTGGTGGGCTCGACCAGCCAGCGCAAGGGCCTGAACACCCATTCGATTGAATTCAGCCCGGAATCGGCCGGCACCTGGCAGTACAGCGTGGTGCTGACGCAGAACCTCAACCGCGGAGCGATCAGCCAAGGGCAGATGCGTTTCACGGTGGAAGGCGTGAAGAACGGCAAGCTGGCCACCATCAGCTGGGACGAGCTGCACCAGCGCAGCAAGGTGCCGGGACAGGATTACTCGTTCCGGTACTTCCAGCAGCTCACCGGCAGCGTGATGCTGCCGGCTGACTTCACCCCGCAACGGGTGAAGGTGACATTGGGGAGTGGTGCGGGGGGCACCACGCAGGTATTCGACTGGAAACAGGCCGGCGCACCGGCCAGCAAAGGGGAGTAGGCAGATGTTCGGAAGCAGCAAATCCAGCCGTGATGGCCAACTGGTGGTGGATGCCCTGATCGGCAACCAGGTGGTGATCCGTGGCGATGTGGAATTCAGTGGTGGCCTGTACGTGGAAGGTCGCATCCACGGCAAGGTGATTGCCCAGGAGGGCGCCAGCGCGGCGACCCTGACCCTCGCCGAGCATGGCGTGATCGAAGGCGAGATCCGCGCCCAGGTGGTGGTCATCAGTGGCCGCCTGGACGGCGATGTCCATGCCACCGAGAAGGTCGAACTGACCCCGAGTGCGCGGGTCAACGGCAACGTTCACTACCAGGTGGTGGAAATGAATGCGGGTGCCCAGCTGAACGGCCGGCTGATCCATGCCAGCGCCCCGATGCAGGCCCTGCCGGCGCCGGAAGGCGAAGCGTCCGCTGACGGCAAGGGCGACACCGCCGCCCGCCGCAAGCTGGCCGAGGCGATGGCTTGAAAGCCAGCGCCGGCGCCCCCATGCTGAGCCCATGAACACGCTCGTCTCCCTCCCCGGCGCCACGCCGGCCGCCGCGCCCGACTACCAGTCGCTGGATCGGCCGCTGAACTTCACCGAGGCCGCTGCGGCCAAGGTCAAGGAACTGATCCAGGACGAGGGCAACCCCGACCTGTCATTGCGTGTGTACATCGAGGGTGGCGGCTGTTCGGGCTTCCAGTACGGGTTCGAGTTCGACGAGAACCGTGCCGGCGATGACCTGGCGGTGCAGACCAGCGGGGTCACCCTGCTGGTCGATCCGCTCAGCCTGCAGTACCTGATGGGTGCCGAAGTGGATTACACCGAGAGCCTGACCGGTGCGCAGTTCGTGATCCGCAATCCGAACGCCAAGACCACCTGCGGCTGCGGCAGCAGTTTCAGCATGTAATTGCAGGGCGTGGGGCATGCACCCCGCGCTGCCTTCGGTAGATCCACGCCATGCGTGGATGACCGTTACTGCAACCACAGGCGGGTTTCTGCACAGTCTGCGGCTTGCCACTTGCCGTGATTGGCGGCAGGCTAGCTGGATGCTCAATTCTCCTTCGCCGCTTTCCGGTTTTGCCTTCGTGGGTGAACCGTTGGAGCGCGCCGATGCCATGCGCGAAGATGCCGATGCTCTGGCGCGCCTGTGGCCCGATGCGCGCATTCTTGTCCTGGACCAGGACGGCACCGCCTTCACCGGTGACGACGACCAGCCGCTGGCGTTGACCGGCGCCGATGTCGGTGGCGGGCCGGGTGTCGCGATTTTCCTCGGCCTGCGTGGCGAGCAGGCGTGGTTCTCGGTGGAAGCGGCCAGCGTGACGGTCACCGCGCCACGCCGGCTCGATCTGCGCCAGGCCGCGCTGCTGTGGACCGTGGCCGATGCGACCGCCTTCAGCTACGCCCGTGGCATGTCCTACTGGCAATCGCGTACCCGCTTCTGCGGTGTCTGCGGCAGTGCCGTGACGTTCGCCCGGGGGGGCTTCGTCGGCCGCTGCCCGCAGTGCGCGACCGAGCACTATCCGCGCGTCGACCCGGCGGTGATCGTCGCGGTGGAAAACCAGGGCCGGCTGTTGCTGGGCCGCCAGTCCAACTGGGCGCCGCGCCGCTATTCGGTGCTGGCCGGCTTTGTCGAGCCGGGCGAGACCTTCGAGCAGACCGTAGCGCGCGAAGTGCACGAAGAGAGCAAGGTGCGGGTGACCGCCTGCCAGTACCTGGGCTCGCAGCCCTGGCCGTTCCCCGGCGCATTGATGGTCGGATTCCGTGCGCAGGCACACGACGACGTGCCGACCGTGGATGGCGAACTGGAAGACGCGCGCTGGTTCAGCGCCGAGGAAGTTGGCGCGGCCCTCGCGCGTGACGTCGAGGACGATGGAGAAGGCATCCGTCTGTCACCGCCGATTTCCATTTCGCGGGGTCTGATCGAGCATTGGTACCGCCAGCAACCGGCATCCGGCGGTGCCAGCATTGCCGCCACCTGAACACGCTGCCGGTTACAGTACGGTTCACCGCTGACGGCGACGCTGCGACAGGTAAGGTAGCGACGCCGAACGCTCGCTCGTAGGGAGACCTGCCATGTTCACCACCCTGGTCGCCGTGTTGGTGGCACTGGCCCTTGGCCATGTCGCCCCGGCCGCTGCCGCGTCGCTGCGCCGTTTCGACGGCTTCCGGCGTTGGCTGGGCTGGCTGGACGCGCGCGGTGGTCGGGCCTGGCAGGGGGCCGCCGGCGTGGCGCTGGCGATCGTACCCCCACTGCTGCTGATGGCGCTGGTCGCCTGGCTGCTGCGCGGGGTGCTGTTCGGCCTTCCGGCGCTGCTGCTGGGCGTGGCCGTGCTGGCCTGGTGCTGGGGCCCGCGCGATCTGGACCGCGACATCGAGGCGATCATCGATGCCGACGATGCGCCGACCCGGCAGGCGGCGGTACGCAACCTGCAGTCGGCCGGTGGCAGCCTGCGCGAGGATGTTCCTTCACTGGTCGAGGCGACCGTGCTCAACGCCCTGCGGCGCTGGTTCGCGGTGCTGTTCTGGTTCCTGCTGCTGGGCCCGGTGGGGGCTCTCGGTTATCGCCTGCTGGCACTGATGGCGGAAAGCCCGATGCGTGCGCGCGTGCCGGTGGAGCCGCTGGCGCTGGCACAGCGGCTGCTGGGCTGGATCGAGTGGCCGGTGGCGCAGTTGATGGCGTTCTCGATGGCCCTGGTCGGCAACTTCGACACGGCCTGGAAGGCATGGCGCCAGGCGCATGGTGAGCGCTTGGCCGGTGGCATTGGTTTCCTGGGTGCGGTGGCGCGTGCCAGCGTCAATGCCGAGCTGCGCGAGGACGCTCACGATTACACCGAAGCGGGCCTGCTGCCGGTGTGGCAGCGGTTGCCGGACCTGCGGGATGCGATGAGCCTGGTGTGGCGGATGCTGCTGCTGTGGCTGGCGGTGCTGGCCCTGCTGGTGATCGCGGGCTGGGTGACCTAGTTGTGCTTTTCTGCAGGGCTTGCCGCCCCACCCCCGACAGTTTCCGATGACGGCCAGTAGATCCACGCCATGCGTGGATGCCGAGCGGAGCGACCCGCTTCGGCTTTTGATCTTCTCTTTCTTTTCCGTGGTGGACGCGCACGGAAATTGTCCGTGGCCGGGCGGGATGGGTTTGCGGGGGTGTCCGCGGCATGGATGCCGCGGCCAAGCCTCCACGGACGGATTCACGGCGTCCCCCGCAAACCCATCCCGCCCGGCCACCCCAGGGCTTCGGCCTTCAAACGCCGCCCACCACGAGGGGCTGCGCCGTTGGCTGGAAACCTACACCGGGGCCAGCGCGGTGAACGGTGCCCACGGCAGGTTGCGCAGCACGGCATAGCCGGGCAGCAGCCACAGCCAGAACGTGGGGCTGGCCAGTACCCGCATCAGTGGATCAAGCACGCGCGGGCGTACGCCGGCGGTGTTGAGCAGCATCAGGAACAGGAAGGGCAGGCTGATGACCAGCAACGGGTTCATCGCCATCGCGCCGGGCAGATCGAAGTGGACCAGTGAGTACAGGCAGCGCGTGCTGCCGCAGCCGGGGCAGTAGAAGCCGGTCAGTGCGTACAGCGGACAGCCCGGCAGCGGATTGCCGGAGACATACGGATTGACGTGGCGCAGGACCACGGCGGCACCCGCAGCCAGGCCGGACGCGGCCAGCAGCGGAGCCCAGCGGGTGAGTCGGGAACGAGCAGGAAGTGCGGACATGCGGGGGCGGGATCCGGCGCATGGCCGGACCCCGTCGCGGGCATCAGTAGCTGCCGTTGCCGCCGCTCAGGGCGCCCAGGCCGCCAACGGCCATGATGATGATGAAGTACAGGACGCCAACCACAACGGCAGCGATGGCCGACCAGATGGCCCACTTCTTGGCCTTGTCGGCCGAATCACGGGCACCGGCGACGTCGCCGGCAGCCAGCTTGCCGTTGACCTGCGCGGCGTAGACGATCGACACGATGCCGGCCGGCAGGCAGCAGAACAGGGTGGACAGGATGGCCCAGACCAGATTGTTGGGGACCTGCGCAGTGGTGGTGTTCATGGTTCAAGCTCCTCGATGGGTAGTGGTGGTGAATCAAAGGTCGGATAGAGCGCCCAGCGCGGCCAAGCCGCCGAACAGCCCGAACCACAACAGCAACAGGACCGGCAGGGCTGCGGCCGAAGCCACCGCCCACCAGCCCGCCTTGCGCGACGCGCTATAGGCCCCCGGCAGGTCACCGGCCGCATTGCGACCATCGACCTGGGCGGCATACACGATCGACACCACGCCCAACGGCAGGCAGCAGAACAGCGTCGTCAGGATCGCCCAGACCAGATGGTTGGGGATGTAGACCGGACGGCTGAGCGGTGGCGGTTGATTCAAAGCAAGACTCCATTCCTTGGTGGTCGGCCGTGTGAACGGGCCGAACCTCCCCCCTGTGGGTGCGTAATCTACCGCAACCAACGACGCATGTATGCGTTTTCAGCCCCGTCAGGCCTCGTATCGCCCTTGGACGGTGGCGTATGCAGCGTACCGTCATCGCCCCCGGATGGGGGCGATTGCGTCAGGCGAGGTCGCCGCGCAGGCTGCGGACCTGCGCTTCCAGGGCGGCGGCATCGGTTGAATGGCCATCCACCGCCGGGGCGGCGACCACCTCCACTGTCGCCCGGAACCGGCGCGGCACGCGCATGCGGCCCAGACGGGTATCGCGGCGGCTCCACATGCTCGACCACATGCCGCGCAGGGCCATCGGCACCGCCGGTACCGGACGGCGTTCGAGGATCTTCTCCACGCCGGATTTGAACGCTGCCATCGTGCCGTCGCGGGTCAGTGCGCCTTCCGGGAAGATGCATACCAGCTCGCCCTCGGCGAGTGCGGCGTCGACTTCATCGAACGCGCGCTGCATCAGGGCGGGGTCTTCGCGCGCACCGGCGATCGGAATCGCCTTGGCGGTGCGGAAGATCCAGCGCATGACCGGGATGTTGAAGATCTTGTAGTACATGACGAAGCGCACCGGGCGCGGGATCGTCGCCGACAGGATCAGCGCGTCCATGTAGCTGACGTGGTTGCAGACCAGCAGCGCGGCGCCCTCATCGGGCACGTTCGCTTCGATGCCGTGCGGGCGCAGCCGGTACAGCGTGCGCACCATCACCCAGCTGAGGAAGCGCATCAGGAATTCGGGGACGATGGTGAAGATGTAGATCGCCACCACGGCATTGGCGATGGCCAGTGCCAGGAACAGCTGCGGGATGGTCCAGCCGAGCAGGCGCTGGGTGAGCAGGCCGAGTACGGCCGCAGCGACGATGAAGCCGGAGTTCTGGATGTTCAGCGCGGCGAATACGCGCGACATCTCCGATTTCGGCGTGCGGCTCTGGATCAAAGCAAACAGCGGCACCACGAAGAAGCCGGTGAACAGGCCGATGCCGAGCAGGTCGATGATGATGCGGATGCTGCCGGCCTGGTGCACGAACTGGGTGACCGACAGGCCTTGCGCGGTGGCCTCACCGGCGCGTGCGAAGTACAGGTCCAGCAGGAAGGCGGTCATGCCGAACGCACCCAGCGGCACCAGGCCGATCTCCACCGTGCGCGCCGACAGCTTTTCGCACAGCAGCGAACCGACACCGGTGCCGACTGAGAACAGCGCCAGGGCGAAGATGTACAGGGTGGGCTCGCCACCGAGGTTGGTGACCGCATAGGACGGCAGCTGCGCGGTAAGGATGGTGCCGACGAACCAGAACCAGGACACGCCGAGGATGGCGTTGCGTACCGCCTTCTGTTTCCTGGCCATGCGCAGCACGGCCAGCGATTCGGGGATCGGGTTCCAGTTGATCTTCAGGTCCGGGGCGCCGGCATCCACCTTGGGGATCATGCGCGCGGCCAGGTTGCCGCAGATCGCCAGCGCGATGACAGAGGTGGCGGCCACGATCGGGCCATGGCTGCCTGCCAGGGTGAACACCAGGCCGCCGACGATCATGCCGGTCAGGATCGACATCGACGTGCCCATCTCGACCAGGCCATTGCCACCGGTCAGTTCTTCCGGACGCAGTACCGAGGGCAGCACCGAGTACTTCACCGGGCCGAACAGGGTGGACTGCAGGCCCGTGCAGAACAGGGCCACCAGCAGCACCGGCAGGCTCTCGGTGAGAAAGCCCACCGCAGCCAGCGTCATGATCACGATCTCCATGGTGGTGGTGATCACGATCAGCCGCGACTTCTCCAGCTTTTCCGCGATCTGCCCGGCCAGGGCGGAGAACAGGAAGTAGGGCAGGATGAACAGCGCCGGCGCCAGGTTGGTGTAGAGCGTGCGCTCGCTCTCGGCTACGCCCAGGTAGAACAGCAGGCCGATGATCGCCTGCCGGTACACGTTGTCGTTGAAGGCACCCAACCCCTGCACGATGAAGAACGGCAGGAAACGGCGCTGGCGCAGCAGGGCGAACTGGTTGTGACCGGACATGGAACCTCCTTGGACCGGCGCAGCCTAGCATCCCTGCCTGTCAGGCAGGGATGCGGTAGGTGCGGACCGTTGGTCCACACACCCCACCAACGCTCACACGATATCGTCGACCACGCCGCCATCGACCCGCAGCGCTGCGCCGGAGGTGGCCGACGCCTGCGGCGAGGCGAGGTAGACCACCATGTTGGCCACTTCCTCGACCGTGGCCGCGCGCTGGATCACCGATGCAGGACGATGTGCCATCACGAACTCACGGCCGATCTGTTCCAGCGGCTTGCCGGTGCGTGTACGCTCTTCTTCGAACATCGTTGCGAAGCCATCGGACAACGTCGGGCCGGGCAGCACCGCATTGACGGTGACACCGCTGCCGGCTACGCGCTTGGCCAGGCCGCGCGACAACGACAGCTGCGCGGTCTTGCTGACGCCGTAATGGATCATGTCGGCAGGAATGTTGCGTGCTGATTCGGAGGAGATGAACAGCACGCGGCCCCAACCGGCGTCGACCATCGCCGGCAGCAGGGCGCGCGACAGGCGCACGCCGGACATGACATTGGTCTGCCAGTACTGCTCCCAGGTGGCATCGTCGGTCTCGAAGAAGTCCTGCGGGCCGAAGATGCCGGCATTGTTGACCAGGATGTCGACGTTGCCCGGCAGGCCGGCCAGCAGCGCGTCGACCCCGCGGGCGTCGGACAGATCGGCGGCCACGCCCAGCACGTTGGCGTCGGGAATTGCAGCCAGCAGTCGCTGACGTGCGCGTTCCACGCTGTCGGTACTGCGGCCGTTGAGGATGACCTGCGCACCCGCGGCGGCAAGCCCCTGCGCGATGGCCAGACCGATGCCGGCGGTGGAGGCGGTGACCAGTGCGGTGCGGTCGTTGAGTTCGATCTTCATGGGGGAAATCCTGCGTGGGCGACACCGCAGTATCGGCGTCGGGGCGTGATCGCAATGCCCCCGTGCACGCAACAAGATGTTGCACGGCCGACAGGGTCACGCCCGAATACCGCTCCAGTAGATCCACGCCACGCGTGGATGCCGCTCCAGTAGATCAAGCCACGCGTGGATGCCGCTCCAGTAGATCCACGCCATGCGTGGATGCCGTCCGCTCAGGCCAGGCCGCGCACCGCGCCATTGGCCGCTGCCCTCACCTTCGGCAACATCCGCAGCACCAGCGCCATCTGCGTGCGGATCAACTGCAGTTTCGGCGGCATCGTCTCATCGAGCTGCTCCAGTTCCGCGGCCACCGCACGATCGGCGTCGTTGTCCTCCTCCGACACCGGCTGCTGCGCCGTCAATGCCGATGCCAGCTGCTGCAGCGCTTTACGCACCCGCTCGCCAGCGGCCAGCGCGAGTGGATCGCCCGCGTAGCTGTCGACCTGGTCGCGGTGCGCACCCAGCGCCGACAGATGCCCGAGCAGGGTGTTGGACAACGCCAGGAAGTGGAAACCCGAATCGAGGTTGCGGCGCACGTGGCCCGGTTCGCGCAGCATGTTCGACAATGCGGTGGACAGTGCGGCATCGGCGTTGTGCATGTCGCGGCGGGCGATGCGGTAGGCCAGGTCGTCGCGCATGCCGCTGCGGTACTGGCCCAGCACCGATTCCAGATAACGGGCGGCGGTATCCAGCACCCGCGCCAGCACGCGGTGCAGCTGTCGACCCTGCCAGTCCGGCAGGATCAGGAACGCGGCCGCTGCGGCGATCGCGCACCCCAGAACCGTATCGACCATGCGCGGCACGATCAGCACGAAGCCGTCGCCGATCAGGTTGAAGCAGGTCAGCGCCATCACCGTGATGGCGGCCGAGGCGACCAGATAGCGGTCGGTACGGGTGAAGAAGAACAGCAGTGCCGACAGCAATGCGATCAGCAGCTGGATCTCCAGCGTTGGGAACAGCTGCAGCAGCGCCCAGGTCAGCACCAGGCCGGCAAGCGTACCGACGATGCGCTGGGCCAGGCGCTGGCGGGTGGCACCGAAGCTGGGCCGGCACACGAACACGATGGTCAGCAGGACCCACGAGCCGTTCTGTGCATTGAACAGATGGATGGCAACGAAACCGGCGATCAGTGCCAGCGCCATGCGCAGGCCATGGCGGAACAATACCGAGCCGGGGGTGAGCTGCTGGCGCACGCGCACGCCCATTTCGCGCAGCGTGTGCGGGTTGCTGTCGCGCAGGCGGGTGTCGACGTTGTCCAGGCTGGCTTCGGAACGTTCGGCATCGAGCAGGCGGCGCTCGATGCTGCGCAGGTTGTGCACCAGCAGGTCCAGCGAGCCGAGCAGGCGCTGCCACTGCGGGCGTTGCTGGTCGCGCAGGTAGGCCAGGGCATCGGCCAGATCGCGCCCGGCCTGCTGGTTGCTCTCGCCGTAGACGAACGGACGACGCAGCCGGATCGCTTCGCCCAGCCGTGCACAGGCCTGGCCCTGCAGGTCGAGCAGGCGCTGGCAGCGGTACAGCACGTCGCTGTGGAAGAACGCGTCGACCAGCGCGCCGTACGGGTAATGCGAGGAGCTGGCGCGCTCATGGAAATCCTGTGCCATGTAGTACAGGCGCAGGTACAGGCCGGAGTTGACGCCGGGCCGTCCGGAGCGGCCAAAGCGCGCCAGGATCGCGGTCTTGGCCTCGTTCAGCGCGCCGACCACGCGACGGTTCTGTTCGGCCAGGTCGAGCTGGCGGCGCTGCAGGTCCGCCTCGCGTACGGGTTCGAACAGCGCGGCCTTGAGCTGCAGGTAACGGCCCAGTTCCACGTACAGGCGGGCCACGCGCTCGCGCACCGGCCGGTTGGCGAACAACGTGGTCCACAGGATCGACAGCAGCCCGTACCAGACCGCACCCGCAAGCAGGTGGCTGACCGCATCCAGCGCACTGTGCAGGTCATGGGCGCCATGCTGTTCCAGGCCGATCATGGTGTAGATGGCCAGCGTGACGGTCGCCTGGGCGATGGACGCGTAGCGCTCGCCCAGTGCACCGAGCAGTGTCAGGCCGAACGTGGACAGCGCCAGTGCCGCGATGAATATCCACGGCCAGGGGAACAGCCAGATCACCGAGGCCGCTGCCAGGCAGAAGCACAACAGCGACAGCAGCACGGCCTTGGTCCGGCCCCACCAGTTGTCATCGGTCTCGGCAATCGCACTGGCGATGATGCCGAGGAACACGCCGGGCAGCGCGGTCAGCGCATCCAGGTGCCAGCACACGGCCATGGCCGCGGTCAGGGCAATGAACACCCGCAGGCCATAGCTGGCCTTCTCGTGGGCCCACAGGCGGCTGAGGCGGGATTCGCGTGCGGACATGCAGGCTCGGCGAAAGGATCGGCCACCATTATTACGGGCCACGCGTGAAATCCGGTAGCGCCGCGCCATGCGCGGCGTGGCATGCAGCCGCCGGGCATGGCCCGGCGCTACCGTGGCCCGTTACATGTCGAACCGCACGCTGAGCGCGAAGGTGCGCGGCAGGCCGACGCCGGCATTGGACCAGTACCTGCGGTTGGCCAGGTTCTCCACGCTGGCACGCAGGGTCACCGGATGGCCGGAGGCCAGCAGGCGGTAACCGACGCCGGCGTTGACGAGGGTGTAGTCGGGCAGCTTCAGGGTGTTGTCGGCGTCGTACCAGACATCGCCGTAGTAGCGCACGGCGGCATAGGTCTCCAGCCCTTCCACCCACGGCAGCTGGTAAGTGGCGTGCAGCACGCCGCTCCAGCGCGCAGCACCGACGGTACGGTTGCCTTCCTGCGCCGCGCTGCCCGGTGACAGCTTGTCGTAGGTCGGGTCCAGCCAGGTCACGCCACCGCCCACGGTCAGCGCATCGGTCAGGTGCAGGTCGGCGCTGGCTTCGACGCCTTCGTACAGGGTGATGCCATCCTGCACCAGGCGCTTGCCTGCATCGGTCAGCTGATCGATGTTGGCGCCACGTTCCAGGCGGAACGCAGCGACATTCGCGTTCCAGCGATTCGCTTCCACCTTGGCGCCGATCTCGTACTGCTTGCTGATGGTGGGGTCGAGCACATCGCCGGCATTGATGTAGCTGTTGCCTACGCGGCTGCCTGCTTCCAGCGACTCGATGTAGCTGGCATACAGGGTGACGGCCTCACTGGGCTTGAACATGACCGCATAGGTCGGGGTGACCGGATAGGTGTGGTAGGCGCCCTTGGTCTCGAAGTCGTTGTAGCGCCAACCGGCCAGCACCGACCAGCCATGGCCGAGATCGACGGTATCGCTGACGAACACCGCCTGCTGCACGGTCTCGTCACCGCGGGTCATCACCCGGGAACCCACCGCGTCGTGACGGATGCCATGGCGCTGGTAGAGGTTGGCACGGCCGATCAGGCTGAACTCGTAGGGACGGTCCCAGCCCAGCCCGGTCTGGTGGCTGACACCGGCCACCAGCTGGTGCTGCAGTGGGCCGGTGCCGAAGCGGCCCTGCACCAGTGCCTGTGCCAGCTTCCACTCGCTCTTGCCGCCGAGCTCATAGACGTTGACGGCGTAGTCGCCGTTGGTGTCGTCGATGTAGGCGAAGATCTTGTTGACGTCGTTCCACGAGGTGGTGACGCCATAGCTCAGGCTGGCCTTCCAGTCGCTGTTGATCTGCCAGTTCAGCGCGGTGGACAGCAGGCTGGAGCGGGTGTCGTAGTAGGTGCCGGGCACGCTGTTGTCGACATCGCCGGCGATCGGCTGCGGCAGGGAGGTCAGGCCACGGAAGTAGTACTGCGGTGATTCCTCGCGCAGGTCGCGCGACTGGAACACGCCGTCGAAGGTCCAGGTGAGCGCATCGCTCAGGCGCGCGTCCAGCGACAGTGCACCGACCTTGCGATCGACATGGCCACCGTTGAAGGTTTCGCCCTTTTCCTGGTACGCGTTGAAGCGGTAGCCGAACATCTGCTCGTTGCCGAAGCGGCCGCCGACGTCGATGCCGCCGCTGACGATGCCCTGCTCGCGCCAGCCGAGCTGGGCGGAGAAGGTCGGTACGTCGGTCGGCTTCTTGGTGATGTAGTTGACGATGCCGCCCGGCGCGCCGAAGCCGTACAGGAAACCTCCCGGACCCTTCAGCAGGTCGACCTGTTCCATCACTTCCAGCGGCCATTCGGTGCCCCAGGACGAGACCTGCAGACCGTTGACCCGGTAGCTGTCGAAATTCAGGTCGATGCCACGGTTGCGGATCGGCGAGCTCCAGCCACTGGCATAGGCGCTGACCTGGGTGGTGACCGAGGGGTCGAGCAGGAAGGCTTCGCCCAGCGACACGACCTGGCGCTGTTCGATCTGCTCACGGCCGACGGCGATGATCGCGAACGGGGTATCACGCAGGGCGCGATCGCCGAGGGCGCCAGCCTCGGTATGGGTACGCTCGGCGATGACCTTGACCGCGTCCAGATCGGTGGCGCTGCCGGATCCGGCCGGGGCTTCGGCGTGTGCAGTGCAGGCGGCGGACAGCGCGACGGCCAGTACGGCCAGGCGGGGGGAGCGAATCGGCAACATCGATGGAGATCCTCGGCGGGCGGCCACGGGCCATCCGCCCATGCAGGGGGGAAAGGTCGGTGGCTGGGATCACGCAGGCGTGCCGGGGACGGCAGCGGGGCGCCACAAGGGGGCGCAGGACCATGGCTGGATGAGAATTGTTCTCTTTTCGTTACAGCGCGTCAAATGCCATCGGCGTGCGGACCAACGGTCCGCACCCACCAGAGGCCGGTAGCGCCGCGCCATGCCCGGCGAGCGCGCAGCGCGGATTGCTGAAAGGCCGCCGGGCATGGCCCGGCGCTGCCGAAGTCAGGCCCGCTGTGCGCGCCTGAGGAGCTTCGCTTCACGCCTGCGCGCGCGCCGCGCCTTCCAGCGCTCGGCCAGGCACGAGAAGATCACGTACAGCGCCGGCGTGCTGAGCAGGGTCAGGCTCTGCGAGAACAGCAGGCCGCCGATCATCGCGATGCCCAGCGGGCGACGCAGCTCTGAACCTTCGCCCAGGCCGATCGCCAGCGGCACCGCCGCCAGGATTGCCACCATCGTGGTCATCATGATCGGGCGGAAACGCACGATGCTGGCTTCACGGGCAGCATCGCGCGGAGTCAGCCCATGTTCGCGCTGCGCCACCAGGGCGAAGTCGATCATCATGATCGCGTTCTTCTTGACGATGCCGATCAGCAGCACCAGCGCGATCATCGAGATCACCGACAGTTCGGTGTTGGTGCCGAACAGCGCCAGCAACGCACCGACGCCGGCGGCCGGCAGGGTGGACAGGATCGTCACCGGGTGGATCAGGCTTTCGTACAGGATGCCCAGCACCAGGTAGACGGTGAGGATGGCTGCCAGCACCAGGATCAGCATGTCGCTGGGGTCGGAATTGAAGCCGAAGCCGGCGTCGTCGGCCAGGCGGATGTCGCCGGGCATGCGCATGCCGGCCACGGTGCTGTCGATGATGGCCTTGGCCTCGCCCATGCTGACGCCGGGGGCGAGGTTGTAGCTCAGGTCCATCGTCGTGTACTGGTTTTCATGGGTGATCTGCGAGGGCGCCAGGCCCGGCGCCTGGCGGGCCACCGCCGTGATCGGTACCATCTCGCCGTTGCGTGCACGCACATGCACTTCGTCCAGCGCCGAAGGCGTGGCGGTCTGCGACGGCAGCGCATTGACCACCACGCTGTACTGGTTGATGTCCGAGTAGATGGTGGAGATCTGGCGCTGGCCGAAGGCGCCGTACAGCGCACCGTCGATGGCGCCGACCGAGATGCCCAGGCGCGCGGCCTTGGCCCGGTCGATCTCGATGTTCTGGCGCAGGCCGGCGTTGTCGACGTCGGTGCCGACATCACGCAGCTTCGGGTTCTTCTTCAATGCCGCCTGCAGCTTGGGCAGCCATTCCTGCAGTGCGGCCAGGTCGTTGCCCTGCAGCGAGACGCGGTACTGCGCGCCCTGGCTGTTTCCACCGCCATCGTTGCTGGGCAGGTCCTGGATCGCGCGCAGGCGCAGCTGCAGGTCCGGGTAGCGGTCGGCCTTCGCACTCAGCCGTGCCAGTGCGTGTGCGGTGGTTTCGCGGCGGCCTTCCTTGCGCGACTTCAGTTCCACGTTGAACTGCGCGCTGGAGCCCTGGCGGCCGCTGCCCAGGCGTACGCCCACGGTCTTCACTGCCGGGTCGGCCATCAGCATGTCGGTGATGCGGCGCTGGCGGCTGACCATGTCCTCGAAGGACACCGTCGCACTGGAATTGGCGCGGCCCCAGATCAGGCCGGTGTCCTGCGGCGGGAACGCGCCCTTCTTCACCGCACCGAACAGGAAGATGGTGACGCCGATCAGGATCAACGGCGTCAACGACAGCAGCAGCGCATGGCGCAGCGAAAAATCAAGGAACACGGTGTAGACGCGCAGCATCCGCTCGTGACCGGCATCGAGCCAGCGGCCGAAGCGCGACGGTGCCGCCGTGTGGTCGTGCGCGCTGAGGAAGCGGCTGCACAGCGCCGGGGTCAGCGTCAGCGAAACGATCATCGACACCACGATCGCCGCCACCAGGGTGACGGTGAATTCGCGGAAGAACGCGCCCATCATGCCGCTGGCGAACAGCAGCGGGATGAACACCGCCACCAGCGAAGCGGTGATCGAGACGATGGTGAAGCCGATTTCGCGCGCACCGGCGAAGGCCGCCTGCATCCGCGGCATGCCCTCGTCGAGGTGGCGCATGATGTTCTCGATCACCACGATCGCATCGTCGACCACGAAGCCGATCGCGATCACCAGCGCCAGCAGGCTCAGGTTGTTCAGGGTGAAGCCCATCACGTACATCACCAGCGCGGCACCGGCCAGCGACAGCGGCACGGTGACCGCCGCGATCAGCGTCGGCGCCAACCGGCGCAGGAACAGCGCCATGGTCAGCACCACCATCGCCAGGCTGATCAGCAGGGTGATCTGCACTTCATGCAGCGACGACCGGATGGTCGGGGTGCGGTCGAAGTAGGGCGTCATCGTGGTGCCCGGCTGCAGGTAGTCGCGCAACGCGGGAATCTGCGCTTTCACCCGGTCCACGGTCTCGACGATGTTGGCGCCGGCGCGGGTGAACACATACATCACCACGGCCGGTTTGTGGTCGAACCACGCGGCCTGGTAGGCGTCCTGCTGGCCGTCGTAGACGTTGGCGATGTCCTTCAGGCGGATCACCCGGCCATCGCCCTGGGTCTTGACCACCAGATCGGCGAAGTCGGCGGCGCGTGCGACCGAATCGTTGGCGATGATCGCCGTGGTGGTGTTGCCATCGCTGAGGAAGCCGGTGGGCGAGGTCACGTTGGCCGCGCGCACGGCATTGCGCAGGTCGTCGGCGGTCAGTCCCAGCGCGTTCATCAGGCGCAGGTTGACGTCCACACGCACCGCCGGCGTCGAGGCACCGGCGATATCCACCGAGGCGACGCCGCCGATCTGGCGGATGCGCTGGGCCAGCAGCGAATCGGCGACGTTGTACAGCTCATCGGCGGACTGCGTCTGCGAGGTCAGCGCGATGGCGATCACCGGATCGTCGTTCGGGTTCGCCTTCTGGTACATCGGCGATCCCATGCCCGAGGGCAGGTCGGCCTGCGCCGAATTGATCGCGGTCTGTACGTCCAGCGCGGCCGAATCGATGTCGCGGTCGCTCTGGAAGATCATGAACACCAGCGAGCTGCCTTCCGAGCTCGACGAACGCATGCGGTCGATGCCTGGCAGCTGGCCGAGGTGGCGCTCCAGCGGCGCGGTCACCGTGGAGGCCATGGTCGCCGCATCCGCACCGGACTGGCTGGCATGCACGAAGATCACCGGGATCTCGATGTTCGGCAGTGCCGACACGCCGAGCCGCAGGTAACAGATCACGCCGACCATGAACAAGCCGATGGCCAGCAGGGCGGTACCGATCGGGCGACGGATGAAGGGGCCGGACAGGTTCATCGTGCAGCCCCCCGAAGGTGCGGGGCCAGGGTCATGCCTGCGGCTCCTGCACCGTGCCATCGCGCAGCGCACGCTGTTCACGGCGACGGGCGAGCCATTCCGAGAAGCGTTCCATGTACAGGTAGATCACCGGCGTGGTGTACAGGGTTACCAGCTGCGACAGCAGCAGGCCGCCGACGATGGCGATGCCCAGCGGCCGACGCAGTTCCGAGCCGATGCCGGTGCCCAGCGCCAGCGGCAACGCGCCAAGCATGGCTGCAGCGGTGGTCATCATGATCGGGCGGAAGCGCAGCAGGCAGGCGCGGCGGATGGCCTCGCGCGCGTTGGCGCCGGTGCGCCGCGCCTCGATGGCGAAGTCGACCATCATGATGCCGTTCTTCTTGACGATGCCGATCAGCAGCACGATGCCGACGATGCCGTCCACCGACAGGCTCAGGCCACAGACCATCAATGCCAGCAGCGCACCGACGCCGGCCGGCGGCAGGGTCGAGATGATCGTGATCGGGTGGATGTAGCTCTCGTACAGCACGCCCAGCACGATGTAGATCACCACCAGCGAGGCCAGCAGCAGCCACACCACGTCGGTCTGGCTGCCGGTGAATTCAGCGGCCTTGCCGATGAACTGCGCATGCACGTGCGCCGGCATGTCCAGGCTGGCCTTGGTCTCTTCGATGGCCTTGACCGCATCGGACAGCGAATAGCCCGCCGCGACGTTGAAGGAAACCGTCACCGCAGGAAGCTGCTGTTGGTGGCTGACCAGCAGCGGCGCGCTGGAAACCTTCGCCTCGGCCAGCGCCGACAACGGGATGATGCCGCCCGCACCGACGGTGATGCCGGTGTTCTGTGCACCGATACCGGTGGCGGTCGACGAGTTGGACGAAGTGACCTGGCCGAAGCTGGTCGCGTTGGTGCCGGTGAGTGCGCCGGCACCGTTGGAGGCGACCGCCAGCTGTTCCATCAGCGCAGTGCTGGTACGGAACTGCGGCGCCACTTCCAGCACCACGCGGTACTGGTTGAGCTCGGTGAAGATGGTCGAGATCTGGCGCTGGCCGAACGCATCGTAGAGGGTGTCGTCGATGGTCTGCATCGGCACGCCCAGCACGCTGGCCTTGTCGCGGTCGATGTTCAGTTCCAGTGCGCGGCCCTGGTTGGACAGGTTGTTGTCGACGTCGGCCAGTTCCGGGCGCTGGCGCAGCGCCTGGGTCAGGCGGTTGGCCTGCAGCGCGACTTCCGCGCTGTCCACGTCCGACAGCGAGTACTGGTACTCGGTGGCGGCCACGCGGGTGTCCAGGGTCACGTCCTGTACCGGCTTCAGGTACAGCGCCACGCCGGGAATACCGGCGACGGATTTCTGCAGGCGCGGCAGGATGTCTTCCAGCCCATCACGTTCGCCGCGCTCTTTCAGCACGATCGACAGCTGGCCCTGGTTGAGCGTGGGGTTCATGCTGCCGGCACCGATGAAGGCCGATACGCCGGTCACGTCCGGATCCCTGCGCAGCGCTTCGGCCACCTGCTGGGTGCGTTGCTCCATCTGCGGGAAGGCGATGTTCTGGTCGGCCTGGACCACGGCGGTGATCAGGCCGGTGTCCTGTTCGGGCAGCAGGCCCTTGGGAATCAGCACGTACAGCAGCACGGTCAGTACCAGCGCGGCAGCGGCCACGGCCAGGGTGAGCGGCTGGTGTTCCAGCACCCAGTCCAGGCTGCGCTCATACAGCCCGACGGTGCGCGTCCACAGGTTCTGCTTGCCGGCCGCGGCCGCACGTTCGTGCGCGTCTTCGCCCTCGGGCAGCGCATCGGGCTTGAGCAGGTAGGCGCACATCATCGGGGTGAGCGTCAGCGAGATCAGCATCGACAGCACCACGGCGATGCTCAGCACCCAGGCGAACTCGTGGAACAGGCGGCCGGTGACGCCGGGCATCAGCAGCAGCGGCAGGAACACCGCCACCAGTGAAACCGTCAGCGACAGCACGGTGAAGCCGATCTGGCGCGCACCGATCTCGGCCGCCTCCTTGCCGCTCTTGCCTTGTTCGATGTAGCGCACGATGTTCTCGATCATCACGATCGCATCGTCGACCACGAAGCCGGTGGCCACCACCAGCGCCATCAGCGAGAGGTTGTCCAGCGACATGCCGGTGAAGGCCATCACCGCGAAGGTGCCGGCCAGCGACAACGGCACCGCCACCGAGGGAATGATGGTGGCCCAGAACCGGCGCAGGAACACGAAGATCACCGCCACCACCAGGCCGATCGTCAGGATCAGGGTGAACTGCACTTCATGCACCGAGGCGCGGATGGTTTCGGTACGGTCGGAGAACACCTCCAGGTGCACGTCGGCCGGCAGTACGCCCTGCAGCTGCGGCAGCAGCGCGCGGATGCGCTCGACGGTCTGCACGATGTTGGCGCCCGGCTGCCGGCGCACTTCCAGCAGCACGGCCGGCTTGCCGTCGGCCCATGCCGCCAGCTGGTCGTTCTCCACGCCATCGATCACTTCGGCCACGTCGGACAGACGCACCGGGCGGCCGTTCTTGTAGCTGATGATGGTGTCGCGGTACTCGGCGGCGCTGGCCAGCTGGTCGTTGGTGCCGATGCTGTAGGACTGGGTCTTGCCGTTCAGCGAGCCCTTCGGCGCATTGACGTTGGCCTGGGTGAGCGCGCTGCGCAGCTCTTCCAGGGTCAAGCCCATGTTGGAAAGCTGCGCCGGATTGACCTGGATGCGCACGGCCGGACGCACGTTGCCGGCGATCGACACCAGGCCCACGCCCTGCACCTGCGACAGGCGCTGGGCGAGGATCGAGTCAGCGTAGTTGTTGACGTCGCGCAGCGGCCGCGTATCGGAGGTCAGCTTGAGGGTGACGATGGCCGCGTCGGCCGGGTTCACCCGGTTGTAGACCGGCTGGTACGGCAGCGACGAGGGCAGGGTGGCCTGGCGGATCGCCGCCTGCACGTCCTGTGCGGCGATGTCGATGTCGCGGTCCATCGAGAACTGCAGGATGATCGTCGACAACCCCGCCGAGGAATCGGAGGTCATCAGTTCCAGCCCGGAGATCTGCCCGAACTGGCGCTCCAGCGGCGTGGTCACCAGCGAGGCCATGGTGGTGGCGTTGGCACCGGGGTACTGCGTGGTCACCACCAGGCTGGGCGCATCGATTTCCGGCAGCGCCGACACCGGCAGCTTGCGGTAACCGAGGATGCCCAGCAGCAACAAGCCCGCCATCAACAGCGAGGTGGCAATCGGGCGGCGGATGAAGATCGTCGAAAAGCCCACGGACTGATCCTTGCTGGCACTTCAATGGCAGCGCCGGCGGGATCGCCGGCGCGGGGAAGAGCAGGGGCCTGCGCTCAGCGCGGGCCACCACCGCGGCGGCCGCCGCCACTCTTCTGTTCGGCGGCCTTCAGTTCGGCCTCGGTCGGTGCGGCCGGGGTCTCCCCCGGCTTCAGCGCGGTCACCTTGCTGCCCGGCTTCAGGCGGAACTGGCCTTCGCTGACCACGCGCTCGCCGCCCTTCAGGCCTTCGGCGATCTGCACCTGGCTGTCGCCCACTTCCACGCCACTGCGCACGGTCTGCATCTTCACCGTGTTGTCGCCCTGCACGACGTAGACGTACTCGCCGTCCGGGCCACGCAGCACTGCCTGGGTCGGGATCACCACGCCGCCGCCGATGGTGCGCAGCTGCATGCGCACATTGACGAACTGGCCCGGCCACAGGCCGTTGTCGGTGTTGTCGAACACCGCGCGTGCCTTGAAGGTGCCGCTGTCGGCGCTGATCAGGTTGTCGACCACGTCCAGCTTGCCGTCGCCGCTGAGCACGTGCGAATCGGCGCGGTCCAGCGCTGCGACCGGCACGCTGCCGGCGGCCTGCGCCTGGCGCACGTCGCCGAGCTGGCGTTCGGGCAGGTTGAACAGCACGTGGATCGGATGGATCTGGGTCAGGGTGACCAGTGCGGTACCGGCGTTGACCACGTTGCCGGCGTCGACCGCGCGGATGCCGGCGATACCGGTGATCGGCGCGGTGACCCGGGTGTACTGCAGCTGCACCTGCGCCGAACGCATGCTGGCTTCATTGGCCGCCACTGCGCTTTCGTACTGTGCCACCTGGTTTCGTTGTGTATCCAGATCGGTCTTGGCCACGAACTGGCGGTACTCCGGCGCGTTCGAGCGCTGGTAGTTCGAACGTGCGGTGGCCAGCAGGGCTTCGTTCTGGCGCTTGGATGCAACGGCCTGGTCATAGCTGGCCTGGGCGGTGCGCGGGTCGATCACCGCCAGCACGTCGCCCTTCTTCACTTCCTGGCCTTCGCGGAAATTGAGGCTCATCAGCTGGCCGCCCACCTGCGGGCTGACCGTCACGGTGTTCATCGCGGTCACCGTGCCCAGTGCGCTGGCATACACCGGCACGTCCTGGCGCGCGGCATCGACCACGGTCACCGGCACCGGGCCGGCATCGGGATCTTCGCCCCCCTGGCCGGCGCCTGCCTGCTGCCCGGCAGCCTTGTCCTTGCCGCCACCGAGTACGCGCAGGCCGACCACGGCCAGCACCAGTACCGCCACGACCAGCAGCACGATCTTCCAAACACGTGACATTCAAGACTCCAAGAGGGCTGGACGGGGTGGGCACCCCGGGTGGCAATGCGCAAAGCATACCTGTGGCCCACCGGGTTTCCTGCATGACGGATGGGACGGGCGCTCAGACAGATGGACGACGCTGGAGGTTCCCGTAACGGCAAGGTTGCCCTACATTCAGGTGCAGACCCCTTCCGTGGAGATCGAGATGCGCCGTTCGTTGCTGCTGTCCGCCCTGCTGCTGGCCCTGCCGGCCCTTGCCCACGCCGAGGACGCGCAGCGCCCGGAAGTGACCGCTGCCGCGCAGCGCCTGCAGGCCAAGGTGGTTGAATGGCGCCGCGATTTCCATCAGCACCCGGAACTGTCCAACCGCGAGGAGCGCACCTCCGCCGAGGTCGCCAAGCGCCTGCGCGCGATGGGCCTGAAGCCGAAGACCGGCATTGCCCACCACGGCGTGGTGGCGATCATCGAAGGCGGCAAGCCGGGCCCGAAGATCGCCCTGCGCGCGGACATGGACGCACTGCCGGTGACCGAGCAGACCGGCCTGCCATTCGCCTCCAAGGCCACCGCGCAGTACCGCGGGCAGACCGTGGGCGTGATGCACGCCTGTGGCCATGACGCGCACACTGCCACCCTGCTGGGCGTGGCCGAAGCGCTGGTGGCGATGAAGAAGGACCTGCCGGGCCAGGTGATGCTGATCTTCCAGCCGTCCGAAGAAGGTGCGCCGCCACCGGAAGAGGGCGGTGCGGCGCTGATGCTGAAGGAAGGCCTGTTTGCCGACTTCAAGCCCGAGGCGGTGTTCGGCCTGCATGTGTTCTCCAGCGTGCAGGCAGGGCAGATCGCGGTGCGCGGTGGCCCGCTGATGGCCGCGTCCGATCGTTTCGGCATCAAGGTGATCGGCCGCCAGACCCATGGCTCGGCACCGTGGAACGGCGTGGATCCGATCGTGGCCACTGCTGATCTGATCGGCACCGCACAGACCATCGTCAGCCGCCGCGCCAACCTGTCCAAGCAGCCGGCGGTGCTGACCTTCGGCGCCATCAACGGCGGCATCCGCTACAACATCATTCCCGATGAAGTGGAGATGGTCGGCACCATCCGCACCTTCGACGAAGGCATGCGCCAGCAGATCTTCGCCGACCTGCGCAACGTGGCCGACCACACCGCTGCCGCGCATGGGGCCAAGGCGGTGACCGACATCTACGAATCGGAAGGCAACCCGGCCACGGTGAACGACCCGGCGCTGACCGCGAAGATGCTGCCGAGCCTGCAGGCGGTGGTGGGCAAGGACAACGTGTACGAGCCGCCGCTGCAGATGGGCGCGGAGGATTTCTCGCTGTACGCCAAGGAAGTGCCGGGTATGTTCTTCTTCGTCGGTTCCACCAGCGTGGGCATCGACCCGGCGACGGCGCCGGCCAACCATTCGCCGAAGTTCCTGCTGGATGAGAAGGCGCTGGATGTCGGATTCCGTGCGCTGCTGCAGGTGAGCCTGGATTATCTGCATGGTGCGGGCACCCCGGCGGGTTGAGGGTTTCGGGCAGGGCTGCGCCCTGCACCCGCCGAAGCGGTAGTGCCGGCCGCTGGCCGGCAACAGCAACAGCAACAGCAACAGCAGAAGCGGGCTATCCGTGGGATGGCGGGGTGGGTCCGGTTGCGGGGGACGCCGTAAACCCGTCCATGGGGGCTTGGCCGCGGCATCCATGCCGCGGACACCCCCGCAACCGGACCCACCCCGCCTTCGACAG